>NZ_JBFUDZ010000039.1:0-54664 GCF_056404455.1 Mesorhizobium sp. P2_D1
TTCTACAGGTCTGTATGTGACACGAAGCGGTCACTAGCACCTCGCCACCGGACTGACCGCTTTCCACCCCATGGTGGTCGGGGCCGTTGAGATTGATAACCCGTCGAAGCGGTCATCCGCGTCGCGCCGGATGACCGCTCAACGTCAGATTTCGGTCCGCTCTGCCAAGAGCAGCGCGTCCTCCACGTCGACCCCCAGATATCGGACCGTGTTCTCAATCTTGGAATGTCCGAGCAGTATCTGGATGGCGCGGATGTTTCCCGTCGCCTTGTAGCTCATCGACGCCATGCACTATTGAGATAGGACGATGCCGCGTCGGAAACTTCTGTCCGCACGTGCAATGGCCGTAGGGCCAATATCGGCTATACGAAATTCGGAGGATGATGGCTGCTGCCCCTACGTCAGGTGGAGGGAAATCAGCCATGAAGATCGCTGTCTTGCCGAAGCGACGCCGCTTATCGAGCCAAGTTCTTGCCTTGGCTGTGCTGGTGCTGATGACTCTCCCGCTGGCGGATCACGTGACTGCACCTTTGGCGGACGAGGACGTCTCCCCGCCCGTTGAAGACATCGCCGCCTTGCTTCTGATCGTCGGTTGTTCGGATGGTCTTTCCCAATGCCATGAACTGCCCGCCCCGGTTTCCATCTTCGAAACGAAGGAGGATTGCGATCAGCAACTTCCAGACTCGCTCGGAGCCTTTACTGGGCAATTCGAACAGGTCTACGCACAATGCCTTTCGGTTGACCCGGTCATGGAAGATGAGGATGCCAAGCTCGTCTGGGAGGTTCACCCCGACGGAACCCTAACTGCCTCGGTCGAGGTAGCACCACCGCAGAGGATTGAACCAACCAGCACGGTTGCCCTTATTCGCCCTTAGAAACGGCTATTGACCCGGCACGGCGTTAATGCGCGGGCAAACCTCTAACGCACCAGAACCACCATAAATTCATGGCCGTCGGCAGATGTCCGCTTTGATGCATTGCGAACTCGAATTGGACGCGCGAGGCATCACCAACTATCGGACAAGAGGAAGTCTGATCCGGAACGACGCACCGCCGTGATCCTGATTTTTCGCACATATCAGTCCATTGTGCGCCTCGATAATAGTGCGCGTGATGGACAGCCCCATGCCCATGCCTTCCGCCTTGGTGGTGAAAAATGGTTCGAAGACCTCTTCCAATTTGTCTTCGGGAATGCCCGGTCCGCGATCAGACACGCACAACTCGGCAAACTGTTCAACGCGCGAAGTCCGGATGCTGATGGTGTGATTTTCGCTCGGCGTCTCGTTCATCGCGTCGATCCCGTTCACGACAAGATTCACAACGACTTGTTGAAGTTGAATGCGGTCGCCGAGGATCGGAAGCGCATACGGTGTGATCACGCTGAGGAGTTCGACTTTTCGGCCGATTGCTAGCGCCGAAAGAAATTCGACGGTTTCCCGTGCGAGGTCGTTGAGGTCGAGGCTTTTCAGTTCGAAGGGTGCCTTTTTCAGGAGGCTGCGCATCCTCTGGATGACGTCGGTAGCGCGCCGGTTATTCTGCAAGATATCGCTCACGATGTCGCCGAGTTCAGGGATGTCGGGGCTCGGCGATTTCAGGATGAATTCCGCGGATTCGGCGCTCATCAGAATAGCGCCGAGCGGCTGGTTTATTTCGTGGGCAATGGAGGCGGTCAGCTCGCCGGCGGTCGAGACGCGGCCGACATGAGCAAGCTCTGCCATGCGCTGCCGGGACTGGACTTCGGCCACTTGACGCCGACGATGCTCACGCAGCAGGACTGCAATAAGCCCGGCCTGTATCAGAACAACCGCAGTCACAAGGGCAATTTGCCAGGGATACCGTTCCAATTCGGTTAGCTCTTGGAAGTAGATTTGGCTCTCTGGAGGGAGACGGGCCTCGCTGATACCCCAGCGTCGCATCTGCTGCCAGTCGAACATTAGCTTACTGCTGGAGACTTCGGAAAAGTTTTGCTGAGGCACCGCGCCTGTCAGCAGCCGCAGAACCATCTTGGCTGTCTCAGCGCCATGCGCGGTGAAACTATACAGGCTTCCCCCTACGATACCGCGACCGAGGTATTGATCGACAAAGGCATAGACGGGCACGCTTGCCGCGTTGGAAACACGTTCAACGACCTCATGTGGAACGACGGGATGGCCGCTGCCGTCTCGAAACATCGAGACGAAGAGGACGATGTCTCCGTGCGGCAAATGCGAAAAGCCTCGCGAGAAGCTGTTCCAGGGGGAGTTCGGACAGGTAAGTAAACGAAACCCGGTTTTCATACGGACGGAACTCCTTCTGCGCCGCCGCGAGAAGGCTCTTGTCGAAGTCCGTCGTGCCGGAAACGACAACAACGCCTTCGGTCGCGGGCTGGAGACGAAGTGCAACCTCAAGTGTCGGCGCAAACTGCCTCTTTACAAGAACGCCGAACACGTTGCGTGGGAGCGCACGCGTGCCAAGTTGTCCTCGATCAAGCCCGCAGAACACAATTGGTGTGTTCGGAAATATCTGATCACCGTAGTTCAAAAGGAAATTAAGCGCAGGGGCCATGACGGCAACTGCTACGTCGATCTTCTTCTCGGCATATTTTGCACGGAGGAAGTCCCGCAGCAGCGTGTTGTAAGAATCTGAGCCAAATCGGGACAAATCCATCGACTCGCGATAGACCTCGATTGGCTCGGTGGAGTTGGACTGCAGTGTATGGACTAGTTCCGCGCTCAACACCGATAGACCAGGCAGTTCGACCCGTTCGTCAAAAAGCAGAACGATATTCCGCGTGGCAGCCGACACCGGCAAACAGCCAGCTATCGATATGGCTAAGCTCGCGCAGGCAATTAGAAGGTTGGCGCGCAGTCTCATGGCGAGCGGCAACACGAACCTGCTGCAGGATCGGATCTGAGCGGCAGTCTCGCCAATTGAGGTCAAAAGAATGACGGCGGCGGCGATCCACATATTGACCAGCCGCCTCATCCTCGATGTGTCCCATGCTTCTATGCAGCCTCGATGGGTCGCGATCAGTCTGTCTAGGATTTCGCGAGCATCCAAGGTAACTGCCATGCACTCGATGACCAGCCAGTCGAGGCTGAGACTGCCGCTATTGGCGAGCATTGGCAAGACCGAGCCCGGCGATGTGGGCATCCATTGTCCGAAAGGCGGAGATGCGACCCCAACAGGAGCGTGCAGAAAGGTCGAAAATTTGCAAAATAGACCTCCGGTGCTGGGCAACTGCGACCTCCAGCGTGGTTGCCGCTAGTGTCTGCTTTCAGTGGTTGGCAGGACTGGGTTCTACGGCCGAGATGAGGGGCACAGCTGCCGTTCACGTCGCGGCAGAAGCAGATCCGGTTTGGGGGCCAGAAGCGGAAGTTCGCTTCAGCGTCGACCGGCGCCGATCAGCCCTGCATGATGGATTGCAGGATGGCCTGCATGTGCTCTTCCAGGTCGAGTTCGCCCGTGCCTCAACGGGCAATAGGTAGTCGGCCTTGGCCCGGCGGTCGCCTCGGCTGGTCGCAGAATAAGAACAGATGGCCAGCAATGCTTGCTCTTCATACCGGTCTGCGATCTTGCGGTCGTGCCAACTGCTGCCCGCTCGATAAACAACCCGATGGAGTACGGCATAGGCGGTGTCATGGGCTGAGATATGGGCACACCCGTCTTGCGGCACGGTACAAAGTTTTGCGCTGAGCCGCCAAAGGCTCATAAAGCGTTAATCGCGTCGTGATACCGGACGACCGTGGCCGACCAGAATGAGCCTGTTTTCCGACAACTCGCAGCGGCGCCGACTACGGCCGGCCTGGCCACGCGCCTCGCCGTAGCCGAACTCCGACGCCGCGGCATCGATCCGGCCCCTTTGCTCGCCCGCGCCGGACTGTCAGCGGTCGCCCCCGATCACGACGGTCGGATCGATGTCAGGTCGCAGATCGAATTCCTCGAGCAGGCTTCGCGCACCCTCGGCGACGACTTCCTCGGCCTGAACCTGGCCGAGCAATTCGATCTGCGCGAACTCGGCATGCTCTACTACGTCGCCGCCTCGTCGCATTGCCTCGGCGATGCTCTACGCCGCCTCGAACGGTACGCCCAGGCGGCGAATCATGCGTTGATCTTGCGGATGCACAAGGGCTCGACCTTCCGGCTCGCGCTTTCCTATGCAGGCGTGCCGCGGCACCTCGACCGGCACCAGATGGAGTCCTTCGCACTGACGCTCGTCCGGCTCTGCCGGCAACTCGTCGGCCACAGGATTTCTCCGCTCGTCGCGAACTTCGTCCACCAGCGCTCGGGCGATCTGCGCCGTGCGCGGAACCTCCTGGGCTGCGACGTCAACTTTGGCGTCGACTCGGACGAGTTGATACTCGACCCTGCGCTGCTGGACCGGACGCTGGTGGCCGCCGATCCATTCCTTAACCGGCTGATGGTCGAGAATTGCGAGCAGGCGATGGCCGCCCGCCCCACCAACGTGGGCCCGTTCCGCACGATAGTTGAGAACACCATCGCGCCGCTCCTGCCCCACGCCGAGGCGAGCGCGAAGAAGGTGGCCGGCAGCCTCGGGCTAAGCGAGAGGACGTTCGCACGCCGCCTCGCGGCAGAAGGGCTTAGCTTCGGGGCCATTCTGGATGATCTCCGGCGTGATCTCGCCATTCGCCACCTGGAGGAGCCGGGCCTGCAAATCTCCCAGATCGCATGGCTGCTGGGCTTCCATCAGCCAAGCGCCTTCAGTCATGCCGCGCGGCGCTGGACCGGCAAGACTCCGTCCCAGTACCGGCGTGGCTTGTCATCGTCCTAGCAGATCCTGAGCGGCGGCTGCCGCCGTTGCAGCCAATGTAGTTGATCGGCACCGCCAACGACTTGCGCCCAGCCGCCACTGTCCTTGCGTCAGTGCACAAGGCATCCACCTAAGCGAAGAACGCCAGACCCACCGGATTGAGTCCAGTCACACATGGCTCGACGCCGTCGCTTCGGGTTGGTGCAGGAAGAAGGATCGAGGATATACTATGGCATTGCAGACGTTCGCCGCAGCGACTCGGGGCAATGAACTGAAGTCTGCGTTCTGGCAGTGTGCCGGGGCGCTGACGGCGGTGGCCGTTTTCTCGGGCATAGTGAATATCCTCGGCCTGACCGGCTCGCTCTACATGCTGCAGGTCTACGATCGCGTGATGCCGTCGCACAGTGTACCTACGCTTGTCGGCATCACCATCATCGCGGTCTTTCTGTACGCGGTCTACGGCCTGCTCGATTTCGTCCGCTTGCGCCTGCTCGTTCGGATTGGCAACGCACTCGACCAGAAGCTGCATGGCAAGGCATTCGCAGCCTCGCTGCTGCTGCCGCTGAGGGCAGGACAAGAGGGATCGCGCATCCAGCCGATCCGTGACCTCGACCAGATCAGGAGCTTCGTCTCCGGAAGCGGTCCGACCGCCTTCTTCGACCTGCCGTGGATTCCATTCTACCTCGTCATCATCTACATGCTGCATCCATCACTCGGGCTCCTAGCGACGCTTGGAGCAGTGGTCATCGTACTACTGACCCTCGTCGCCGAAGGGCTCGCGCGCGCGCCGTCAAGGCGTGCATCCGAATCGATAGTTGCCCGCACTTCCTGCTCCGACGCGGGCCGCCGCAATGCCGAAGTCATCCGCGCTATGGGCCTCTCCAACCGCTTCGGCAGACTCTGGAGTGAGCAGAACCTGCGCTTCTTGCAGGATCAGCGGCGGGTTTTCGACGTCATCGGTGCGACCGGCGCGCTTTCACGCACGTTCCGCATGATGCTCCAATCGCTCATGCTCGGCCTCGGCGCCTACCTCGTTATGGCAGGCGAGGCGTCTTCGGGCGTCATTATCGCTTCCTCTATCATGCTGGGCCGATCGCTTGCGCCAGTCGATGTCGCGCTCGCAAACTGGAAGGGCTTTATCTCTGCGCGAAGAAGCTACGACCAGCTATCCAGAACGTTGAACGCCTTTTTCGAGCAGCGTCAGCCGATGGCGCTCCCGCGACCGCAGCACACGCTGTCCGTCGAAGGCCTGACAGTTACTGCGCCAGGCCAGCAGAATGCTCTTATCCAGAACGTCAGCTTCACGCTGCAAGCGGGGACGGGGTTGGGCGTTGTCGGGCCGAGCGCATCCGGCAAGTCGACCCTGGTGCGCTCCATTGTCGGTGCGTGGCCGTCGCTGCGCGGGACGGTCCGGCTAGACAATGCAGCGCTCGAACAGTGGGATCCCGAGGCCCTTGGGCGGGATATCGGCTATCTGCCACAGGCTATCGAATTGTTCGACGGAACGGTCGCAGAAAACATCTGCCGCTTCGACAAGGATGCCGATCCCAAGGACATCCTGGCAGCGGCGCGGACGGCTGGAATCGACCGAATGATTCTCAGGCTGGCGGATGGGTTCCAGACGCGCATCGGCGAAGGCGGCAGCGCGCTCTCGGCCGGGCAGCGGCAACTCGTCGGGTTGGCGCGGGCACTCTACGGAGAACCTTTTCTGGTAGTGCTCGACGAGCCTAACTCCAATCTCGATGCCGACGGCGATGTCGCGCTCGCTACCGCCATTCAGAGCGTGCGCCAGCGTGGCGGCATTGTCATCGTCGTCGCCCACCGCCCATCGGCGCTGGCCAATCTCGACCAGGTGCTGGTGATGGCAGGCGGGACCTCGCAAGCCTTCGGCCCGAAGGAAGAAGTGCTTGCCGGCATCACCCGTCCGGTGGCCCATACGCAACAACCAGCGGCTCATTCAGCTTTGCGGCAGACCTCGACTGTCGTCCCCTTACACGATCGAAAGTGACCTCGGTGATTTCAATGTCCGTTTCAGAAAAGAATACGCATTCCGGCGAAGGCATCAGGGCCAACATCCTGTTCGGCCTGGCGGTATCGATCCTGCTCGTCGGCGGTGTCGGCGCGTGGGCGGCGAAGACATCACTCGCAGGGGCCGTCATCTCGTCGGGCACCGTTGTCGTCGAAAGCAGCGCCAAAAAAGTCCAGCACCAGACTGGTGGCGTCGTTGGTGCGATCCTGGTTCGCGAAGGCGACCGCGTCTCGGCGGGCGATGTTATTGTGCGGCTCGACGATACAACTGCCCGTGCCAACCTACAGATCATCGCACAACAATATGACCGCACGCTCGCCCGCCAGGCGCGTCTGCAAGCGGAGCGGCTGGGCTTGCCCGAGATCAAGCTGCCCAACAGCCTTGCCAGACGCGCCGGAGAGGCGGATGTCGACGCCTTGGTTGCCGGCGAGAAGGCGTTGTTCCAAAGCCGGACCAAGGCTTCGACAGGGCTGAAGGCCCAGCTCGAGGTTCGTTCGGAACAGTTGGCGAAGCAAATTGAAGGCCTGACCGCCCAGCGGGAGGCGACGGACAAATCGGCAGCGCTCGTCGAAAGGGACTACAACAGCCTTCAGACGCTCTATGAGCAAAAGCTCGTCTCGCTCGAGCGGGTAAGCACACTCCAGCTCGAGCTGTCGCGGCTCAAGGGCGAATCTGGCCGCCTTATGGCCGCCATCGCCGAGACAGAAGGCAAGATCAGCGAGACAAAGCTGCAGGCCCTCCAGGTCGACGAGGAGATGCGCAAGGACGTCAACGAGGAGCTGCGCGAGCTCGACGGCAAGGAGGTCGAGCTTGTCGAGCGCAAGGTGGTCGCGCAGGACCAGCTTGCCCGCACCGAAATCCGTGCACCCCAGTCAGGGTATGTGCAGGAGCTTGCCGTCCACACTATCGGCGGGGTCATCGCTCCGGGCGAGACAATCATGCTGATCGTGCCCGAGCAGGACCGGCTCGTGGTCGACGCCATGATCGCCCCCTCCAGCGTCGACGACGTTCGCCCCGGCCAGTCTGTGTCGATCCGCTTCTCTGCCTTCGACGCTGCCACGACGCCCGAATGCGAGGGCACCGTGCAGAGGGTGTCGGCTGACCTGATCAAGGACCCGCAGCGGCAAACTTCCTATTTCGTCGCACGCACGACCGTCGACGACCTGCAGGCCTGCTTGCAGGATGCCAGACGGCTGCAGCCGGGGATGCCAGCGGAAGTCCACATCCAGACCGGCGAGCGCGACGTCTGGTCCTATGCAATGAAGCCGCTATCGGACCAGCTGCACAGGGCGTTCAAGGAATAGTGGAGTCCGGCTGGCTGGGCCGGAATGTGTGGTACGCGCGTGGCATAAGCGCTCGTGACAGCCAAACACAAGTCTTTGGCGTGCGGCGACAGGCGCCACCCGATCTCAATCCTTATCTGTACGTTGCAATAATAACCATCCATCGCTCTATACAGGAGAACACATCATCATGGCGCTCATCAACGCCGACATCCCTTTGGACATGTGGTCCGACTTTGACTTTAGTTCGATTAACGGTTTCACCAATTATGTGTACAGCTCAACAGATTTCAAGTTGAATTACAGTAATGGTTTGGCAGATCATTTTACAGGATACGGGTTCACCTACAATTATTATTACGACAACTACTATAATATATATGTACAGCCGAACGGCGGTGGCATCGTTACCAGCTACCACGTCGATGACGCCTACGGCTATGAGCCAATCACGATATCCGGCATCAGTATTCCGTTTAGCGCAATCCTTGATGCTGCCGCCACCTACTCGAGGGCGGACGACGCAGCAGTCGTCGTGACTGCGCTGGCCGGAGCCGACACTATCTTGGGTAGCATCTACGCGGACAGGCTCGACGGGTTTGGCGGGAACGACACAATTTACGGCTACGACGGGAACGACGCTGTCTACGGCAGCGCCGGCAACGACTATCTCAGCGGGATGGCAGGCAACGACTACCTCAACGGCGGCACGGGCGCCGACACGATGGTCGGTGGCGCAGGCAACGATGTCTATATCGTCGATAATGCCTCCGACATCGTCAACGAGGGCCTCGCCGGCTCGACCGGTATTGACACAGTGCAGTCGTCGATCAGCTTCAGCCTCTCCGACACTGCGCACGTATTGGGCTCGGTCGAAAACCTGACGCTGCTCGGATCTGCCAACATCAACGGCACCGGCAACTCGATTGCCAACATCATCACCGGCAACACTGGCAACAACATCATCAACGGGCTCGGCGGTGCCGACACGATGAGCGGCGCCCGGGGCAACGACACTTACTATGTCGACAATGCCGGCGATCACGTGATCGAGGCCAATGGCCAGGGCACTGATAACGTGCAGGCCTACGTTTCCTTCAACCTCTCCGGTCAGGAACTGGAGAACCTGGCGCTGCGCAGCGCGGCTTCTATCAACGGCACCGGCAATTCCATCGCCAATGTCATCACCGGCAATTCCGGCAACAACGTCATCAACGGCCTGCTCGGCAACGACACGCTGTCCGGCAGCACCGGCAACGACAGCTTCCACTTCACCACGGCGCTCAACGCCTTGAGCAATGTCGACCGCATCACAGACTTCTCGGTGGTCGACGACACTATCCGGGTCGATAACGCCATCTTTGCAGCGCTTGGCGGCAACGGCACGCTGACGGCCGACCAGTTCGTCAAGAACACAACTGGCCTTGCGGGTGACGGCAACGACCACATCATCTACGAGACCGACACCGGCTGGCTCTATTATGACAGCAACGGCAGTGCCGCTGGCGGCTCGACCCATTTCGCCACGCTGGCTGCAAACCTTGCGCTCACCAACGCGGATTTCCTGGTGATCTAGTCCCTCCATTTGGGGGCCTGTAGCTCCTCACCGCGCTGACTTCCCACCGCTGCGGGGCCCATCAAGCGCGTCCCCGCCTGCGGGAGGGAGGACACCGGCCGAGGCCGCCTTAGCGAGTTCGCAGGGTGCAGGTACGAACGGCAACACCGCAAATTCGCGTTGGTTTCTTCCCCAGGGGCTCGGCAGCCAGGCTGCTAGCAAGACGGCCAGCCTCGCTTTGAACCCTATGAAGGCGATGCGAATCGCGCGCCTGCCAGGGGCCCCATAAGCCACCCCCAACCCCCTCCACCGACGAACCCGGCGGGGCGGGTGCCATTAGAACGCGCCGCGTAGGCAGACAGGCCAGCGCGCGTCAGCAACCGCGCGGGATCGATGTTGTGTCGCTCAAGCTCAGCAGAGGCCAAGCGCGCGGCCAGACCTGCCGCAGTCGGTATGGCTGCCAGTGTTCGAACGACCGCTGCACTCTGTTCGACCACTGGCGCACACCTCTCGGACCCGCTCGACCCTCCATTATGAAGCTTGGCAGCTAAGCGCAAATACTTGTCGCAGCGTTGCAAGATCAATTCGGACGAATCATCGATGCGAACGGTACGCAGGAAAAAGATCCAACCGCAGGCGCTGAACGGCTGGCGGAAACTGGGACGTGTTTTCGCGATCCTGTTCCTGCGACTGACGACAGGACACCTGCGTCGAGGAGGCGGCGGCGCAAAGGGATCCAACTTTGCGCCGCTGTCCTCCGAGCCGATTAATCAAAGCATGAAGAAATTGGCGGGGACACGACGTCTGGCGGCGCCCAGGCAAGTCGAATGGACTATTCGCACATGACGATCTGCGCAGTGGCACCAAGCAGCAAGATTTTGGCGTCGCGACCCAACGGGCTGTGCCACAGGGTTCCCATCTAGCTGGTCATTCAGGCTAACTGCTCCCGATCTTCATAGAGCTGTGACAAACCAAATGTCAGATAGATTTCGATTGGACGTCGCCCTCTACATCGCAGCTGCGGCGCGTGTGGGACGCAAGGTAACTTATGGAGAGCTGAGCGCCAAGTTTGGCGACCTGGCAAACGGCTGGGGACCAGTCCTCGCCGTAATGGCTGGCCGGCTGCACAAACGGGGCTGCCCGCTATTGCCTGTGTTGGTGGTTTCCGTGGACACAGGGCTGTCGAGCGAAACAATTTATCGCCAGTTTGGGCTGATGGGCGACGCGGCGACGCGGCGACGCGGCGACGCGCGCAGAACAGCGGAAGTGCTATGATTTCAACTGGCCCGGATTCTTCTTCGGATGGGTCTCGAAGGAAGGTGGTATGCCCGCCAGGTATCGCGCTAGCGAACGCCGAAGCAACGAACTCTGCGAACCGATCATTGACGCCGAGGCGCGCTAACGCTTCTGGCCTTGAGGCAGTGAGACACGGACAACAATCCCCGACAATCTAGCTCAGGTCATAGCTCGTGCGGACCGGCCACTTTCTGACACCAGCAACTGATCGCCGGCGAAGCTCGGCTGCAATGGCGCGAGTCATCTATTTGCCCGGACTACGATCAAAGCGGGTTCTGTGCCTCATTCAAGCACCAGATGTGGTAACCGCCTTGCTTGTGTACGGCGCCCTCGACCTCCTTTTCGAAGCCGGGGAAGCGCTCGCCCCATTCCTGAAGGGCACGGATGAACGAGAGCCAAGGGCCGTCAACCGGGCCCATGCGCTCACCGGGCATCACGATGGGTATGCCGGGCGGGTACGGCATGATCCCGACCGCGGTGACGCGGCCCGCAGTCTTGTCCAACTTGAGCAGCTCGGCATTTCCACTCTGCAGCTGCTGGAATGCGGCACGCGGCGTCGTCACGATCTCGGGCAGGTTTCCAAAGGCGGCGGCCTGAAGCGCATCTACGCGCATCGCCCGCATCGCCTCGAACATCTCGTCAGCAAGATCGCGGAGGCCCATGTCGCGGTAGCGATCCGGCGCGACTGCGACGATTGCCGGCAGTACCTGTGAAAGCGGCGCGTTCGCGTCGTAGTCGGTCTTGAAGTCCAGCAGCGTGCTGATCAGTGTGCCCCACTTGCCCTTCGTTATGCCCATGGTGAAGAGGCACAGCACCATGAAGTCAGTCGTGCGTGAGGGTATCGTGGCATTGCGGCCGAGATAGGCAGACACCACGGGGGCCGGAATGCCCCGCTCCAGCAGTTTGCCGTCGTCACCCATGCCCGGCGTAACGATGCCTGCCTTGATGGGATCAAGCATACACCAGTTCTCCTCAAGGTCGGCGAATCCGTGCCACGCTGCGCCAGGTTCAAGGACCCAGGCCTCCGGGTCGTTGGCCAGCTGGTCGCGGTCGGCATCGGCGAAGTCGACCATTGCACCGGTCTTCGCGTCGCGAACTTGCGGGGCGTTCCAGGGATGGAAGAACCACTCGTCCCTGCCCGCAAAGTGGCGATGCACCTTTGCCAGCGCCATGCGGAAATCCACTGCCTCTCTGATGACCTCCTGGGTAAGCGTCCGGCCACTTTCACCGTCCATCATTGCAGCGCCGACTTCGTTCGACGCGAACAGCGAATAAAGCGGTGACGTCGTCGCCTGGATTACAAAGGATTCGTTGAAGCGGCTGTGTTCAACGGGATTACGCCCGTTGCGTATGTGGATGAAGGACGCCTGAGACAGCGCCGCCAGCAGTTTGTGCGTCGAGTGCGTAGCGAAAAGTGTGGGACCATCCTTGGCACGGGTCTTAGGGTCGCCCCGCATCGCATGGCGACCGGCGTACATGGCATTGAAGCGGGCATAGCCATACCACGCTTCATCAAAGTGCAACCTGTCAATGGTTTTGCCCAGCTCGGCCTCGGCTGCCTCGGCATTGAGACACATGCCGTCGTAGGTACAGTTCGTGACGACCGCGTAGACAGGCTTGTCGCCCTTTGCCTGCGCGCGCAACGGGTGGGAGGCGACAGCAGCGGCGATTGCCTCAGGCTTGAAGCTGTTGCGCCGTAGCGGCCCAATGATCCCGTACCGGTTGCGCGTCGGGGTCATGTAGATCGGTATGCCGCCGGAAAGCACCAGCCCCTGCTCGATCGATTTGTGGCAGTTTCGGTCGCAAAGCGCGAACTGATTCTCGCCCACGCAGGCCATGAAGATGGTCCGATTGGATCCCGACGTGCCATTGAGCACAGAGTAGGATAGATCTGCACCGAAGACGCGGGCGATGAAGGCCTCACTCTGCTTCACCGGTCCGCTGTGATCGAGAAGTGAGCCGAGATTGCCCCTTTCTATCCCGCTATCGGTTCTGAATAGGTTCTCACCAAAGAAATCGAAGAATACCCTCCCTATCGGCGACTTGGCAAAGGCAATTCCGCCCTGATGGCCGGGCGCCGACCAGGAGTGCTCGTCAGACTGGCTGTAACGCAAAAGTGCATCAGTAAACGGCGGCAGAAGTTGTGCCAGATACCGCCGGATTGCTGCGAGCGCCCGGCCGGCAACGAATGTCGCCGTGTCCTCCAGCATCCAAACGAACTCATCGGCGAGCTGCATCGCCTCGACTGTCATCGAACCCCTGGTATCACGGTCGGCCATGAGAAACACTGGTGCTCGAGAGTTGCGCGCCCGGATGGCGCGCAGCACCTCGATCGCTGCAGCGTGACTGCCCTCGTCGTTCATTCCCAGCGTCCAATCCACGAAGTAACAGTGCAGGCCGGCATCCGAGTTCACGATCGCCAGGCCGTCCTCGTATGAGGTTGCTTCAGCGACCCCTACGTTCTGGTGGCGAAACTCCTCCACCAGTTCTGCTACGGCACGCCCGCGTGAGCTGCCTGGTTTCGCCAGCTCGTCATCGACAATCAGAGCGCGCATTTTGAGCTGAATGTTCGTGCGTCCCAGCATGTCYTATGCCCTCAAAGCTTGATCAACCCTTGTGCGTCGGCGGGAACCAAGCTGACTCCCGATAAGTCGCTTGCGCTTGGCGTCATTGCAAGGCGGTGGAGGTTGACCGCGGCGGCCAAAGTGCGCTGACATCGATGAGCCACCGAGGTCACGCTAGTTCCTCCTCACTAAGATTGAGCGCTGGAGCGAGGTAACGATCAAGAATCAGGCAGGTAAGTTACCGTAGCATTGGACGGCCTCGTCCCGCGTACGTGTTGCTAGCATGTTGATGATCGTGGAATCGGACACGGCCGTCCGCCTGAGCCGCAGCACCAATGAACGAACGGCGGGGTTCAGGATCATCGTAAGATTCAAAGACGCCATTGCGGCGCAAAGCGGACCCACCTTTATGCACGCCGTTCTACGCGAGAGCACTCCCACCCTCTTAAGCGACTTTACATCATCCCGAAACTGGGCGCAGATCGAACCAGCGAGGCAGAACCGGAGAACGCCAGCTGTGCGGAGTAAGGTACGGACTGCAACGACATTGCGTGACGGCGAAATTCGCCGCCGAAATTACGCTATTGCCGCCGTTTGTACCCTCACTCCCATTCGATTGTTTCTGACCCAGCTAGATTATTGATCTACCTGGATTTTTTCTTTGCTTGCCGCTCGAAACGCCGCAAAAAATATTTTGAGGTTTCACCAACTATCGGGACCAATCGGGCGATTTTTGCACTTTACGGCGTTCGACAGCGTGCCCAAGCTGTCTCGAAAAGTACCGTCACCGCTCTACGGACGATCTAGCGAACCGCACTAGTCCCATTCAACGTGGGTCGCCAAGTTGTTTCTTGCGCCTTTTGCCTGTGGCAATTCGGAAGAACGATTCGTCAGGCGAATGAATCAGATGGCAGTACCGACGACGGCGCCAATGCCGGCCGTCAGCGCCATCGCCAGCGCGCCCCAGAATGTGACTCGAACCGTTGCCCTCAACGCATTGGCGCCGCCAGTTTTCGCACCGATGGCGCCCAGCACGGCCAGGAAGAGGAGCGAGGCAACGGATACGGTTGCGGCAAGCCAGGCGGCCGGCGAAACAAGCACCATCGCCAATGGCATGGCCGCGCCAACCGAAAATGCAGCCGCTGAGGTCAGCGCGGCCTGAATCGGTCTTGCCGTCGTCATCTCCGAAATACCGAGTTCGTCGCGTGCGTGGGCGCCGAGCGCGTCCTTAGCCATCAATTGGTCGGCGACCTGCAAGGCCAGCTTTGGCTCCACGCCCCGCCTGACATAGATGTTCGCAAGTTCCTGTCGCTCGAAGTCTCGCTGTGTCGCCAGTTCCCCTCTCTCACGCGCAAGGTCGGCTCGCTCGGTATCGGACTGTGAACTGACCGAGACATATTCGCCGGCCGCCATCGACATCGCGCCGGCGACCAGTCCCGCTACGCCGGTCACCAGAACGTTGGAGGCAGCGGCATTGGCTGCCGCCACACCAACGATCAGGCTGGCCGTCGAGACGATGCCGTCATTGGCGCCGAGAACGGCAGCGCGCAACCAGCCGACGCGCGATACGAGATGGTTCTCTGCATGCAGACGGCTCATGACGTGCGCTGCGGCCGCAGCATCCTGACAAGCACATCCGACTTCACATAGAAGTGCTGCCACAATGCGGCCGCCGCATGGAGCCCGACGACGACGATGATCACCGGCTTGGCAAGCTCGTGTATCTCACCCATCGCACGAAAGCTGAAGTACCATGCCAGTGCCCCAGTAATCGGCATCCCGAAAATAAACAGGTAAAGCAGGAAATGGGCGGCAGCGGCGATCCGCTTCAACGCCGCGCCTTCTTCGAATGGTGCAGCCGGCACGCCGCGCAATAGACGGACCGCAACCCGCCAGATCGCCAGCGCCAGAACGGTCAAACCGACATAGACATGAATATTCGCGTTGAAGATGTCGGCAGCTGCCGGCTCGGTGCCGCGCGAGAGCGCCCGGTAAGCCGGCTTGATGTCCTCGCCAATTACAAGCTGCAGGACGATCAGCACCGCGATTGCCCAATGCAGCAGTATCTGGGTTTTGGTGTATCCGGCCGGCTCGTTGGCAACAGTCATAGGCAGCTTACCTCGCTTAAGTGGACCTTCCTACCTCGCTGCTTATGCGAGAATCTTGATCTAGGACAAGTCAATTTGCCCTCTCCCCTTGAGCTTTCAAGCGCGCCCCTCCCAGCTTGAACTCGGCTGACAGCCAGTTGTCAGCTTAGTCGTGGGATATTGCACCCGAAGCGAACCAGACGGATCGCCTTGCCAGATTCAACGTGGAACACAATTCCGATGAAACAGATCGCCTTGTCACTTTTCGTGATCGCCGCCTCGGGCGCTTATGCATGGGAGCAGGCCGGCAAGGATCCGGCAAACGATATGCTTGGCGACGCGCTGCCGCCCAACGCAGTCGAAGCACCTGCCGAGCAACCAAAAGAGCCGGCATCCGCAGCGACTTTGCCGATGCTTCGGCCCCTGCCGGTGCCGATCGACCTGCGGTTCCGAACAAGGTTCCCGATTGCCCGGGAAACGACGGCGGGCATAGCAGTTTCCACCGAACGGCAAAATGATCCAGCCAAGCAGATAACGGTTCCGATGGCACCACATCGGTCGCCAACGCCACCTAAGCAGGCAGCGGCTCCGGCTGTCACCGATCCCTCGTCATTAGCATCGTCATTCGCCATAACTCCTGCCGTCTACATACCTGTCCCACAGCCGAGGCCGGCATATCCGGACGCGCCCGCACGTGTTGTCCCAGCGGGTATGCAACTGGCCGCACAGGGTTATGCCGACGGCGTCTACACCGGCCCGCCCGCCGATGCTTATTACGGCATCATTCAGATTCAGGCCCTCGTACAGGGTGGGCAGCTTACGGCGCTGAAAGTGCTGAAATATCCCTCCGATCGCCGCACCTCCATCAGCATTAACAGGCAGGCGCTGCCCATGCTGCGCGACGAAGCGATCAGCGCCCAAAGCGCCAATGTCGACATTATTTCGGGCGCGACACTGACCAGCAGGGCCTTTATCCAGTCGCTGCGCGGCGCGCTGAAGAAAGCGTCTTCCTAGTCCCATGCGAGAAACGCGAATTTTGATGGGCATGCCCGTTACGGTCGACATCGGCGGCGCGTCGAACGGTGAGCTGATCGACACCGTCTTCGGCTATTTCGAGCACATCGACCAGCGCTTCAGCACATACCGGTCCGACAGCGAGATCACGGCCATAAACCGCGGCGACGTTCCAGTCGTCGACTGGAGTGGCGAGATGATGGAAGTGCTGGCCATTGCCGAACGGACGAGAAGCGAAACCGCCGGATACTTTGATATTCGCAAGCCCGACGGTTCGCTCGATCCTTCCGGCATTGTCAAGGGCTGGGCAATCCGCAATGCGGCCGGGATTGTTCAACGGGCCGGCATCAGCGATTTCTTCATCGAGGCGGGAGGCGATGTCCAGTCCTGCGGCAAGAATGCTTCGGGCCATGACTGGAGTGTCGGCATCCGCAATCCCTTCAAAGAGGACGAGGTCGTAAAGGTCGTCTATCCCCGCGGTCGCGGTGTCGCGACCTCGGGCACCTATGTCCGCGGTCAACACATCTACAACCCGCATGGAATTGGCAGCCCGATCCAGGACATCGTCAGCCTGACCGTCATCGGCGCCGATGTGCTCGAAGCCGATCGTTTCGCCACCGCTGCCTTCGCCATGGGCCGGGACGGCATTATCTTCATCGAGCAGACGCCAGGCCTGGAGGGGTATGTCGTCGACGCCAATGGCCGCGCCACGCCGACAACCGGGTTCGGGGCCTTTTGCCTGCCATGATCAAAACAGTCGACCGATTTCTCGATCACGTGACCATGTACAGGCTGGTCCTCTACTATCTGATGGCGCTGGTCGGCGCGGCGTTCGTGCTCGGCTTCTTGAATCTCATACCGCATGATCCGATTGCACTCGCCTTCACGACGGCTTTGGCGCTGGCCGCCTGTTGGCTCACCAACAAGGTCTTTGCGCATACCTTCGCGGTACCGGCTAACAACGAGTCCGTCTACATCACCGCTCTCATTGTAGCGCTCATCCTTGATCCGGTAGCCGTCACGGACACAAAGGGGATCGCGGCGGTGGCACTCGCGTCCGTCTGGGCGATATCATCCAAGTTCATTCTCGCTATCGGCCGGAAGCACCTTTTCAATCCGGCTGCGTTGGGCGTGGCGCTGTCCGCGCTGCTGCTCGACCAACCAGCCACCTGGTGGGTTGGCGGCAATCTGGCGTTGCTTTCGCTCGTGCTCTTCGGCGGCATGCTCATTGTCCGGAAACTGCGCCGGCTTGATCTAGTCTCGACCTTCGTTATCGTGGCGCTGGCGACCATTCTGGCAGCCACGGACCCATCGCAGTACTGGACCGCGCTTACTGAGACCCTGGGTTCGTCGCCTCTGCTGTTCTTTGCCTTTGTGATGCTGACCGAACCGCTGACCGCACCGACGATGCCTTGGTCGCGGATCGTCTTTGCCGCCATCGTCGGCTTACTGTTTGCTCCCAATATCCATATGGGCTCGTTCTATTTCACACCGGAACTGGCGCTACTCGCCGGCAACCTCTTTGCCTATGCGGCGGGCCCCAAGGGACGCTTCGTGCTGACCCTGGAACGCATCGAGCAATCGGCAGTCGACAGCTTTGATTTCATCTTCCGGTCGCCCCGCAAGCTCGCCTTTGAGGCCGGCCAGTATCTCGAATGGACGCTTGGCCTCGATCGTGCCGACAATCGCGGCAACCGCCGCTATTTCACGGTTGCATCAGCGCCCACGGAGGAAACGGTCCGCCTCGGCGTCAAGTTCTATCCGCAATCAAGCGCCTTCAAGCGCGAATTGATGACCATGAAGCCAGGCAGCAAGATCCACGCCGCGCAACTGGCCGGCAACTTCACGCTGCCCGCCAAGCGTGAAACCAAGATCGCCTTCCTGGCCGGAGGCATTGGCATCACGCCGTTCCGCTCGATGCTGCAGTATCTCCTTGACCGGAAGGAGGCACGGCCGATCGTGATTCTGTACGGAACCGAGAGCCAAGAGGACATCGCCTATCGCGACGTGCTTGGCGCCGCCAGGCAGGAGCTTGGCATCAAGACGGTGCATGCTGTAGCTCGAAGCGCAGAGCGGGGCCAATATGCCGGACATATAGATGAGCACCTGGTGCGCCTGGCTATCCCCGACTACCTCGAGCGGACTTTCTATATTTCCGGCCCGCAGGCGATGGTCAAGGCGCTGCGCCAGAAACTGCTGGCCATGGGCGTTCGCCGCTCGAAGATAAAAGTCGACTATTTCCCAGGCTTTGCCTGAAGCACGCTCAACTGTGTCGCGGCAAGGAAATGGTCACGACCAGACCCGGATCGGCGTTAGCCATGGCAAGGCGTCCGCCATAGGCTTCGACGATGTCGGAAACGATGGCAAGGCCAAGGCCGTTGCTGCCGCTCTTGCTGTCGAGCTGGACGCCACGCGACAAGGCGGTCTCCCGATCGGCATCGGGTATACCTGGGCCATCATCGGTGACAGTGACGATCACCTCGCCAGCGGTGGCGGATGCACCGACACGGACTGACGACTTTGCATAGCGTGCGGCATTCTCGACCAGATTGCCGAGGATTTCAGACAGGTCGCCTTCATCGATCGGCGCCGTCAGAACTTCTGCGACGTCCATCTTGAATGAAAGCTGCTTGCCGCTTGGCGTCCGTTTGACGACCGCAATGACGCCAGCCGCGACGTCCGACACCCGGCAGGATGCCTTGCCGGAGACGCCTGGCGCAAGGCGGGCACGCGCCAGCTCCCGCTCGACATGGCGCCGGATCGCTCCGGCGCTCTTCTCGATCTCGTTGGCCAGACCCGTCTCGCCTTTCATTCGCAACGTACGGATATCGGCCGACAGCACTTGCAGCGGCGTCTTCAGGCCGTGCGCCAGATCGGTGGCGCGCGAGCGGGCTCGCGCAAGAGCCTTCTCCTGGGCATCGAGAAGACGGTTGATTTCGTCGGCGAGCGGCTGCACTTCGTTTGGTGCCACCACATCGAGCCGTGCCGCTCGCTGTGCGATCACGTTTCTGACGGCGACCCGCAAGGTCTCCAGCGGCGCAAGGCCGATGGTGATCTGGATGAAAAACGCGGCCATGAGAACTGCCGCAAGCATCAGGAGGGCTGGAGCAAGATCGCGAACATATTCGCTTACAGACACCTCCACGGTTCGATGATCTTCCGCCACGATTGCGCGAAAGGAACGGCCTCCGGCATCGATGATCGTACGCTCGACCGCAATACTGAGTTCGCCACCAGGGCCCTTGAACTCCTCGACCGCTCGCAGCTCACCACTTGCGCTCCGGGCAGGCAGGACCAGCTTGGCGTCCCACAATGATCGCGAACGCTCAAGGCTGCCGGTGGCGATGTCCTCCACTTGCCAGTAGTAACCGGACAGCGGATTGGCGAAACGCGGGTCAGTGAGCGCTGGGGTCACGATCAGGCGGCCATCGCTTGCGAAGATCGTTGCGCCGATCAACTCGTTGAGGTCAACCGTCAGCTCGCCCACCACGCGTCGTTCAACGTGAAGTTCGAACAGATAGCGGAGGCCGGCGCCGGCGATGGCGAGTGCGACAAGAATCGAGATGGTTGCCGCCAACCACAGCCGGAAGCGGATCGAGTTGCCCATCAGGCGGGATCATCGGGCATCAGATACCCGAACCCGCGTCGTGTTTCGATGACATCGCTGCCGAGCTTCCGCCGCAGCCTCGCTACAATGACTTCGATCGTGTTCGGATCGCGGTCGTTCCCTGAATCGTAAAGATGCTCAGCCAGTTCGGTCGGCGCCACCACCCGCCCTGCATGATGCATCAGAAACGCCAGGAGCCGGTATTCCAGCGGCGATAGGGAAACGGGAATGCCGCGAAGCGATATCCGCATTTGGCGCGTGTCCAGAAGCAGCGGGCCGGATCTCAACACTGGTGCCGCCTGCCCTGCTGAGCGACGCAGGATTGCCCGCAACCGGGCGAGCAGTTCTTCCATTTCAAAAGGCTTGGGAAGGTAGTCGTCAGCACCGGAATTGATGCCCTCGACACGCTCCGTCCACATCCCCCTTGCGGTCAGGATAAGAACCGGAAACCGGCGGGCGTTGGCTCGCCAACGTTTCAATATCGTGAGACCATCGAGCTTGGGCAAACCGAGGTCCAGGATCGCTGCATCATAGTTCTCGACATCGCCGGCGAACCAGGCAGCCTCTCCATCGCGAACGGTATCAACCGCCATTCCGGATGCCCTAAGGACTGTAGCGATATCGGCCGCGATACGCGGCTCGTCCTCGGCCAGGAGGATCTTCATCAGTCGCCCTCCCCATCAGGCATGATGACACCGGCACCGGCGTCGACGTCGACGGTCCTTCGCCGGCCATCTGCATCGACGACCTGGAACCGGTAGACCCATCTGTTTGCCTTGCGGATGAGATCGACCGCAACAACATCGCCGGGAGCTTTGGCGCGGACAACGTCCAGTATGTTGGCAAGACCCTTGATTTCGCCGTGCTCGTACAGATCCCGCGCCCGGTCATGGTCGCCGTCATCGTCCTCGTCGGCTCGGGCAGCGAGAGGCATGGCCAGGACAAGTCCCGCGAGACCCAGCACCGCGACACGCTTCAATTGGCTTTTCATCGGCAAGGCATGTCGCACGTTGAAGCTTTCAATTTGCTGTCAGTCATCCTCAGCCCCCCGCAAGCAAAGGGCTCATATCAAGGCATTGTCGCGTCCAATCACGGCCGCGCCGAGTAAGGATACCAGACCATGCGCAATTCCATATTTGTCCTTGCAGCACTTGCGGGCCTCACGATCTTTGCCTTGCCCGCGGCAGCTGAATCGGACGAAGGATCATGTGGGGCGCCATCCTCCGTCGCACCTGTCGGTCCGATCAATCTGGACACTATCCCCATACAGGATGCCACCGGCCCCAAGGCCATCAAGGGCGTTGGCGATGACGACGAATGCGGCGACAGTCCCACCTCCAGTAGAGCCGCTTTCGGCAGCACTGAGGACGACGGCCATGGAGAAGACGACTAAGAACACGGAGCTATTTCTGCTCAGGGATCATTGAGCTTGGCCCCGCTAGCCAACCGCTCGTCGTCAAGGCCGACATCCATCTATCGCTTCGCCATTTCTTAGTCCGAGAGTTCTTTCTGATGATCGATATCCAACATATCCACCCAATCCTCGTGCATTTTCCAATTGTGCTCATTTACATGCTTGCGACTATCGACCTTCTGGCGCTCGCGAGCAGCAATGCTGTGACAAGGCGCTCTGGCGTGGGCACGATTTCCACTTTTGTCGCTCTGGCAGCGGGCGTCTTCGCTATTGGAACCTGGTTCTACGGCGGACTGGCGCTTGACTATGCTGAAGCCGCGGGCTTCAGCAGCGACATTGCAGAAATCCACGAAAGCCTCGGCGGCATCACGGCCTTCGCCTTTCTGAGCTGGGGCGGCGTCCGGCTCGCTTTGTGGGTCCGCAATCGCGAGATGGGGCCCGCGGCTATCGCCGTTCCTGTGATCGAGGTTGCAGGCGCAGCGCTTGTAACCGCTACAGCTTACTACGGCGGCCTGCTTGTCTACGATCTCGGGGTGAATGTGGCCAAGACTGCCTTCGCTGGCTAACCTGGCAGATCGGCTCACGGACCATGGACGGGCTTGTCGCAAGGCCTCTCGATGGTCGGCTGTGGGCGGGTTGGCCGCATTTCTTGCCATGCTTTGATCCTCAATCATGCATTATCTCACCGGATGTGGGCTGAATGGGATATGATCCCACCGCTGATGGCATGCCCTGCCCTCGATCGACGCGGGTGCCTGCTCTCATAATCGAAGAACCAGCGCTTGGTTATCTCCGAAGCCAACAGATAGAGAGCGGTGATGGCAACGAGCCCGACAAGCACTGGCAGCGGAAGCGGCACGAAGCCGAAGCGTCCGGCGAAGGGCACGTAGGGTGTAGCGATCGCAACAACCGCAACAGCCAGCGTAAGCCATGCAAGCAGGAGGCTGGGACGGCTCTTCCAAAACGTCTTATGCGTGCGCACGATCAGCACGATGGCGAGTTCCGTCAGCAGCGACTCGACGAACCACGCAGTCTGGAARGTAGCCGCTGTCGCATGTGCAAACAGCAGCAGAAAGGCGAAGGTGGCGAAATCGAATAGCGAGCTGACCAGGCCAAAGCCGATCATGAATCGCCTGACGAAGCCGATGTCCCAGCGACGGGGTCCGCGCACCTGGTCTGGATCGACATTGTCGCTGGCGATGGCCAGCGAGGGAATGTCCGACAGGAAATTGTTGAGCAGGATCTGCGCAGCCAGCAGCGGCAGGAATGGCAGGAACAGCGACGCGACAGCCATGCTGATCATGTTGCCGAAATTGGCGCTGGTCGTGATCGAGATGTACTTCATCGTATTGGCAAATGTCTTGCGGCCATCGTCGACGCCGCGCACGAGCACGCCCAGATCTTGCTTGAGAAGGATGATATCGGCCGCTTCGCGGGCGACATCGACTGCCTTGTCGACGGAGATGCCTATGTCTGCCTCATGAAGGGCGGGCGCATCGTTGACGCCATCACCCAGATAACCGACGACATGGCCGCGGCTCCGGAATGCCTGGACGATGCGCTCCTTCTGGTTGGGATCGATCTCGACGAAGAGATCAGTGTGCTGCACACCTGCGAAAAGCCCGGCCTTCGTAAGCTTTGAAAGGTCCTCACCGGTCATGATCCTTTCGGCGCGCAAGCCTACGGCACCGGCGAGATGTGCGGCAACGTACCGGTTGTCGCCCGAAACAACCTTTACCGCGATACCGCGATGGGAAAGTTCGGCAAGCGTTTCCTTGACACCTTTCTTTGGCGGGTCGAGGAAAAGCAGGAAACCCGCGAAGGCGAGATCGATTTCGTCGTTCCTGCTGAACGTTTTCCGGTTTTCAAATCGACGGATTGCCAGGCCCAGAACGCGGTAGCCGTCCGCGCTCCAGCGCCGGAATTTTTCGTCAATCGCCGCGCGCTGCTTCTCATCGAGGGGTTGCAGCCCTTTGGCCATGCTGACGAAGGCACACGTTTCGAGGACATTTAGTACGGCGCCTTTGGTGATCAGAAGATCTGAGGCATCCTTGGTTCGCACAACAACGGATAGGCGCTTGCGAATGAAATCATAAGGGATCTCGTCGACTTTGGTGAAAGCGGCCAATGATGCGCCTCCCCCCGGCGCACCGACGATCGCTTCGTCCAGCGGGTTCTTCAGTCCGGTCTGCATGGTCGCGTTGAGACGTGCCCAAAGCAGGATGTCGGTTGACGGATTGCCGTCGACATCAAGCCATCCGTCGAGGTGGATGACGCCTTCCGTCAGCGTGCCGGTCTTGTCAGTGCAGAGCAGGTCCATGCTGCCCAGATTTTCGATGGCGTCGAGACGGCGCACAATGACGCCGTTTGCAGCCATCGCGCGGGCCCCTCTAGCAAGGGTAACACTGATGATAGCGGGAAGGAGTTCCGGGGTAAGACCAACCGCCAGTGCCAGCGAAAACAGCAGCGATTCAATCAGCGGTCGATGCAGCATCAGGTTGGCGAAGAACACCAGGATGACAATCGCCAGCATGATCTCGGTCATCAGATAGCCGAACAGCCTAATACCTCGGGCAAACCCTGTTTCGGGGATTTGTCGTTCCAGGGCCGTGGCGATGGATGCGAATTCGGTGCGGGCACCGGTCGCTGCCGCAAGCACGGTTGCGGTGCCGCTGCGAACCGATGTGCCCGTAAAGACCGCATTGCCGCGCTGTGCGACGGAAGCCTCGGGAGCCGACCGCCCCGGTGCTTTCACGACGGGGAAGGTCTCGCCGGTCAGTACGGCCTCACTGACATTGAAATCGCGGGCATCCAGAATGATACCGTCCGCGGGAATGAGGTTTCCGGCGGAAAGCCGGATCACGTCCCCCGGCACGATATCTTCGGCTGCAACCGAGCACTCGATACCATCACGCAGCACAACAGCCTTGCGCGAAATGCGCTGTCTCAGCGCCTCCGTGGCACGCGACGCGCCGTACTCCTGGGTGAAGCTGAGGATGCAGCTTGCCAGCACGATCGCACCGATGATTGCAGCCTCCTGCCCCTCGCCGACGAAAGCCGACACGGTGGCCGCGAAGATAAGGATCAGGACCAGTGGGCTACGGAACTGACGGATAAACACGGTCAACGCCGAGGTGCCGGACCGTGATCCGGGTGTGTTTCGGCCAAATTTTACAAGCCTCGATGCGGCCTCGGAAGTGGCAAGCCCGGAGGTAAGCGTGTCGAGGCGTCGCAGGAGGTCATCGGTCTCGATCGACCAATAGGCACCTGCGTCTGCCGCGACGGGTTGCTGGTCAACTTCGCCGGGTACGATACGAGAGATCATCACTACGACCTAAAGCGGTCGGTGCTGCTCTCTTCGATCAGCACGCGGTTGACCCCGCCGAACGCCCATTCCCGCAGACGGCTTTGACCATAGCGCGCCGGAGACGCATCTATGGCTAGGGTCACGACAATTGACTTGTAGGACATAGCGGACGCCTTTCGCTGGGCGATCGAATGCATGATGAAGTGCACCCGCTGGCGCTCAACGCCTTGATGCCGGTCAAACGCGCGCCGATTGCAGGCTGCCTCCGAGAGGCTCGCGTCGCGTAGCTCTTGATCCGGATCAAGGGCCGCCGTGGCGAGGGGAATATCATTCGGCCGCACAAGGAGAATTGCGATGCAGTGTATCAAGGTCGACGAAGCGCTATGGGCGTCCAGCATGTTGCCCGAGGGCATTCTGGAGCGTTGGTTCATTGCCAGCGGCGACACGATCAAGGCCGCTGAGCGAATAGCCGAAGTTCGCGTTGAAGACGCACTGCACGAGATTGTCGCGCCGGCCGGTGGCCGCGCGACGATTGTCGCAACAGCGAATGCCGTCATCGAACCCGGCTCGATCCTCGCAACGCTGGAGCCGCAGTCGTGAGGCATTCCACGCCTTACGGCGGCGTTTGCGCTCAGCCTCAACAATAACCTTAAGGATGTATAGATATGCAGGCCCAACATGCCGTCGCCTGGCTGGACCATCGCGAAGCCAAGGTGTTTTTCTTCAATCGTCAGACAGCCGCAAGCGTGAGGCTTGTCACTACGCTTGCGCATCTTCAGACCCATAACAAGGCAGGCTCGGTAGATGGCAAGCGGGCGTCGGAAAACGGAGCCTTCTACGACGATGTCGTCAGCGCCCTGCAACCGGCGAAGGAATGGCTGATCGTGGGGCCGGGAGAGGCAAAGGATGAGTTGGCCAAGCATATCCGCGACCACCATCCCCACTTGAAGGATCGCATTGTCGGCGTTGAGCCGGCGGATCATCCAACGGAGGCCCAGATCGTGGCGCATGCTCGATCGTTCTTCCGTGCAGCTGACCGGATGTTGCCCTAGCTTCAGTCCTGGGCTACTGGGACCGCGATCGGCCGCGAGGTCGACTGCATGTCTCCGAGCTGCTGGCGTGAGATCCAATCGTGCCTGCCATCTCCGTGGCCTCGATCATGGTTGTTGCAAGCTGCTGATGTAGGCGATGATTGCCTCGATCTGGTCGGGGCTGGCAACCCACTCAGGCATGTCCGGGTGGCCGGTCGAAATGCCTTCGGCGAGTGCTTCCTCGAGATCCGAGATCGGATAGCGCTTTGACAGGGTGCGAAAGGCAGGAGCGTCCGGGTGGCTGCTCACGTCGGTTTTTCCAATGGCGTGGCAGCGGGCGCAATTGAACTCCACCAGGGCCTTGCCGTGTTCCGCCAGGCTGTCCGCGAGCGCCGGCACCACGGAACCAAGCAATACCGCCGCAAGCACGCAAACCCGTAGACGCCAGTGACCACCGCTGCTCATACAGGCGTTCATGGTTGGAGGCCTCCGCATTCCCCGATCTACGCGACTGTCTTTGCTGCAACGTCCTCGACAGCGGTTTTGGCTTCGTTGCGCACGCGGCTGGCCGTTTCCGAAGCGAGCTTGGAGGTCAGCGACGCGACCTTGCCGGCTTCGGTGGCGTATTCCGATGCCGCATTCTGCAGGAAGGTGGAAAAGATGTCGAAGGCGTCGCTGAATTCGGAACCGTCGATGAGATCCTCGGCCAGCTTAACATCCTGCTCGTAACGATGTTTCAGAAACGCCAGCGTTTCGATCTGATAGCGCATCACCGCCTTGAAGGCGTGCGCCTGAAGAGACGCGGCAGCGAGGATGAGCTTCTGGCCATTTTCCGCCATCGGCAAGGGTTGCGTGCCGAATTGCCACGGCTCCGGTTGGATCTGCATGATCGGTGAACTCCCTTGTGAGGCGGCGCAAACAAAGTGTCCGCCAGACAACGCTACCGCCATTCGTCGTCGCGTCATTGATTAAGATCAAGGCGCATGACCTTTACCGGAGTGCACGGGCAATCGAGCGCCATCAGGTCTCGCCGTATTTGACACGCATCAAGGCCCTTGCCCTTTCTTCGTGGCTAGCTCGCCTCGAAAGCAAAAAGGGCCGAAACGATGGCTTTCAAGACGATCATGGTTCAACTGGACGTGGACGCCATCGGCGCACCGCTCATCTCCGTCGCGTGGGACTTTGCGCAACGGCATGATGCCGATCTGATCGGCTTCTGTGCGGCGGAGCCACATTTTGTCATGCCAACCGGCACTGACGACAGGGCCGCCACAAAGGCCATATGGTCTCAGGTGGAGGAGATAGAGGGTCGCCTCAACTGCTTGAGCGAGGAATTCCTAAGCACTGTCAACGGCGGCAATCGCGCCTCGTGGCGCGGCGAAATAGGAAATCCGACCCTTCAACTTGCGCTTAATGCACGCGCCGCCGACCTGATCGTAACTGGGTCGCCGACGGCCGATCTGATAGTAGACCATCACCGCGCCCTGGACATCGCAAGCTTCATCCTAGCAGCCGGCCGCCCGATACTTGTGGCGTCGGAACCCTGTGCTCCGATCAAGGCCGAAAGCATCCTGATTGCATGGAATGACACGCGGGAAGCGCGGCGTGCCGTTGTTGACGCCATGCCCTTCCTGATCGACGCCCGGGATGTTGTGATCGTCACCGTAGATAATGGGGATACCGCACCTCGGGACAATGTTGCAGATGTCGAACTCTTCCTGAGACGCCACGGGGTGAAGGCGCGATCGAAAGTGTTGGATGCGCGGTGCTCCGAACCAGCGGAGATCCTCCTCCAGATCGGACAGGAGATCGCGGCCGATCTCATTGTTCTCGGCGGCTATGGTCACAGCCGTGTGCAGGAAACGACTTTTGGCGGCGTGACGCGCTCGCTACTCCAGAGCGGGTCGTTCCATCGGCTCATCTCGAACTGAGGTGGCGCGCCCGTGCGTGGAGGCCCAATTGATCCGGCGCAATGCGCAGACGCCCTCGACGCTTCGGGATGAAGATGGAAACTTCAAGGAGCATGCCATGAGCCAGCTGTCCCATACCTCTTTCGGCAGTTTCACCCACGCTGCCCAGCAGGCGCAGCAGGGGGTCAACGAGCTTGCCAGGGATCTTTGCTGGAGCGAACCGAGCGCGTGTCGCCTCCTGCGGTCCGTTTTGCACACGGTGCGAGACTGGCTGTCGCCAGCGGAGATGGCCGATCTTTCCGCGCAACTGCCCGTCTTGATCCGTGGCATCTACTTCGAAGGCTGGAATCCATCGGTGCTTGTGCGTGAGCGCAAGAAAAGTGATCCTCAGCGTCTGAACCAGTTTCGGCTATGATGAGGACGTCGATTTCGATGTCGCAATCAACGCGGTGTTCAAAGTTCTCGACCGTCACATTACGCATAGCGAAATTGAGCAGGTAAGAACCTCGATGAAGAAGTCGCTTCGAAAACTGTGGCCGGTAGATTGACCGATGTTCCGCGACCGCAAAGAGGCTGGGGAGARGCTCGGCACGGAACTGAGCAGGCTTCAACTGCACCAGCCTGTCGTGCTGGCTTTGCCGCGAGGTGGCGTTCCTGTCGCGGTGGAAGTGGCCAGGGCCCTGAATGCTCCTCTTGATCTGCTCATTGTCCGCAAGATTGGCGCCCCCGGCAATTCCGAGCTGGCAGTTGCCGCGATCGTCGATGGCGAGCCTGGGGACGTTGTGTTGAACCGTGAGATCGTCGAGGCCTACGCGCTCGACGACGACGCGCTTCGTGTCTTGGTCGCCAAGGAACGTCCTGAACTCGAGCGCCGGTGCATTGCCTATCGAGGCAACCGGCGGCCCATGTCGATTGCTGGCAAGACAGCGATCATCGTGGATGACGGTGCAGCGACCGGCACAACCATGAAGGTCGCGATCCGTGCGCTGCGGCATCGCTCGCCACGGGAAATCATCGTTGCTGTTCCGGTCTCTCCGCCGGACACTGCGGCTGATTTGGCAAGGGAAGCGGACCGTTTGGTATGCCTCAGCCAGCCAGGGCGGTTCCGTACCCTGGGTCACCACTACCTGCGGTTTCCGCAGCTCTCTGACAGCGAAGTGATTGCCGCCATGGACGAGGCTGCCAAGCTGTACAAGACTGGCCATCGGCACGTCGCCGGCGATGGTTCAAGAGCTAGATAGAAGAGGAGATCACGTCACGCTTGTCCGCACACTTTCGGCCTTGGAGTGCACGAAAATCCTGACGACCAATCGCGTTGGCCGCTTGGCATGCACGAAGGACGGGCAGCCCTACGTCGTGCCCTTCCACTACGCCCATGCGGCTGCTCATCTTTACGCGTTTTCCATGCCGGGCAAGAAGATCGACTGGATGCGAGCCAATCCGCTGGTGTCCGTCCAGGTCGACGAACCTGGCCAGGGACGAGGATGGAGAAGCGTCGTCGTCGATGGTCGCTACGAAGAACTGCCTGATCGTATCGGCTACAAGCTCGAACGAGATCATGCCTGGGCGGTCTTGAGCAAGTACCCGGACTGGTGGGAACCTGGCGCACTCAAGCCGGTCGTTCCTCCCACGGCCGAGAGTGCACCGCATGTTTTCTTCCGAATCCTCATCGTGCAGTTGTCGGGACGAGGAGCAAGTGCGTAGCTTCGCTTCCCTTCGTTGCTATATATGGAATGGGCCGGCGTAATCTGCGCCAGCCCGTTGTTCGCTGCGGTCGAATTTATCGAGCCATCAAAACCGGCAGAGATTGCCCTTCAAGCATCGATTTGGTGACGCCGCCGAAAATCCTCTCGCGCAACCGGGAATGACCATAGGCACCCATAATGATAAGCTCCGCTGCAACGTCACCTGCATGCTGACGAAGCACGTCGGCGACAGAATGGTCCGCGCTCGGCAGTCGTTCGACCGTAACCTTCACGCCGTGCCGGGCAAGATAGGTCGCGGCATCTGCTCCGGGTTCTGCGCCGTGATGGAACTCGTCCTCGATCGGGTCGACCATGACGAGGCGCACATCATCAGCACCTTTCAGCATGTCGAGCGACTCGCGAACGGCGCGCGCTGACTCAAGGCGGGCGTCCCAAGCAACCAGGATGCGTTTCGGCTTCAGCGTTGGCCGCACGCCCTCGGGAACTAGCAGGATAGGCTTTCCCGATGAGAACAGCGCTCCTTGGATGACTTTATCCCTGAGTGTCGGGCTTGTGAGCAGATCTGGGCCAAGAACGGTCAGATCGGCATAGCGGGCGCGCCTTCCGATGACTTCGTCCGCCCAGGCCGTGTCGGGGTAGTCGTCGCTCAGATCAGCCGATACCTCGCTGTGCGAAAGAAAGGCGCCGACTGTCGAGATTCGCTTCTTGAGCCTGTTGACCTCGACCTGACGCTCCTCAAACCAGGCTGGCGAAACGACACCCAGATGCGCACTGCCTGAAGGTGGTGCGGCCAGCTCGAGAACGAGCACCGAGAGATGGGCGCCGATCTGTTCGCACAGGCCGGCGGCCAGCTTGAGATCGCCCTCGCCCTGGTTCGGTCCGGTAACCGTAAGCAGTGTCTTGAACGTCACGGCAACAAACTCCTCATTTCGAAAGAAAGTTCAATCGTTGCTGAAGCGTAAGCGAGAGGGGCTGGTGCGTTCATTGCGCTGAATCAAACACTTTGGTGCGGCGGCATTTGATCCGCATCAACGCACTGTCGAGCCGGGGCTGTAGGCTTGCGCCAATCAATCGGGGGAACGCAGATGAAGTTCCTGATCGCGGTGGCCTTGGCGGTTTTGCCCTTCAATGCGACGGACGCCCAGGAACTCGGCAACGGCAAGGCGGAATACATGAACTCCTGTGCCGTATGCCACGGTCCGGAAGGCAAGGGCGACGGACCGCTCGGCGACGAATTGATCAAGCGGCCGGCTGACCTGACCCGTCTTTCGAAACACAATGGCGGCGCGTTTCCCTATTGGCGCGTTTTCGCCATGATCGACGGCCGCACAATGGTGCCGGAGCACGGCGATCGCGACATGCCGGTCTGGGGTCGCGAGTTCCTCCCCGGCGACGTGAAGAAATATGGTCCGAACGCCGGGGAAATCGTCACCAGGGAACGGATCCATGATCTGGCCGGTTATGTCCAGACGCTGCAACGATGAGAGCAGATGATGGAAACAGTCTCCGGAAGACGCAACATCGAGGATAGCGAACCATGATCGTTGACGGCCAGCAAGCCGCTATCGCGTTTCTGCTTGATCCTGCCTCATACGGCGCGACTACGCCGGTCGAGGCGATCGAGACCCATATCTCGCGTATTTTTCTGACTGGCGAACGCGCCTTCAAGATGAAGCGGGCAGTCAAACTGCCCTATGTCGATTTCTCGACGCCGGCCCTTAGGCTCAGCGCTTGCGAGAAGGAGGTGGAACTCAACTCGAAGACGGCACCCGATCTGTATCGGAGTGTGCGTCGCATCACGCGCGAGGCGGGCGGCAGACTGGCCTTTGACGGCACCGGTCAGATGGTCGAGGCCGCGATCGAGATGGTCCGCTTCGATCAGTCAAGGCTGTTAGATCGGATGGCAACCGCAGGAGAATTGACCCCGGCATTGATGACGGCTGTCGCACGCGTGATCGTGGGGTATCACCGTGCCGCGCCGACGATCCACAATGGCAGCGGGTCGTCCAACATTGCGGGTGTGCTCGACATCAACGAGGCAGGGTTTGCCACCAGCCATGTTTTCACGGAGGCGGAGGTCAAGACCTTTGCCGAAACCTTCCGCACCGCCTTCGCCCGCCATTCCGGATTGCTCGATCTTCGCGAAGCCGCGGGCAAGATCCGCCGGTGCCATGGCGATCTGCACCTGCRCAACATCTGCCTCTTCGACGACGAGCCCCGCCTCTTCGATTGCATCGAATTCAACGACCAGATCGCCAGCATCGATGTTCTGTACGACCTTGCCTTTCTGCTGATGGATCTTTGGCACCGGGGTTTTCCCCGGTTCGCCAATCTGGTGTTGAACCGCTACCTTGATGAAGCCGACGATGAGGACGGTTTCATCCTGCTGCCTTTCTTCATGGCAGTGCGAGCCGCGGTGCGCGCTCATGTCACCGCGACCCAGGTTGAGGAAGGCAGCGAAGATTCCGAAAAGTTGATTGCCGAGGCCAGATCCTACTTCGAACTTGCCCGGACATTTCTCCAGGATACCTCGCCACGGCTCGTTGCCATCGGTGGCCTGAGCGGGTCCGGGAAAACGACCACAGCGGAGGCGCTCGCCGCCTATATCGGAGCGCCACCCGGCGCCCGCATTGTTGAAAGCGATCGCATCCGCAAGGCCATGCATGGAGTGCCCGCGGAAACCAGGCTGCCGAACCGGGCTTACCGGCCCGAGGTCTCCGATCGCGTCTACCGCGAAATGGCGTGGCGCGCCGGGCTTATCCTTTCCGAGGGCTGCTCTGTCGTCGCCGATGCCGTTTTCGACAGGCCGGCCGATCGTGAGCGGATCGAGAAGGCGGCGCGCGACCGGGGTATCCCGTTCTCCGGATTTTGGTTGGAGGCGGATCCACTCGTCCTTTGGCAGCGGGTCAGTGAACGCAAGGGCGGCCCTTCAGACGCCACCATAGACATCCTCTCGCGGCAATTGCAGCGTAATACCACCCAGTCCGGCTGGCGCAAGATCAACGCCGACCAAGAGCTCGTCGACATCGTTACGGAACTGAGAGAGGTTTCCAAGAGCGATACTTCCAAGACCCTGCGCACAGCCTCCTGACTGGTTCGGATGATCAATCCCGACGGAGTTCGAGCGTGGCCTCCACGAGGCCGGGATCATTCGGAAGATGCGTTATCGAGAAGCCGAATTCGCGGCACATTGCCAGCATCTTGCTATTTTCGCTAAGCACAATGCCTTCGATGCGGCGGATCCCATCGGCTTTTGCGTAGTCAACGATCTGCCTGAGCAATTCCCAGCCCAGACCATGACCCTGCAGATCGGTGCGGACCAGCAAGGCGTATTCGGCAGCAACGTGGTCCGGATCGCAAGACAGACGGCTGATACCCGCCAATGCGCCAGAGCTCGTCTCCAGAGCGACGAAAGCCATGTTGCGATCGTAGTCGAGTTGGGTGAGTCGCTTCAGCATCTGGTCGGAGAAGCTCTTGCGCGGCGACAGAAAACGCAGGCGCAGATCGTCAGGCGAAACCCTGGCTAGGAATTCGGGATAGAGCGCGATATCGGCCGGCTTGATAGGCCGGATATGATAGTGCGTGCCGCCGGTCGAAAACTCCTTTTCCCAATCCGACGGATAGGGCCTGATGGCAAGCGTCGGGTTGGGGCCAGGCTCCTCCACCCGCGCGGGCTCGATCTCGATGCGGGCATCGAGCGCAATTACACCCTCGGCGTCGGCCAGCAACGGGTTGATGTCCATCGAAACGAGACACGGAAAGTCGACGATCATCTGGGACAGGCCGTTCAGCGCGGCAACGATCGCCTGCCGATCCGCCGGCTTGCGATCTCGGAACCCGGCAAGCAGGCGACCGATCCGCGTTTGCCCGATCAAGTCACCGGCAAGAACATCGTCGAGCGGCGGCAGTGCGATCGCGGTATCGTCCGTCACCTCAACCGCGACGCCACCGGCTCCAAACAGCATCGCCGGGCCGAAGATTGGATCGCGACTGACGCCAAGGATCAATTCCTGCGCCTGTCTTCGTATCACCATCGGCTGGACTGCATAGCCCTCGATATCGGCTTGCGGAGCGTGCTTGCGCACACCCACCTCGATTGAGCGTGCGGCCTCGCCGGCGGCGGCGGCGGCAGTGATGCCAAGCACCACCCCACCAACGTCCGACTTGTGCGAGATCGTCTTGGACAGCAGTTTGACGACGACCTGCTTGGATGCCCTGAGAAGCCGCCCAGCCGCCGCCTCCACTTCGGTGGAAGATCTGGCGACGATCGTCTCGGGCACCGGAATCCCATAGGCGGAGATCGCCGCCTTGGCTTCGGGCTCGGTTAGTAATCGCCGGCCTTCCCTGGCGACCTGCCTGAATATGGCAAGCACGGCTTCCCGGTCGCTCGTTGTGTCCTCGCTGCGACTCGAGGGCGTCCGCATCAATGCCCGCTGGGCTCGCGACCATTCGCTCAGGTAGGAGACTGCGGTTGCGGCATCGGCGGGCGTCTCGAAACTGGCAATGCCGGCGTCCTGAAGAACGCGTCGCCCTTCGCGCGCCGTGTGTTCGCCAAGCCAGCAGGTCAGGACCGGTTTGCCGCCGATCTTGCCGTCCTTGGAAAGTGTTGCCACTGCGCCCGCTGCCGCTAGCGGCGAGCCAAGCCCCGTCGGGCAGTTCATGACCAGGACAACGTCGGCCCTGGGATCAGCCGCTACGGCTTCAACGGCGGCCCTGTAGCGCTCCGGCGAGGCGTCGCCGATGATGTCGACCGGATTGGCGTGGGACCATGTAGGCGGCAGGGCGATATTCAGGCGGGCGATTGTCTCTGGCGAGAGCTCGGCCAGTTCGCCCTTGCAGTCGATGAGTTCATCGACGGCGAGCACACCGACGCCCCCGCCATTGGTGACGATGCCGACCCGGGTCCGCTCGAGCGGAGCGAAACGGGCGGTCGTTTCAACCGCATCGAACAACTCGGCCAGGCCTTTGACGCGCAGGATGCCTGCGCGCAGCAATGCCGCATCGACGACGCGATCGGCGCCCGACAGCGCGCCAGTGTGGGTCGCGGCCGCTTTGGCTGATTGCTCGTGGCGGCCAGACTTGATCGCGATGACCGGCTTGATGCGTGCAGCGGCACGGGCGGCCGAAATGAACTTGCGCGGATTGGGAATGGTTTCGAGATACATCACGATGGCGCGCGTGTGCGCATCGCCCGCCAGCATGTCGAGACAATCACCCACGTCGACATCCGCCATGTCGCCGAGAGAGACGATCTGCGAGAAGCCGACATTGTTGTGTGCCGCCCAGTCGATCAGCGACGTGGCAATGGCGCCGGATTGCGACAGCAGCGCGATGTTGCCGGGCCTGGCGGCCATGTGTGCAAATCCGGCGTTGAGTTTGACGGGCGGGATCATCAGTCCGACCGTGTTCGGCCCGATGATGCGGAACAGACTGGGCTTGGCGGCATCGAGCATCGCCTGGCGCAGGCCGTTTTCACGTGTCAGCCCAGCCGTGATGACAACTGCCGCCCGCGTGCCCTTTTCAGCAAGGTCGTGCACGATGGCGGGAACTATCCCAGGGGGCGTGACGATAACACCGAGGTCCGGAACACCCGGAAGGTCCGCCGCCTTGGAATAGCAGCGGCGACCCGCGACCTCGGAATATTTCGAGTTGACCGGCCAGATATCGCCTTCGAAGCCGCCATTGACGATGTTGTCGAAGACGACACGGCCGACCGAGCCGTCACGCAAAGATGCCCCAAACACGGCAACCGACTTCGGAGCGAACGCATGTTCGAGATTTCGGATCGTCACCCGTTATGTCTCCCATTCGTGGGCGATAATCGCCTAGTCGATCTTGCCCGTTCGTTGCGTTGGATCAAAGCGTTCTGCGGCCATCGCGATTAGCTCCTACGCAAGGTCACTCGCAAAGTGGCGACGAGCTGTTGCGATCAACGTTTGGAGAGTTAGATGGGTTACTATTTTAGCAAGATCGTCGCCATGCCATTCACGGCGGTAATCGACCACGTGACCRACAAGCTCGCAAGCAAGGGGTTTGGCGTTCTGACCTCGATCGACGTCCAGCAGACCATGAAGGCCAAGCTTGGCGTAGATTTCAGGCCCTATGTTATCCTGGGCGCGTGCAATCCGCATCTCGCATGGCGGGCGCTTCAGTCCGAAGACAAGATCGGAACCATGCTGCCTTGCAGCGTAATCGTCACGGAGGTCGGACCAGGAAAGGTAGAGGTCGCAGCGGTGGATCCGGTCGCTTCAATGGGCGCTATCAGCAATCGTGAGCTTGCGCAGGTCGCGAACGATGTGCGGCGCCTGCTCGAGGAGATGGTCCGCGAACTCTAGCGCCAGGGCCATCAGGGTTGTGGGACATTGTATGAACGAGTCGGCGCTGCGGCGCGCATTGCTGGTCATTGCCATCCTGGGTCTCGCCGTTGGAATCGGGGTCTGGCGAACCGGATTGGGACCAATCGAGGCCGACACAATCTGGACGATGGCGACCTTGCCCGTGGTGGCGGCTCTCGCCATCTCCATTCTGCGTGATTTCTGGATCGGCCGCTTCGGTGTCGATGCAATTGCGCTGGTTTCGATGTCCGCCGCGCTGCTGCTTGGCCAATCGCTAGCCGCGGTGGTTGTCGCGATCATGTATGCCGGCGGCACCGTGCTCGAAGATTTTGCCCGCGGCCGCGCCGAGCGGAACCTCAAGGCACTCACCGACCGGTCGCCGCGTGTCGCACATCGCAAGGCGACAAAAGGAACAGAAACCATCCCCATCGAAGAGGTCGCTGTCGGCGACACTCTGCTGGTACGTGCCGGAGAACTGCTTCCCGTCGACGGCATCCTATTGGATGCTTCGGCCTCGCTCGACGAGGCTGCGGTGACCGGAGAGCCATTGCCGGTGCCGCGCAGCGCTGGCGACACGCTCCGCAGCGGCACCGTCAACGCGGGCGAGACCTTCAGCATGCGGGCTTCCGCCCTCGCAGAACAGAGCACTTATGCGGCGATCGTGCGCATGGTCGCGGCGGCGCAGACCGCCAAAGCGCCCTTCATACGCATGGCTGACCGTTTTGCCCTGTTCCTGTTGCCGGCCACCTTGCTGGTTTCCGGCATCGCGTGGTTTATCTCCGGCGATCCGATCCGGGCGCTCGCCGTGCTGGTCGTCGCGACGCCCTGCCCCCTCATTCTCGCCGCACCTGTTGCCTTCATCGGCGGCGTGTCCCGCGCTGCACGCGCCGGTATCTTGATGAAAGGTTCGGCGGCGCTGGAGGCCCTTGCGCAGGTTCGGACCGCGATCTTCGACAAGACCGGCACCTTGACCATCGGCGGCGCCGAGCTCATCGAAATCGAAGCTGAACCCGGCTGCAATGCCGACCATCTGCTGCAGTTGTTGGCATCGTTGGAACAGGCCTCGCACCATGTGCTCGCAGACTCGATCATCCGGGCGGCGCGCGGGAGGCAGCTGATGCTTTCGCATCCGCATGATGTCCGCGAGCATCGGGGCGCGGGCCTGAAGGGTCGGGTCGAAAGCATGTCCATCGCGGCGGGATCGCAGGCTCTCGTGCTCGGCGACAAACCACTGCCCAGATGGGCGAAAGGCGGTGAAGACCGATACCGGGACCAGCCGGTGTTGAGGGTTTTTGTCACGCTCGGCAATCACCTTGCCGGCATTTTCACCTTCGGCGATGCGCTGCGTGCCGATGCTCACGACGCGCTCGCCAATCTGCGTTCGGCTGGCATCACGCGCATGGTCATGCTGACAGGTGATGACGGTGCCGCCGCAAAGCGTATTTCTTCCATGCTGGATCTGGATGTCATTGTCGCAGATGCTGTTCCAGCGGATAAAGTCGCGACTGTAGAGGCCGAGAAAGCAACGGCACCAACAATGATGGTCGGTGATGGCATCAACGATGCACCCGCTCTTGCCGCCGCGACGGTCGGCGTCGCCATGGGCGCGCGCGGGGCGACGGCCTCTTCCGAGGCGGCGGATGTCATCGTTCTCGCTGACCGGCTGGAGCCTGTCGCCGAGGCGGTGCGGGTCGCCCAACGCACGCGCGCGATCGCCCTGCAAAGCATCGTTGTCGGGCTGGCGCTCTCGGCGATAGCGATGGCTGCGGCGGCCATGGGGCAGATCACGCCAGTGGCAGGCGCATTGCTGCAGGAAGGGATCGACGTGGCGGTTATTCTCAACGCGCTGCGCACTCTTGGCGATGGACGTTTCGGGCGCGCATAGTAGATGACCACAAATCGGTGAATGGCCTTGGCACAGCAGAACCTGGTGGTTTGCAGCAAATGCGGCGGGGTCAACCGCCTGCCGCCGGCTCGCAATGCGGGGGAGGCGAAATGCGGAAAGTGTGGGACCAAACTGTTTTCGGGGCACCCCCAGGACGTCGACGCCGAGACCTTCAATCGTCAGATTACTCGTAGCAGCCTGCCCGTTGTCGTCGACGTCTGGGCACCGTGGTGCGGCCCCTGCAAGATGATGGCGCTGGCTTACAATGCAGCAGCAAATGAACTGGAGCCGCGTGTTCGTCTGATCAAACTCAATTCTGACAATGAGCAGGCTGTTGCGGCCAGGTTCGGCATTCGCAGCATCCCGACCATGATCCTCTTTCATGGCGGACGAGAAACCGCACGCACATCCGGCGCAATGACAGCAGGCCAGATCGTCAGGTGGGTTCGCGACCGCCTTCCGACGGTCGCCGCCTGAAAATTGCCGCACCATGGATCCGTTCATTGCCCGGCTCGGACTGGCCCTGGCAATTGGCTTGCTCGTCGGTCTGGAGAACGCGGCTGGCGGGAGCGGGAGGTGCCCGATCGCAGCCGCACGGCCAGCATTCGTACCTTTGGAATATCCAGCGCTCGGCGGGATTCTGGCCGCACTCAGCACTCGGATGCGGTATCGGTGCTGGTCGGCGAATCGCCTGCTCGGTGCGTTGCGGCTGATCACGCATTCGGTCCGTGTATACGATCTGTCAGGCGCTGCTGGCGGCGCTGGCGGCAAATACGATCGGTCACCTGTCACTGGCGGTGTTTGCCGGTCCGATCAGGTTCTGGTCGCCGCTGGCCGCCGCAACCCTGGTCGCTGTGATCGCTGGCTACAGCGCTGCCGAGCGTCTACGAGAAACGAGCCTCTCACCCTTCTTTGACGCGGATCAAAGTCAAGTGCTGTCGCCGCTTTATGAAACTCGGTCAAAGGAGTTTGCCATGACCAAGCTGAATGACCTTACCGAGAAATTCCGGCATATCCGGCTCTTGCTTGYCCGTGAAAAGGGCCATCTGGAAGGTGACCGCCAAGAGGGCTGTGACGTGCTGGCTCCGTTGACCGACGAAGGCCGAATCGATGCCGACGAATGGAAGTTGCACAGGGCCTCCTGCAGTGTTCGCAGGTTTCGAACCGGCGAGGAAGACGTGATCGGCCGGCTGAGGCGCAAGCCCGGAGGACAGTGGTATTTCGACTATGCCGAAGGCGATCGCGACGACGAGATCGGCTTCCATCTTGGCGACGAACGCTTCGTGACCGGTGAATATGTGTCGATCCAACGCAGCGGCGCCATGCACACTTACCAGGTGGCGCGGGTAGAACGGCCTTGACGCCTCGGGGCCAAGCTCCCTGGGAGTAGACCATGTCGCGACGCATCCTGATTGTGGTCGGCCATCCCGACCCGTCCCCGGACCGACTCTGCCGCGGTCTCGCCAAGGCCTATGGCGAGGGCGCGGAAAAGGCGGGGCATGCCGTTCGCCGGATCGATCTGGCAACGCTTGATTTCCCAATGCTGCGGACGATGCAGGCGTTCGAACATGATGCGGTTCCCGACGAACTGAAGGACGCAGTCGAAGCGATCGTCTGGGCTGAGCACATCGTCTTTGTCTTTCCGCTGTGGCTCGGAACCATGCCGGCTCTGCTCAAGGCATTTCTCGAACAGGTCATGCGGCCAGGAACGGCCTTTGCCTACCCGGACAAAGGTGGCGGCTTCACCAAGGCACTGCTTCGCGGACGCTCCGCGCGCCTCGTGGTGACGATGGGAATGCCTTCCGTTCTTTACCGACTATGGTTCCTCGGTCACGGTATCGCCGCCATACGGCGAAGCATCCTGCATTTTGTAGGCATCAGTCCGGTACGCGAGACCTTGTTCGGCATGGTCGCGGGCACCAGCGATGCGACCCGCGCGAAGTGGATCCGGCAACTGCACGGACTGGGTGAACGGGCAAGATAACGCTCGTTGAATGTTAATCACGGCACCAGCACGGCGGCGCCGGTCAACCTCCCTTCCCTCAGATCGTCCAGCGCCTGATTGGCCTGTTCCAGCGGATAGACCTTGGTATGCGTGCGAACCTGCGCGCGCTTTGCAATGGGAAAGAACTCTTCCGCGTCGCGGCGCGTCAGGTTTGCCACCGATACAAGTTCACGCTCTTCCCAGAGTAATGCGTATGCCATCGCTGGAATGTCACTCATGTGAATGCCGCCGCAAACCACCCGGCCACCCTTGCGGACAGCACGAAACGCGATCGGCACCAAGTCACCGACAGGAGCGAAGATGATCGCGGCATCGAGCTGCTTGGGCGGAGATTCATCCGAACCGCCTGCCCAAGCTGCTCCGAGCGAGCGCGCAAATTCCTGTGCTTCTTTGTCGCCCGGCCGGGTGACAGCGAAAACCTCTCGACCTTGCCAGATCGCGATCTGGGCGACGATATGCGCGGCGGCGCCGAAGCCGTAAATCCCGAGCCGCTTGCTATCACCGGTTTTCCTCAGGCATCGCCAGCCGATCAGGCCCGCGCAAAGCAGCGGCGCCAGCGATACGGGGTCGGCATCTGGGTCCAGATCGAAGGCGAATTGGGTGTCTGCAATGGCACGGCTGGCGAAGCCGCCGTCGCGCGTATAGCCCGTGAAATCTGGCTGATCGCAAAGATTTTCACTCCCTGCGACGCAGTAGGAACAACGCCCACAAGTGTGCCCGAGCCAAGGCACGCCCACTCTGCGCCCGATCCTGGAACGCGCGACGCCCTTGCCAACAGAATCGATGATGCCGACGATTTCATGACCCGGGATGAGCGGCAGCTTTGGATGAAGCAGATCCCCATCCGCCACATGCAGATCGGTCCGGCAGACCGCGCATGCCTCGACCTTAAGCCCGATCTCGCCCACCCCAGGTATCGGATCGGGCCTGTCGACCAGTTTCAAAGGGGTGCCGACGCTTTCAAGCATCATTGCTCTCATGACGCGCTCCATACGCCGCGGAAAACAACGCCGAGACCGCCCAGTCTGTTTGGTCGAGCCAGCGTTCGGCCCAGCCGTTGACTTTGCCTTCGGTCGTAACCTTGCCGTCGTGCGGCGGCCAAACCGACAAGACCAGCGATCCCGGCGAGCTTTCAAAAACTGCGACAGTCGCAGGCCAAAGGGTTGCCAGGTGGCCCAAGGCCTATGGATCGACGGTGAACTCGGCCCACATACCGGCTCCATAGTGACCTGGTACGTTGCAGATAAGCAGGTATTTTCCAGCCTTCAGTTCGACGGTCAATGCGCCTGATTTGCCGGGATCGAGCTCCGAGACCTCGCCCTTGTCGCCAGCTTTGTCTTCGTCGACCCGGTTCTCGGCCTCAAGGTAGGGAAGCGGCTTGCCGGGATCCGCAAGGTACATCACGATCATTTCGTGGACGGTGTCCTTGGAGTCATTTTTCACATTGAATGTGACCTCCCCGGCCTTCACAGCACCTGGCGAAGCCGTGATGCCCATAGTCGCCTTTGCGAGATCGAGGCCCGGCACCGCATAGGCGAGACCCATAGGCATCTCCATGCTCGCGCCTTTGTCCCACAGCGAAATCTGGACAAGCGCCGCAGCCTGGACGGCGCCCGCACTGCCGGCCACGAGCATTGCGGCAGCAAGCCCGAGCGCTGCACTCCTCGATATTGTTTTCATGGTGATCCTCTTTCAGGACGGCAGCGGAAGCGCTCTACATCCCGACCGTCATCCTGCTCTTGGCATCACCCGCCGTCCTTGCGCCAGATCAAACTGACCGGCGCAAGCATGATCGGCGCCGCCGATGCAAATGTCGGCGGTTGTCAGGTTGAATTGGCAATGTCGGACCGAAATCTACCCAAGGCACGGCGATCGGGAAAACTGGCTTGGCACCCTAAGGCTGCCTTTGCTGTTCAGCCAACGGCTATTGACCCGTATCAAAGCTGCCAGCCTTGTCTTCCTGTTTAATGCCTCCCATCAGAGCCTTCAAATTTGGGAGAGCATCATGACTACTGCCGGAATCAACATCCCTATCCCTGGAGTCGCGACGTCGGCGTCGCCGAAGCTTCGACTCGGTTCGCTGACCGCATTGGTCATTGGGTCGATGGTCGGTTCTGGCGTGTTCAGCCTGCCGCAGAACATGGCCGCCGGGGCCGGTCCTCTTGCCGTCATGATTGGCTGGGCGATCACCGCCGTCGGCATGCTGGCGCTGGTGTTCGTCTATCAATCGCTTGCAACCCGCAAGCCCGAGCTCGACGCCGGGCCCTACGCTTATGCCAGCGCGGGCTTCGGCCCCTTCATCGGCTTCAACAGCGCCTGGGGCTACTGGATCAGCGCCTGGGTCGGCAACGTCTCCTACGCGGTGATCGTCTTTAGCGCCCTGTCCTATTTCTTCCCGGCCTTCGGGGACGGAAATACCTGGCAGGCTGGCTCGGCGCATCGATCCTGCTGTGGCTGATCCATGCCCTGGTTCTCGCCGGCATCCGGCAGGCCGCCGTCGTGAACCTCATCGTCACGGTGGCGAAGATTGCTCCAATCGTCCTGTTCGTTGGGGTTGTTGCCGTCGCCTTCAAACTGCAAGTCTGGTCTCTCGACTTCACCGGTTTCGGCAACGCCGGTCTCGGCTCGATCACCGCCCAGGTGAAGAGCACGATGCTGGTGACCCTGTGGGTCTTCATCGGCATCGAAGGCGCTAGCGTATTCTCCGGCCGGGCTGAGCGCCGAAAAGACATCGCCATGGCGACAGTCCTCGGCTTCTTCACTTGTCTCGCCCTCTACGCCCTGGTGTCGCTGCTGTCGCTCGGCATCCTCAGCCAACCTGACCTCGCCGCGCTGAAGAACCCGTCCATGGCGGGCGTGCTGGAGGCGGTCGTCGGTCCCTGGGGGGCTGTCCTAATCAACATCGCGCTTGTCGTGTCGGTGATCGGCGCCTTCCTGAGCTGGACGCTGCTTGCAGCCGAAATTCCGCACGTCGCCGGCAAGGACGGGACGATGCCGAAATTCTTCGGCTCGGAGAGCGGGCGCGGCGTGCCGTCGACTTCGCTTCTTATCACCAACCTGCTCGTCCAGGCTTTCCTGGTAATCACGCTTTTCGCGCAAAGCACCTATCAGGCGCTGTTCTACATCGCGTCGGCCGCAATCCTGGTTCCTTACATCTTCTCTGGAGCTTATGCGGCCAAGCTCGCGCTGACCGGAGAGAGCTACGAGAGTGGCGAACAGCGCATCGGACCGCTTTTCGCCGGGTTGCTGGCAACGGTATACGGGCTGTGGCTCGTCTACGCGGCAGGGCCGGCCTACCTCTTCATGTGCGCGATCCTCTACGCGCCAGGCATCATCTTCTACATCTGGGCGCGCCGTGAAACCAATCAGCGCGTGTTCCATCCTGCCGAAGCGGCGCTCGCCGGAACCCTGATCGCTGTCGCCATCCTCGCCGTTTACGAGATGTGGACCGGCGCCATCAGCCCGCTGTGAAAGGATTGGTTCGATGACGAACCTGGGTGTCCACTCCGAAGTCGGCCGTCTGCGCGAGGTGATGGTCCATCGTCCTGACCTCAGCCTGCGCAGGCTAACACCGGAGAACTGCAAGGCGCTGCTTTTCGACGACGTCCTGTGGGTCAAGCGGGCCCGCCAGGAGCATGACGTCTTCGTGGATGCGTTGCGCGAACGCGGCGTTCTGGTGCATTCCTTCGGGGAACTCCTCGCGGAGACAATGAGCCTGGCCAAGGCCCGCGACTGGCTCCTCGACCGCCGGGTCCATCCCGGCGTCGTTGGGCTGGATATGGTCGGCGAGATGCGGGGATGGCTCAACGAGATGCCGTCAGGGCAGCTGGCATCTTACCTTGTCGGCGGCATCGCCCGGGCGGAGCTTCCTTTTGAACCCAAAGGCCTGACTGGAAGGACGCTCCTCCCCCAGGACTTCGTGCTGCCGCCGCTGCCGAACCAGCTCTTCACCCGTGACAGCTCCTGCTGGATTTACGGTTCGGTCTCGGTCAATTCCATGTACTGGCCCGCCAGGCGCCCGGAAGCGGCCAATGTCGAAGCCGTGTACCGCTTCCATCCCCACTTTCGCGAAAGTGGGGCTCCTTTCGTGTCGCCAGACTTGGGAACAGGGACCAGCCTTGAAGGCGGAGATGTCATGCCGATCGGGGGCGGTACGGTTCTCGTCGGCATGGGAGAGCGCACCACGCCGCAAGCCGTGGGCGACTTGGCGCGCAGCCTCTTCGCGGCTGGCGAGGGGACGCGCGTGATTGCCGCCTTGATGCCACGCGATCGCAGTTTCATGCATCTCGACACCGTCTTCACCTTCTGTGATCGCGACCTGGTCACCATGTATCCGCCCGTCGTTGAGCGGTTGCGCACCTTCTCGCTGCGGCCGGGCGATGGAGAAGCGGCGGTCGAGGTCACCGCTGAGACCAAACCGTTCACCGCAGTGGTTGCTGAAGCCCTTGGTCTGAAGTCGCTGCGCATCATCGCCACAGGTGGCGACCGTTACGAGGCCGAGCGCGAGCAATGGGATGATGGCAACAATGTCGTTGCGGTCGAGCCCGGAGTGGTCATCGGATACGACCGCAACGTCTACACCTGCGTCGAGCCGGAATTGAAGTGATCACTGTCGAGGGCGCCGAACTCAGTCGCGGCCGCGGCGGCGGCCACTGCATGACCTGTCCGATTGTCCGCGACGCGACTTGACCAGAGAGGAAATCCACATGTCGATCAACCTTCATGGCCGCTCCGTCTTGACCCTGGACGATCTCACGGCCGACGAAATCCGCTTTCTTCTCAAGCTGGCCGCTGACCTCAAGGCGGCCAAGCTCGCCGGGCACGAGATCCCGCGTCTCGTCAGGAAAAACATCGCTCTGATCTTCGAGAAGGATTCGACGCGCACACGGACGGGGTTCGAAGTCGCGGCCTACGACCAGGGCGCTCACGTCACCTATTTCGGGCCCACGGGCAGCCATATCGGCCACAAGGAATCCATGAAGGATACAGCGCGCGTGCTCGGCCGCATGTATGACGCGATCGAGTATCGCGGCTTTGGCCAACATCAGGCCGAACTGCTTGCCGCGCATGCTGGCGTGCCGGCCTACAACGGTCTCACCGACGAGGCGCATCCGACGCAGATCCTCGCCGATTTGATGACCATGCGTGAATTCACGCACATGGGCACGCGCCACAGCGAGTTGGACAATGCACGGAAGTTTTCGAACGGGATCACCGCTGTGCTCTATGCATTCAACAGCGGCGCGTCGACTGTCGTCATATCGGGCATCAATCCCGGCTCGACCGGCCATGTCTACAACGAACTCGGCTTGAGGAGGCTTCATAGCGACATGGACAGCTCGATCTTGCTGAAGCTACGCGACTTCGTTGCCACATCAGCCTAGCTGCAGCTAACACTATTGCAATTACAGAGCATCGGGCGGTGTTAACCAGTTAATACTTAGCTGCCTCGAGCGGCGACGTGAGCAGGCCTCGGGCTCACCAACGCCAAGGTAGCCGCGGGAGCAGCTGTCGTATCGCCATCTGAGAGAGCACCGCAGACTGGCAGTGGAACTGGGGATGCCTGCCACAGCGGCAGCCCGGTCGATACCGCGACTTCAGGATCGGCCGTGAAGAGATTGGCKCCACGGCCTATTCGCACGTGTGAAGCGGCCGGCCATCCTGTTGCTCAACGAGTAGACGCCCCGCGGGTTTCTGGCCAGCGGGGCGCTAAACTGAACCCTGAGCGAAGCTCAGCTCTGCACTCATTCAAGGTTCCCAAAACGGAGAAGGTTAGTCTCCAGCACCCTTCCCGCTACCACCTTCAAAGTCCAAACAATTCTCCGGTCCCCTCATGGCTTCCCGGTAGCCCAGCGTTTGCAGGGTGTGTGGCCAAAGGCTGGGGAGTGCCGCAGCGCCCCAAGCGTGCAAATTGCTCTCTGAACGCCGATCATTCTCCGAAGCTGGGGAGTAGCGCTAAAAATCCCTAGGTTTTGACGACAGCAATATCAATGGTCTAGCGTCGGCCTTGCTGCCGCCAGTTTTGCGGTTCGCTCGCCTGTCCAAACAAGACCACAACTATGCCATCTCTTGCCAGGTCCGGCTTGCACCAGCTCCGGACATCGCCAAGCCACTACTCGGACGTCGCGTTTGGGGCCGGAAGTGGACGGGCAGCTTTTCGGGAAGACAATGTTAAGAGCAGCCGTTCCGTTGGCACCTCATAGCGGCCATCCAAGCTTATTGCTCCCTTAAATCTGATGGAACGAACGCGTGCGAGTCACTCCGGCGAGAGCAGTTCAAAAGTCGATGGTGCTTCTGACTCCAACAACGAGGGCGTTGGGGATTGCCTGGCCGGTCGCATCATCCGCAGCTCCTCCGCCGGGATGGACAATGTACTGGAAATCCGGCTGAATATTCCACCATGGTGCCGCGACGAAGTCGTAATTCACCTCGAATATGGTCTCGCCGGAACGTATCGGATACGCTGTGCCTGTTTCGGTTGCGGTGTCTCTATCAAGATTCGATGCCGCATGGCTGATAGCTGAATGACTAACGCCAACGGTCAACGTATCGTCTTTGCGCGTTGGCGATAGGCCCGTAAAGGCCAGGCCTACGTCGACACCCCACGCGACCAGATTCCTGTCAGAAGGCGCCAACTGCCCGCGCAAGAAGCCACCGACTTTGGTGCCGCTTCCCTCAAACAGCGTCTGGTCGACCAGCGCGTAGACACCCCAGTTCCCCGAATGCATGACCGAACCCACCGCTTGAGGCGACGCGAGCGGCACCACACTGCCCGAACCGCTCAGGCCATATCGCTCATCGGCAAACGTGCTGGTGTGATACCAGCCGCCGAGCTTGTAAGAAACCGATGGCCCGTCCGCAGCACCGTCCGGATTGAGTTCGTACGCCAGTTCGGCCATCAGCAGGGCGCCACCGGCCGAACTGAAGGTGGTGCCGTGTAGGTTGCAAACCTGCGGATCGTTTTGGCAATCTCGTCCGGCCGGGTCGCCGCTGAAAAGCCCACTGCGCACGACAAGTTTCGGCTTGAGGTAAACGGCTGAAACCACACCGAGCGTCGCAAGCGGATAGGCCGGTCCGCCGCTCGGCAAATCCGAGGCATTCAGCACAGGCCATCCAAACGCACCGTTTAGCAATTTCCCGGCTGAATTGCTCGTTGCGAAATCCTCGTCCGCCGCAACCTGCCCCAACCTGACAAAACTGCCGTCTGCAAACGTTTGCTGGACCCAGGCGGTGAAGAGCCGCGTCGTCGGAACCGCATCGATGTTACTCGGATCGCCGAGGCTGGCAACCTCAGCGGCGACATTGCGATCATTGAGATCGTGTATTTGATACACCGTCACATGGGCAGATCCACCCTGCCACCGACCCATCTTCTCAAAATCGAGGTCCAAGTTGACGTCGAATCGTCCTTCGTAGGTCGCGCCCTGGCGGATGCCGCCACCCGCCACATCCATGACCTCGCTCACGTAATCGAGGGTGAACTTAATGCCTTTGTCCTCAAGCGCCGTCCGGTCGCCATTCCAGTCCCCAGTGAGGTGATCCCACTGCCAGATTGAGCTACCTGCTTGGCCGGACGCGTCGGCGGCGCCGGCCGGAGCCGCGAGCAAGATTAAATCCGCCAAAAAAATGAATGACAGCGACCGTTGCAACCGACCGCATCGGGACTTCACTTGGCATCCTCCACAATAGGCAAAACCTCGACCACAGACATCATCCCACGACCTCGTGCTCAAGGATGTGGCAGTGCATCACAAATCTCCCGACGTGCACCGGCTCGAGTTCGTTTTCTGCGTTCCGATCAAAATCCCGGCGGCCGGCCCAGCGAATTTGGTGCCGCTGCCGTTGGCTGTCAATGACGCGGAATCGGACCTCGTATTTTCGCGCAAAAGGGACCCCGGCTTTCGGTTGTGGGAGGCACGCCGGTAAGCGCCCGATCAGGCGGAGCTGGTCGGGGTTGCACAGCCTGATCGGGCGCGGCTGATTAGCTTTTCGGCTTTAGCTTTGAGATCGGCTTTTGAAGCGCCAGGACTCGTTTCCGGTCTCGACGATCTCGCAGTGGTGAGTGAGGCGGTCGAGCAGCGCGGTAGTCATCTTGGCATCGCCAGCGAAGACGCTCGGCCATTCCCCGAAGGCAAGATTGGTGGTGATGATGATCGAGGTGCGTTCATAGAGCTTCGAGATCAGGTGGAAGAGCAACTGCCCGCCGGCCCGGCGCTATCATAAGCAACCGGCGTAACGCCCTTGTGGCTCCACCGAAGATTTGCGTAGTTGGAATCCCCCGACTGAAAAGCGTAGACGCCTTCCATAGGGCCATTCGTGCGGTTAAGCGCCTCCAAGAGATACTGCACTGGAGGCCGCGCCTGTTGGAAAGCTCCTGCGATTGCTACGCGACCGTTAAGGCATATTACCACAACTCCTGCTAAGCCGCTAAACCTGCTGAAGGCAGCGCAGAAGCTACCAAGTCGGCATCGCTTAACCGCTATCCCCAGGTTCCCACCCGGTTGGACCGTGCCGAAAAGAATAACTGGCTGAGATTTCGAACCCGGACTGCGAAGGCTGCCAGGCCCGACATTCGACCGTGATCCGTGGGTGCTCGATGCGAATGATGTTAAACGAATTTGCAGCTTGGCGAAGYCGCGATGAAACCGCCGTTCCCGCTTGAATGAGCAGCGCGGCGTAGCCGTCGACAAGGTAGCGCCGTGCGCTCGGCACGAAGCGCATAGTCGGTCGTGTCACGGCCTCGCAGATGGCTTCTGCGTCTGCAGCATCATTCTTCTGCCGCTTCAGATAGGGCTTCACATACTGTGCCGGCAGTAGTCGCACATCGTGGCCACGTGCGATCAGCTCGCGAGCCCAGTAATGCGATGAACTGCACGCCTCGATCCCCACCAAGCATCGCGGCAAGCTCTCGAAGAACGCCAGTACGCGCCTACGAGTCAGCTTCCTGCGAACGGAAACCTCACCAACCGCATCCACGCCGTGCACTGGAAACACGGACTTCGCAATATCCAGACCGACCGTCATAACGTTGCTCATCATAGCGCTCCTCCATCTCTGATCCCCCGAACATACCGCAGGGAGGGAGGAGAGCCGTCCACCGCATCAGAAGYGGACTGGCAGCTTCACGGTGCGGACCGTGAAAACCGGACGTTCAGGTGGACGTGGGCATGGTCGTTATCTAACCCCGGTGGGGACAGCCGGCTTGGCCGCATCAGGGGCACGGACAGCACCGATCCTGCTCAGCCTACAATTTCGTCGCGGGTTAGACGCCCCGTATTTTTTGAAGCACAGGAAGGAGACCCGAGACGATGTCTTTCTGCAAGACAGACAGCTCGATTCCAATTTGCATTTAAGCCGGGAGGCCAACTTTGCTGAGGCCCTCGGACAGATGGTCAACGTCGGCTTGATCGCGGAAGGGGAGCCGTCCAACATGCTCGGCAAAGGAGTATTTCGGATTGATCTCCATCAGTTCGCGCCAGACCCGGCCGGCTTCCTCGGCCTTGTCCAAATGGCCGAGCGCGACAGCAAGAAAGGCGCGAGAGAGGTCGGTCTTCGGGGCGAGCTGTATACGCTCCCTGAACAGCGCCGTGGCAGCTTCGAATTTGCCGGCGACAAGATAGGCGGAGCCGAGAAAGTGGATGTACAGCTGCTTCAACGCGGGATCGAGCCGGATGGCTTGTTCGATATGGGGAATAGCCGCGAGGGGCTGGCCGCCATAGATGTTGACGATGCCGCGCGAGTTGTGCGCCTGAGCGTAGTTCGGATTGAGATTCAGCGCCGCGTCCGCTTCAGCCGCGGATCGGTCGAGATCCTTTTTCCATAAGTAGAAGACCGAGGCGACATAGTGCACGAAGGCAACCTGCGGACTCTTCTGCAGGGCTAACTCGACATCGCGCTCAGCCTTTTCAAGCGACTCGCTCCAGCCATCCGTCCAATGGAACTGCCAGTTGAGCACCTCGGCCATTGCGAGGCCGGCATAGGGTTCGCCATAGCTCGAATCCTGGGCGATCGCTTGCGCGAACAGGTCGATCGAGCGCTCGAACACGTCGCGGTTCCTGATGGCCCCCCACAGCGCCTCGCGCCCGAGCAGGAAAAAGTCGTGTGCCTTGCTGCTGGTTGTTTTGACAGCACCAAGCATCGCGGCTTCGCTCGGGCTCAGTTTGATCATCAGCGCGTCGACGATCCGCCGGGTGACCTCGTCCTGGACCTCGAAGACGTCGCTGAGTTCGCGATCGAAGCGGTCGGCCCAAAGGTGTCCGCCGGTTTCCGCATCGATCAGCTGTGCGGTGATCCTTACACGGTTGCCGGCGCGGCGGATGCTCCCTTCGAGCACTGAGCGGACACCGAGTTCACGGGCCACCTGCCGCACGTCGACAGCCTTGCCCTTATAGGTGAAGCTGGAGTTGCGCGCGATCACCAGCAGGCCGCTGACCTTAGAGAGGTCGGTAATCACATCCTCGGTTATCCCGTCGGCGAAATATTCCTGCTCAGGATCGCCGCCCATGTTCTGGAACGCCAACACGGCAATTGAAGGCTTGTCGGGCGGCGCGAGCTGTGGCGAAGGCTTCTCCGGCACAGCGGGCTCCGCAGGTGTCGCGGGCTTCGCCTGAGCGGGGACTCCGACTTGCAGCGAATAAACTCGGACCGGATCGGCGATATTTTTGAGTTGCCCCGCGCCGCGATCGTTGATTGCGAGATCGAGCCTCGCCTTGACCTGCCAGTATGCTTGCTCGGAGAGACAGATGCTGCCAGGCTCGCAAATGCCTTCGAGCCGCGCGGCGATATTGACGCCGTCGCCCATCAGATCGCCGTCGCGCTCCTCCACGACATCGCCCAGATGGATGCCGATGCGAAAGTCGATGCGGCGGTCCGGCGGCAGCCCGGCATTGCGCTCAACCATGCCATTCTGCACCTCGATGGCGCAGCGCACGGCCTCCACGACGCTGCGGAACTCGACGAGGGCTCCGTCCCCGGTGCGCTTGACCACGCGACCATGATGCACGGCGATCGTCGGATCGATCAGATCGCTCCGCAGCGCCCGCAGCCGCGCCAGGATGCGATCCTCGTCCGCGCCGGCGAGCCGGCTGTAGCCGACCACATCCGAGACCAGGATCGCTGCTATTTTCCGGGTCTCACTCACGTCGTGCTCCCTCTATCCAGCCTACTGCAGCCAGATCAGTGCCGTCCTTCTCAACATAGAGCCGTTAAGCACAGGGAAGATAGCCCCGAGCCATTGGTCGGATGGTCCGCATAGGATCGACCCGAGTCGTTCGAGACAGGTCGGCGAAGCGCCAGACCTGGCGCAATCAAGACGTCCAGCCCTGTCAGCCGCGTCTGCTTTGAGGCAGCGGCTAAGCAAATCTCTAGGGCCGACATGCGGCGCATAGCAGACATTCAGTCGCTGACCGACCGCGCCTCGGTCGCTTCATCCCCTCCACGTCGCAGAGCGGAGAACGGCCTGCATATGCTCTGCCAAGTCGAGCTCACACCTCCCCTCGATTTCTAAAAGATACCGAGCCTTGGCTAGGCAGTCCGCCTCCCCAACTGCAGGGTAGCCGCAGATGGCGAGCAACGCCCTCTCCTCCTCCCGGCTCGCTCTGTCGGACTGGCTGCGGCCACCGCCCTTGTGATGCAGGGCTTCAGCGAACGCAGCATAGCTTATGCGCCTCCATCAGCGCTTGCAGACTATCGGACGGTCCTCGGTCTTGACCTGGCGGTTCGGTACAGAGCGCCGTTGCCGCAACTGTTGAGGCGACGACTGCGCTGCCAGAATGGAGGAGCAAGGCGCGGCGGTTGATCCTAGACGTGGCGGACTCTCCATTTGCTTTGAAGCCTATTAAGCCAGTGACCTAAGCCGGCTAGACCGTAACACGATGGTTTACGCGTTCCTGTCAGGATGGAGAGGCTACTGGCAGACGACAGTCAGGACAGCCAGGCGATGCGCAGCGCCGGCGGATGGCGGCCCGACGAACCCTCCGGTGGACGCTTGGATTTGGTGGCGGACGTATCGCCTGCGCTCTTTCCATCGGGACCGTGAAGCCTACGCATCCGCAGTACGGAAGATGGCGCCAGCCGGCAAGCCAGCGCTCGGCCGCTATCTTACGGCCGACGCTGGCGATGTCGGCAATCGGGTCCGTAGTAAGCCTCTCTCCCGGCAGCCGAACCGGCCGCCCATCGCTAGCCACCGCAGGCCAGGTCGACGCGGTTCGACTTTGACTATCCACCACCTCGTTGTGTGCCGGCGAGAGGCTGCCTCAGCGCCGTCCCTGACTACGCCCCTTTCCCGGCCTCATCCTCATCAAAGTGCGGAAACGGCTCCCGCACATTGCACTAACTCACGGGGATAGCTGAGAAATCGACATTCTCGCAAGGTGCAGTAAACATGCGTACATTGCGAAATCACTATCTAACGCATTGAAAAACAAAGACCCGTCCGCCGCGCAATGTACTCCATTTTATCTTGCCATCTTAATCGGTTGTGTTTGGCGATACTTTGTAACCATCGTCTTTCCTCCTTCAGGATGCGATAATATACGAATCTATGCTCTGCGCTACGATTCCGCGTTCTGGCGTTGAGTTCCGATGCGCCGTGCAATCTTCCGCGCTCTGCGACGGGCTGTTTTGGCTGCATGAGTGCAGCGCTCGAACCATCGTGGCGCACTTTTCCATCGGACTGACGGAGCATCGTCACAGGCAATCGAGCGCGGTCCGGCCGTCTGTCGATCGGCGCGGCCGCAGGCAGGATAACGTGCGTTCCGTCGTTCCTGGTCTGCATCGGTCCTCATCCGCCGGAGCGGATCTCCCTTGTTCAGATGGCGTCGGTCAGCGGGCCGGCGCCATGCGTTTCAAATGCCGCCGCACTGCTCATCGATGCGCTCCCAGCAGCTTGCGGTCCTTGACATGGGCGCGCCGCTCGGCGGCGTCCTCACTCGCGGCCGGATCGCCGACGTAGAACGTTCCATCGCTCCACATGGCGTGCATGATCACCGCCAGCTTGCGTGCCACCGCGACACAGGCTTTGCGGTGGCAGGAGCGTTTGGCGATGTCCCGGCCCCAGCTCTTGACCCTGTCCTTGCCCTTGAAGCGCGTCATCAAACCTGACGCCGCTTCGTAGAGTGCGCGCCGCACGTCCGCGTCGCCGGCCTTGGAGATGCGGCCCTGAACGTCGATCGAGGTGCCTGACTGCCAGCGCCGCGAGGTCAGGCCAAAATAGGCCGCGACGTCGCGCGAGCGGTGGAAGCGGGTGGGATCGTCGATCGCCGTCATGAACGAAAGCGCCGTCACCGGACCGACGCCGGGGATGGCCATGAAGCGCCGGCACGGTTCGCTGCGCGCCACCGTTTTGACGACGAGATCGTGCAGGCGGCAGTACTGTTTCCACAGTGCCGCGCGCGCCGACAGCATCGCGTCCATCAGCTCGCTCGACAGCGGATCGTTCGCCACTGCCACCCGCACCGCCAGATCGAAGGCTCCGCGTCCGACCTTGCCCAGACGGATGCCAAACGACTTCAGCGAATGGCGGATGGCGTTCTCCAGGTCGAGGAACTTAGCCTTCAGATTGCGCCGGTGGGTCAGCAGAAGCCGCGTTCGATAGCAGCTTTCCGACTTGATATAAGCCTGGCGGAACCAGCCGGTGCGCATGATGTGGGCGATGCCGAGTGCATCAGCCTTGTCGGTTTTGTTGCGCTGCGCCGACATCGCGGCGCGCACGTGTTGCGTCTCCAGGCAGATGGCCGGCAGGCCAAGTTTCTTGAGTTCCGGATGCAGCCAGGGCGACAGCGAGCCTGCCTCGTGGCCGACGCGGCGAAGTCGCCCGAGAAAGGGCTTGAGGATTCCGAAGATCGCTTCCGGATCGGTCACCACCGCCGCCTCCAGATGCACCGCGCCCTCGTCGTCGACGACGCAAACCGCTGTCTCGTCCATCGCCACGTCCAGTCCACAAAAGAATTCCATCGTCCGCCTCCTGCGCTGTTTGACAGGTGCAGAATGTGCCGCCGAACTGCCGACCATCGCCAGCGGAGCCGCGGCTGACACACAGCTTTGCAGCCCTTCCATGCGACCGCCCCGATTACGGGCGGCAATCTTAATCGGTCGTATGTAAGCGTCCGGTCTCTGCACCCAGATTGAGTAGTGCATTTGCGCGACATGTCGGGCTCCTTCGTAGCATGGAGGATCTCCGGTGAATTTGAGACATTTCGAGAACAAGGCGCGGCAATCCTATTGGGTGGTTCACGTCGAGGCGTGGCAGCGCAGCGGTCTGACCCGGACGGAATATTGCCGCGTGCATCGCCTGACGAAGGACACGCTTGATCGCTGGCTGAAGTACTTTGCGGGCAACGACGCGGCCCGTAAGCAGGCGGAATTGCGCCGTCAGAAGCGCCTGGAAGAGCGAGCGAAGCGGCAGAAAAAGGGAACTCGGCAGCGCTTTGCGATAAGCGCGGATGTTCGCAACCGTGGTGTCCAGGCGTTCTGGGCCATGCATGTTGAAGCCATGAACTGGAGCGGCATGGCGTTCGCGAATACACCGCTGCGCTGCATCTTTCGCCGTATTCGCTGCGCATATGGCGTGACCGATTGGACGAGGGCGAGGTCGAAATCGACTGGCGGGCGCATCTTCATTCCTCCGCCAAGTCCAGGAGATTCTGGCTGATGCGAGGCCTGGGCTCGCGGTTACATACGTCGAGCAGGCTTCAGTCTTGCTGGCGGGGCCGGTTGAATGYCTGCGGGGCGGATTGATTGTTGGTGCCCCAGCGGCTGCTCAACGGCGCCAAGGAACGCGGATCAGCCTCGACTGATCCTTGCGCCGCGACCGCGACCGTCAAGCCTCGTCGCCGGCAATGTCTTCTGTGGATGGCTCCCGCGATGCAAGGGGTGATTTGACGTTTT
>NZ_JBFUDZ010000040.1:0-51600 GCF_056404455.1 Mesorhizobium sp. P2_D1
GAAGGATACCGTGAAGCCGATGGGAAAATCGACCCGGAGAAGAAGGATACCGTGAAGCCGATGGGAAAATCGACCCGGAGAAAGCATTGAAAGGCTCTTCCATTGGCTGGCAGGGTCCATGGGGGACGACCTACGCAGCAAACCTCAGGGACTCGGCGATGGGCTTTAACGAGGACAAATGGGTCGACCACCTCAAGAACAAGGTCAATCTGCCTCCGATGCCCTGGTACCAAGTCAAAGCCATGAGCGAAAGCGACTTGCGTTCCATCTATCTCTACATCAAGTCGCTCGGACCACCCGGCGAGCTGGCCCCGTTTTACCGGGAGCCCGGCAAGGAGCCGAGGACACCTTATGTCACGCTATCGCCACCCCAGACGCCGAAGAAATAAACGACCCCTTCCAACTTTTCGGGAAAAGCCCGCGCCTCTGGCGGATGGGGAACAATCGTTTAGGGCCGGCGTTCCTTGGGCCGCTGCGGGCCGCGTCAACCGGGCTTCAGCTAGCCTGCCGAGGGAGCGTTTTCGCAATGGCCTACACGGTGATTTGGTACGGGAAACAGGGCATCTTTGAAAAGGCGGCCTTCGACGCCGAGAAGGCTGCTGGCTGGTATTGGCGGCGCCGCTGCCCAGGATGTGGTTAGCCTGAACAGGAGACCGTAATCAAGGAGTATGTGCACGAGATGTTTGCCCAATTCGTCAGTGAAGGCAGAACAATCACGAAGATCGAATTCGTCGACAGTCATCCAGAGGATGACGATTGGGTAGACATCACGTTCGGTCCCAGAGATGCCGCCATTTCGCCACTTGAGTTCCCTGGAGCCAGAAGAAAGACCTGAGCCAGGGGGGCGTGAAACATGGTAGGATTTCCAGAGGGACATGATCGGCTTTGCGCAATTGAATGGCTGGTCAGGCGTCTGGCTGTAGATCGCTGCTTTTTGGAGGCTGACCCATTGGCTGCAGCGGAAAGGCTCAAGGCCGAAAGCGAAGAATATGGCATGCTGCTTGTCAAACATGCCGCCGACAGCAATGTGACCGAACAAGCCATGGTCGCGATCGAAATCAGTGCTGCGATTTCCATGTTGGTCGAGGATATTCCGGGCGACGTGGAAGGAGCCCTAAGTCTCGGCCGCTCGGTGCTTTAAAACGGCCACCAAGCTAGGACGACGCCAGCGGACGCGGCGAAGGCGACGTGACTGCTGTCTGAGCGTCCGCTTTTAGGAAACTGTACCACTAGTCGGAACGACTGCCATTGKGCGCAAAGTTGCCGTTCAGACCGCAGAGAACTCAGGAAGTCGATGCCTTCCGCACTATCAAAAGCCGAATCTAGTATCCTACTTTGTCCATAAGCACCCGCAACTCGGGCTGAGGCGCGACCCAGAAAGTTCGAAAAGCTTCCAGGAACCCCAGCCAATCAATTTCAGACACTTAGCTGCCAAACGCCCCAAAAATCATGTTGCTAGGCCCGTGTAGCGTTAGCAACCTAAGCCATTGATTTGTAACGATTGGTAATGGTTTCGGGAATCGCGATAGCAACACGGATAGCAACATGGCGGCATGAAACCCCATCGAAGTGGGGGCTAAACCTAAACCTTCGTTTAGGCAGCAAGACCTTCGCACAATTGCGGCGACGTACTGTAGCCGGTACTTTACTAGCTATCGGCCATCTACTCCTCCCAAGATGCGATGCCGGTACCCAGCTAACTCCTCCCCCGAGGTTAGCTCAAATAAACCCGCTGCCATTCCCCCTTCGGCAGCGGGTTTTTCGTCTGCGACCACCACAACAAAAAGCCCGCCGAAGCGGGCCTTCTGTCGGTAGCAGTTTTGCGACTCGGTCCAAATTGGCAGCACAACACCCTGGCTCTCACCATCAGCCTTGGAGGCGCGGCGGGCATCGTGTTCGGCCTTGGTGTCCCGTCGGGCTGGCGCTGGCGGGCTGACGTGACGTCCTGAAATCCGTCCGAGGTTTAGGCTTGTCAGCAGCTTGTGACGAGCAGCCTGGCGCGGCTCATCAGTCTGGAACTATTTCGCAACGACGACGTTTGGTGGATAGCCAGAAATAGTGCCCAATCAGCGAGGACTTGATCATGAAGTTCCTGACCGGCATGGCCGCCGCCTTGATATCAGCGTTAGCGCTAACGAGCGCTGTTCCAGTTAATGCTGCACCAATTTTCGTTCCTCAGGCGCAAAGCGCGCAGCCCCACGTTTTCCAAGTTCGGGGCGCCAGATGGCGCAACAATCATTGGGGAGGCGGCAATTATGGGCGATACAGAGGTGGCTACTATGGCCACCGCTACTATCGGCGTGGATATGACGGCTACAATGACTTCTTTCCGGGAGGACTTGTCGCAGGAGCCCTGATCGGAAGCATGTTCAACAACGGCTACTACGGTGGCGGCTACTACGATGGCGGGTATTATCCCGACCCGTATTACGGCGGTGGCTATTACCGCCCGGTGTATTATCACAGGCACTACTACCGTAGGCATTATTACCACCACAGGTACTATCACTACAGGTACTATCATCACAGGTACTATCATCCCAGGTACTACTATAACTATAGGCACTACTACCACCACAGGTATTACCATCGTAGGCACTACTACCGCTACTGAATGGCGCACGCTGCCCGCATCTAGCCCGCTGCCTCACGGGGGGGGGTGGCGGGCTTTTCGGTTCGCCTTTTGAGATACGGGAGTTCTTACGCTCCGCTTGGCACGATGTTCTCAGTCGAGCGCGCCCTGGCAGGCTGATGCTGAGGAAATCAGTGCCCCTAGCGTAGCGCCTCAGATGTTCCTCTCGATATGAGCCTCGATCGGATTTGGCGTCGATAGCTCAAATCTTTTAGCTGCCATGAATGTCAGCACGATAGCGGCAGCTATCGATGCAATCACGGTGGCTATGCGGACCAGCCCAATTCATACTCGTCATCCTCTCGGCCGTCATGGGGCTCGTCGAGCACGTCGCCGCCATGCTCATTTTCGACTTCGCAATCGTCACGGCCTGGGGTCGCCCGATCGCCTGCCCGGTGCGCTTGGGAGTTGTTTCCGTAGCGCTGGACCGTGAGGTCTCCCGATCGTCCCCATGGGCTTTCCCGCGACGATGGGTGACGTTCTGCTGCCCCAAGCATGGGCTCCCTCGCTGTCCGGCTCATGGTCACTGTTGTCCTGGTCCAGATGATCGAGGCAGCCGAGCGACGGCTCGTCGTCTGCCGTTTCCTCCAGATCGCAATCGGACTCCATGAGATCCAGCGCGGTGATCAGCGACATTGCGCGGTCCAGGTGGTCATTGAGACGCTACTGGACAGACTGTTGGCGCGCTGTGGCGAGCTGTGGCCTCCGATCGAGCGCATCCGCGCCCTTGCCGGTCTCGATCTCGGCGAACTCGCCGACGATCGCGATGCCCTCGCTCGGCGAACTCGCCGACGATCGCGATGCCCTCGGCTTCGGCAAAGCGGGCTTCTCCAAGCCTCGCTGTCAGGCGGCTTTAATGCCCCTCGTCAATCCCGCGACCTTCTTGATGTGCGTTACCGCCGCGTCGCCGCCAGCGGTCTTTGTGAAAAGATCGAGTGTCTCGTCGCCGTCATCACCGACCGGCATGAGCGCCTGATCCATGTAATCCTTTGATGCAGAATTTCGCGAGATCGCACGTGCCGCTACCATAAGACGCACAATTGTGCTGGCGAGGACGGCGTGTTTCCGAAGAGTTTCCCATACGAATCGAGGCCAGAAGTACCAAGGGTTTTCGCGGGGCATGCCGGGGCGCCGCTCCGACGGCCGCTTGAGGCGCAGAAGACCAGTCTGCAACGGATGCACCTTCTCAAGAGGGACTACGGTTGAGAACGTCACGAGGAGCTTGACCAGACTACCGAGTGGAACGCCAGTCGCGACCGCACGACGCAACAGCGTACGCATATGCTTGGGCGTGTAGTAGAGCGACCATGCTTCCTGGTAGATGCTCTCCCATTCCTGGCTGGTCATTCTCGGATGTGCTGTGCAGACATGCTCAAGGTCGTAGACGTTGAGATCGGAGTCCATCTCGACCCGCTTCCTCCAAAGGCCCTGGTGGTCCTCCGACCCCGGCAGCGGCGTCAGGTTAAAAAACTCTATTATGTCGAGAGGGAGCTCTTCCTGTATGATCGCGATATCGCGTCTGATCGTCTCGGGCGTGTCCGACGGAAAGCCGAGAATATAGCCCGCCAAAGTCATGATGCCCTGTGCCTTCCAGGCGAGCAGCATCTTACGGTATTCGGTAATCTTGTTCTGCCGCTTTTTGGCCGCAGCGAGATTGTCCGGATTGACGTTCTCCAAGCCAATGAAGACGCGCGTAACACCAGCTCGTTTCGCCTTCTCCACGAAGTTCTCGATCTTGTGGCACAGCGTGTCCACCTGGATCATGAGGCCGAGAGGGATGCCGTCCTTCTCACGCAACGAGATAAGGCGGTCGAAAATCGCTTCCCATTCCCTGTTGCGCGCGAAATTGTCGTCAGTGATGAAGAACTTGTGGACCCCGTGCGTCCAGTTCATCCGCACCAGCTTCTCCACGTCATCTGCGGAGCGGAAGCGTGATTTTCGACCTTGCACATTGATGATGGTGCAGAACGAGCATTGATAGGGGCAGCCGCGACCCGCATCGAAACTCGTGCTGAGGCCCATAGTGTGTTCGACGTACTGTTTAGGAAGGAACGGTACCGGCGAGCCCTCAATGCCGGGCATGTCCTTCAGGAAATCGTATAGCGGCGCGAGCTGGCCAGATGCAGCGTCGCGCAGTACCGCTTCGAATCTGCCTTCGGCCTCGCCTGCAAACATGGAAATGCCCATTTCGCGACAAGCGTCGAGGTCGACCGCGCTCCCGTCCAGCATGGCCAGGCATCCCGAGACATGGAAGCCGCCCATCGCGACGGCCACTTTCGCGTCGCGGAAGGGTCGAGCAATATCGAGCGCGCGGGGATACTGATTGGACTGGACGCCAATCAGAGCGATCATTCCGAAATTGTCGTGCTTCCGGAGCTTCGCCAACAGCGCCGGAATATCGACCCGCGTGTTGGTCTCGTCGATCGCCATGATGTCGATGGCTACGTCTGAACCGAGGATTTCGCGATCCGCACAATCGGTAGCGATGCCATAGACAGCGGCGAGCGAATTCGACGGGATCATCGCTCGCCACCAGCGAATAACGTATCCGTCATCGTCGTAGTGCGATGGCTTTATCAGGACGAGCTGGAAACGTCGCCCCGCGGCTTTTTGAGAAGAAGCGGACAAAACACGCACCCCTCGTATCAAAAGCCAAAGATAGCACGCAGGACTACGCCTGTCGCCCTGCGGGGTCATAATTAAAGTAGCGGGGCGAAGATTGAGGAAAGGCGGGTAGGCCCTTCCTCAACGGCTCGAAGGTCGGTCGTTACTTTCATAATCCGCTGACGATTACCGACTTCGCCAGCCGTTATCTGATCGCCTGCGAGGCGCTCTTGGCCACCAAGGAAGCCTATGCCTTCACCAAAATCCCTGTTTTTCCCTGTACTTCAGGGAACCGAGACCAGAGACGGGTTCACTTGAGACTGCCAGCACAGGCAAGCAATTTGCCAAGTTAAATCAGCTCGTTGTCCAGGCCCGAGCCGATCGGCGCTCGCCTCTGCGCCACCGACCTTGGAGTAGGTGGACCCTCAAGCGGGGTTAGCTCTTGCCAATCGCGTCGCTTTGGCCGCAATCTCGGCGCGAAGAGCCGCTCATCGGATGTCGGCGTGATGGGGATTTTGCCTTGACCCGAGATCAGATGCTCGCCCACCTCCGATCCGCAGACGCGGTCGCGCGCGAGGCGGCGGCGCATGGGCATCATCCGTTCGGTTGCGTGCTGGTCGGGCCGGACGACCACGTTCTGATGCGGCAGGGCAATCTCGACACGGTGCGCCATGCCGAGACCGAGCTCGCGCGGCGCGCCGCGGCGACCTACGAGCCGGAGTTCCTATGGCAATGCACGCTGGTCTCGACCGGTGAGCCCTGCGCGATGTGCACCGGAACGCTCTACTGGGCAAATATCGGCCGGCTGGTCTACGGCTTCGAGGAGAGCAAGCTCCTGGCGCTCACGGGGGATCACACGGACAACCCGACGATGAGCCTCTCTTCGCGCACCGTACTCGACTCCGGCCAGAAAAAGATCGAGGTCTTTGGCCCCTTCCCCGAAATCGCGGACGAGCTAATCGCACCGCACCGCGATTTCTGGAAGCGCTGACGCGGTGTCCAGCCCTCCGCCGGGGCGCTCTGTAAGCGCGCTCTGACCAAAGCGCTCGGAGAACTCGGGGCTTAATGGATCGCTTCAACCTCGGCAGCTACCGCCGCCCCATCTCCACCCACTCGGCGGAAACCCAGCGCTGGTTCGATATCGGCCTGAACTGGTGCTACGGCTTCAACCATGAGGAAGGCATCAAGTGTTTTGAGAAGGCACTCGCAACGGACCCTGATTGCCCGATGGTGCATTGGGGCATCGCCTATGCCGCCGGGCCTTTCTACAATCTGACCTGGAAGGAGCATGGCGAGGCCGAGGCGAACAGCGCGACGAAGCGCTGCTTCGAGCATGTTCAACTCGCACGCGCCAATGTGGCTTCCGCCAGCGAGGTCGAAAGGCGATTGATCGAGGCGCTGGCCTGCCGCTTCCAAAAACCGCATCGGGTGACGCCGCCGGAATTCGAGCAGTGGGATGACGCCTACGCCGCCGCGATGCGGCTGGTGTATCAAAGCTTTCCCGACGACCATGACGTGATGGCGCTGCTGGTCGAGGCGCTGATGATGCGTACGGTGCGGCGGTTGTGGAACCTCAAGACCGGTGCGCCGGCGCCGAACTCCGACGTGATCGAGGCGCTCGCGGTTTGCGAGCGGTCGATCCGGCTTGCCGACGAGGCCGGCATTTCACAGCATCCGGCGATCGTCCATCTGCACATCCATCTCCTGGAAATGTCGACCATGCCGGAACGCGGCTTGCGATCGGCGGACCTGCTCGGCGAAATGTGCCCCGATGCCGGGCACATGAACCACATGCCTGGGCACATCTATGTCCTGTGCGGCGCGTACGAGAAGGCCAAGCTCGCCAGCGAGAAGGCGGTTCGCGCCAACGACCTCTATCTCGCCTATGCGGACGAGCCGACCTACTACCTGCTCGGCTGCTGCCACGACCTGCATCTGATGATGTTCACCTGCATGTTGCTCGGCCAGTCCAGGCCGGCGCTGTGGGCCGCCGACAGAGTGCGCAGCCTGGTGACGCGCGACGTGGTCAGCCTTCCCGACCGGCCCAAGCTCACCCAGACGGTGGAAGGCTACCACGCCATGAAATCGCATGTTGAGGTGCGCTTCGGCCGCTGGCGGGAGATCATCGACGAGCCGTTGACCCAGGAGCCCGGCTTCTATGTGCTGACGGCGGCCATGCAGCACTACGCCAAGGGTGTGGCGCACGCGACGCTGAGGAGCTTTGACGAGGCGGAATGCGAGCGCGAAAAATTCCACCGGCATCTGGAAGGCATTCCCGCCGAACGGCGCTTCCTCAGCAACCCGACCCGCGCCTCGCTGGCTGTCGGCGCGGCTCTCCTCGATGGCGAGCTTGCCTATCACCAGGGCCGGCATGACGATGCATACGGCCATCTGCGGCAAGCGGTCGAGCTTGACGACAATCTGTCCTACACAGAGCCGTGGGCGTGGATGCACCCGCCGCGCCATGCGCTGGCGGCACTGCTTCTCGACCAGGGCCTCGCCGAGGAAGCCGAGCAGGTCTATCGCGACGATCTGGGCCTCAGCGGCAAGGTGCAGCGCTGCGCCCAGCACCCGAACAATGTCTGGGCACTGCACGGGCTGGTGGAATGCCTGAAACGACGCGGCGAGACCGAAGAACTGCCGGGGCTGCAGGCAAGCCTTGCCACGGCGTTGGCCAAGGCAGACGTGCCGGTCAGGTCGTCCTGCCTGTGCAGGACGAGCGTGCAGTCAGCGCCCAGCTGCTGCCAATGAGCCCCGAAGCTACCCCAGCCACTTCTCATAATCGGACACCAGCAGGTGCACCGGGGCGACGTCCTCGTCGATGTTGGAGAAACGGCCGATCTGCTCGCGGAACACATTGTCGGTGAGATCGTCATTGACGGTCGACACCTCGCCGATCAGCACATCCTTGCCCTCGGCCCAGAAGGCGTGCCAGACGCCGGGCAGCAGCGTGACGCTCTGGCCCGGGTCGAGCTTCAGGAGCCCGCCCGCCGGCAGCCTGTGGATGGTTCCATCGACAGGCACCGACACCTCGGCCTTGGGATCGATACCACCGTCGCGATCGTGCATGAACAGTTCCAGCACCAGCTTGCCACCGCCGCGGTTGATGATGTCCTCGGCCTTGATGTTGTGGCGGTGCATCGGCGACAGCTGGTCCTTGCGCGAGATCATGATCTTCTCGGCATAGAGCATGCCCATGCCCTTCTTCATGTCTTCGTAGCGGCCGTTGCGAACCGTGAACAGGAACAGGCCGAGTTCATCGAACTTCTCCTGCCCATAGTCGGTGATGTCCCAGCCAAGCCGTGAGGTGAAAACGGCCGAGGAATCGACCTGGCGCGCCTTTGCCTCCTGCGGCGACCAATAGGCGAAGGGCGGCATGATGTAGCCGAACGAGCGGATGAAAGCGTCGGCGTCGCGGATGATGTCGTTGATGGCGGAGCGTTTCATGATCATGGTCCTTCGTGTCGATTTTTCCGACAAATCGCATAGCGGAACGCCGATCCGGTGTCGATCCATCTTGCCGCCCTGCCCGGCCTTGCGGCGTGAGCGCATGGACCACAGATCCGCTGCGCTGGCCGCGTGACATCACGCGCTTTCGGGGTCATAAACCCTGCGGATTTCCATGGGATGACAGACGATGCCGACCATCCACGACCTCGATACGCCATCGATCCTGATCGACGCCGCACGCGCCGAAGCCAACATTGCCCGCGCCCAGGCCCATGCGGACAGGAACGGGCTGAAGCTTAGGCCGCATATCAAGACGCACAAATTGCCCTATTGGGCGAAGAAGCAGGTCGCGGCCGGCGCCGTCGGCATCACCTGCCAGAAGATCGGCGAGGCCGAGGTGATGGCCGACGCTGGGCTTGCCGATATTTTTCTCCCTTACAACATCCTTGGGCGGGCCAAGCTGGAACGGCTTCTGGCGCTGCATGGCCGTGTCACGCTGTCGGTGACGGCTGACAGCATCGACACGATCGAGGGGCTGGCGGCCACCTTCACCGATGCCGGCCATCCTCTGCCGGTGCTGGTCGAGTTCGACACCGGCATGGGCCGCTGCGGCGTACAGACGGCGGATGAAGCCGTTGCGCTGGCAAGGCAGATCGACAAGGCCGGCGGCCTTGCCTTCGGCGGGCTGATGACCTACCCGGCCGCCGGCCGCGCGGCGGAGGCCGAAGCGTGGCTTGCCGACGTCAGGCAGGCCTTGGCCGCTTCGGGCCTCGCCTGTGACCGCATCTCCAGCGGCGGCACGCCGGATATGTGGCGCTCCAACGAGGCATCGGTCGTCACCGAGTATCGCCCCGGCACCTACATCTATCTCGACCGCTACCAGGTCGCCAAAGGCGTCGGCACTCTCGACGATTGCGCGCTGACGGTGCTGTCGACGGTGGTCAGCCATCCCACAGCAACGCGCGCTATCCTCGATGCCGGCAGCAAGGCACTGTCCAGCGACACGCTGGGGCTCGCCGATTTCGGCGAACTGCTCAGCGTTGCGGGAGCGCGGGTGACCGGCTTGAGCGAGGAGCACGGCACCGTCACGCTTTCAGACCATGCCAAGCTGCGCATCGGCGAACGCGTCCGCGTCGTGCCCGACCATTGCTGCGTGGTCACCAACCTGTTCAACGAGGTCAACCTGATTGACGGCGACAAGGTGCTGGAGACACTGCCGGTGGCAGCGCGCGGACGGATGGGCTAACCCCACGCCAGCGAGTGCTGCCTAGCGCAGCAAGATTTTGTGAGAACTCGCCGGTCGTCAGCTAGCCTGTCGTGCCGCCACACGCCGCATGGCAATAACGCGGCGGCGGCGAATTTCCGTGCGCATCGCCATCAGGTGTAGCGCGAAGAACAGCACCGTGAAGCCGACGGCCATCACCAGCAGCGGCCACAGCAGGCTGGGGTCGATGGTCGGCCCGCCGAGCCTGAACACCGAAGCCGGCTGGTGCAGCGTGTTCCACCAGTCGACCGAGAATTTGATGATCGGGATGTTGATGAAGCCGACCAGGGTGATGATGGCGGCGGCCCAGGCGGCGCGTCCGGCATCGTCGAGCGCGCGGGTCAGCGCGATGATGCCGAGATACATCAGGAACAGCACGAAGACCGAGGTCAGACGCGCATCCCAGACCCACCAGGTGCCCCACATCGGCTTGCCCCAGATCGAGCCGGTGATCAGCGCCAGCGCCGTAAAGACCGCGCCTATGGGGGCCGCCGATTTCAGCGCCACATCGGCCAGCGGATGCCGCCAGACCAGAGTGCCAAGTGCGGAGAACGCCATCAGCGTGTAGCACATCATGGCGAGCCAGGCGAAAGGCACGTGGATGTACATGATGCGAACGGTAATGCCTTGCTGGAAATCCTCAGGCGCGGCGAAACTCATATAGAGCCCGACGGCAAGGACGAGTGCGGCGATGGACGCCAGCCATGGCACGACCCTGTCTGCCAGCCCGACAAAGCGCGTCGGGTTGGCAAGATCCATCCAGCCGGTCAGGCGTGAAGTCGTGTCGCTCATGCGGATCTACATAGACCGCTCGTGCGCTTGGGGCAATCGAGCGGTGGTGTCGCAGGCTGCCTCCCTTGCATGGAGGTCACTGCGAAGCAGCGGAGGAGGCCCCACCCGGACCTTCGGTCCGACCTCCCCACAAGGGGGAGGTAAGAACGAAATCAGGCGGCGGCTTCCTGCTGTTGCTGCACGGTGCGGCTGAGGCGGCGAACTTCCTCGTCGTTGAGCAGGCCGCCGGCGCGCAGCAGGCTGGCAAACCGGCCATTGCGCATCGACAGTTCGGCGAACCCGCCCATCTCAACCACCCTGCCCTTGTCCATGAACACGACCAGATCGGCGTCGCGAACAGTGGTCAGGCGGTGGGCGATAATGAAGGTGGTGCGGTCGCGCCGCAATTCGTCGATCGCTTCCTTGACCCGATCCTCGGTCTCGACGTCAAGGGCGCTGGTTGCCTCGTCAAGCACCAGGATAGGGGCATCCTTCAGCACGGCGCGGGCAATGGCGATGCGCTGGCGCTCGCCACCCGACAGCTGGCCGCCACGTTCGCCGACCAGCGTGTCATAGCCATTGCTCTTGGACAGGATGAAGTCCTGCGCTGCAGCCGCGGTGGCGGCGGCATGGACTTCGTCATTGGTCGCGTCAGCCCGGCCGACGCGGATGTTGTCCTCGATCGAGCGGTTGAGCAGGCCCGCATCCTGGAACACGGTGGCGATCGAATGACGCAGCGACTTGCGGGTCACGCTGCGGGTGTCGATGCCGTCGACCAGGATACGGCCATGGGACGGCGAGAAGACGCGCTGCAGCAGATTGATGAGCGTGGTCTTGCCGGCCCCCGTCGGGCCGACGATGGCGACCGTCTGGCCGGCCTGGACCTCGAACGACACGTCGTCGATGCCCTGGCCCGAATTGGCGAATTCGAAGCCAACATTCTCGAAGCGGACATGGCCGGTGACGTTGGTGAGATCGCGCAAGCCGTCCGGCTCGGCGGCGTCGGCCGCGGAATCCTCGAGGTGGTAGAAGTCCTCGAGCTTGGCACGGGCTTCCGAAATCTGGTTGGCGAAAGCCGACATCTGGTCGAGCCTGGCGATCAGCAGCGTGGCAAAGCCGGTGAAGGCGATGACGTCGCCGATGCGCAGCTGGCCATGGGTGACCAGATAGGCGCCGATCAGCAGCACCACCATCATCGAAATCGTCGACGACAGACGGTGCAGCGCATTGGCCATCGCCCACCAGTCGAGCACCGGGTTCTGCGCGTCGAGCAGGTTCTTGACATAGCGGCGCAGCGTGTCCGCCTCGTGGCCAAGTCGGTTGTAGCTCTGCAGCACGGCGACGTTGGAGACCGAGTCGGTCACATGCGCGAAAACCTTGTGGTAATGGCGCTCAACCGCGGCCTGACCTTCCTTGGTCCGCTTCATCACCAGCCGRCCGATGCCGACATAGAGCACGCCGAGCGCCAACAGCACCATCGACATGCGCAGGTCCATGCTGATCGCGGTCGGGATCAGCAGGAACAGCGCGACCGCCGTCGACAGGTGCTGACGCATGAATTCAAGCCACAGGCTGAACAGTGTCTCGACCGCGCGCAACAGGGTGTGCAGGGCATTGGATGTGCCGCGCTGGTGATGCCAGGCAAGCGGCATGGTGATCACGCGCTCGAACGACTGGCAAAGCACCTCGCTGCGACGCTTGTGGGCAAAGCGATCGGCACCGCGCGCCACCAGGACGAAGGCCACGATGTTGAAGGCGCCCAGGCCCGCCCATAGGGCAAGCGTGGCAAACACCGATCCGCGTTCGGAAATCGCATCGATCACCCGTCCGAACATGATCGGCTCGAGAATGGCGAAGATCGCGAGAGCGACGTTGGCCGAACAGATCAACGCGACGCGTTTCCTGTCTGCGGCCAGATAACCGAGCGCTCGCCAGTAGATTTGCAGAAGGGTCACCCCAGTTACTCCGCCATCCTGTTTATTGTGCACTGCATCATTTGACTCGTACCGGTTGATACGTCGCAAAACAATGGCCGTGTACCTCTTCAGTTCCCAATTCGCGAACAAAAGATGGCGACGTTCCGAAATCTGCCGTGATCACCTAACGGTTTGAGAAGACAGGTAAAATGTCAGGCATGCGGCGAAATCATGGCAGCTGGCACGTGCTGCCACAAATTTAATCAACAACGATGTCTGGCGGATGACCAAGGCCGAAATCGCCTTCTACACAGTATAGCGCCAAACAAGTGCGGCCTCGCGCCCGCCAAAGGCGACGAGATGCCAAGCCCAGCCAGCCTGGGCGCCGTATGCACTTTGCATCAAGCCTTTGATTTTATGTGCTTTTAATCGGCATGCCCTTCACGCAAGGCGATGGCAACGCCGGGTAGCATGGCGCCTTACATCCTGTCGTGGTCCCGAAAACCGCCCCCGGGCTCTTGAGCCCGAGAGCACGCTTTCTGGGCAAAATGCCTCAGGCCGGGATCCTGATGACGACGTCGGTAACTTCGCCATCCTTCAGTTCGACTGCCGAAACCTTGGTCTTGGCCCCATTCAGCTCCAGCGAAACCGCCTTGGCCTTATTGTCGCGGACGACGCGAACCTTGAGTTCGGCCCCCAGCATCTTGAGGGTTGCCGAGTATCCGTCCCAATGGCCGGGGAGTTTTGGCTTGAACTGAACACGCTTGCCGCGCCGTTCGATGCCGAGGATCCCTTCGACTGCAGCCCTGTAGAGCCAGCCGGCCGAGCCGGTGTACCAGGTCCAGCCGCCACGGCCGCCCTTGTCGTCCCCGGCGTAGATGTCAGCCGCCACCACATAGGGCTCGACGCGATAGTGCTCGGCCGAGGCCTCGTCGGTCGCATGGTTGACCGGGTTCAGCATCGAGAAACAACGATAGGCCTCGTCGGTCCGGCCCATCTCGGCAAGCGCGATGACGAACCACGTGGCGGCGTGGGTGTACTGGCCGCCATTTTCGCGAACACCGGGCGGATAGCTCTTGATGTAACCCGGTTCCTTGTCCGTCTTCGAGAACGGCGGCGTGAACAGCTTGACGATCTTGAGCTTGTCATCGACGAGCAGTTTGGTCGCCTGCTCCATCGCCGTCGTCGATCGGGCCGGATCGCCCTCTCCCGAAAGCACGCTCCAGGACTGGGCGATCGAGTCGATCTTGCACTCCTGCGAGGACCGCGACCCGAGCGGCGTGCCGTCGTCGAAGCTGCCGCGCCTGTACCATTCGCCATCCCATGCCGTGCTTTCAAGCGCCCGCTTCAACGCATCGGCATGCTTTGCCCAGGCTTGCGCGTGCTTGGCATCGCCTTCGGTCTTGGCAATTGCGGCGAAGTCGCCCAGCGTCTTCAGCAGGAACCAGCCGAGCCAGACGCTCTCGCCCTTGCCGTGTTCGCCGACGCGGTTCATCCCGTCGTTCCAGTCGCCGCCGAGGATCAGCGGCAGCCCGGCGGGACTGCTGCGCTTGATGGCAAGATCGAGCGCCCGGGCGCAATGGTCGTAGAGCGACGCCGTCTTCTTCAAAATTTCCGGGGTGAAGAAGGCATCGTGCTCGCCCTCGCCCAGCGCCTGTCCATCGATGAACGGCAGTTGCTGCTTCAGGATGGTGGCATCGCCGGTGACCAGCAAATAGCGCGCCGTGGCGTGGGCCAGCCAGACCACGTCGTCTGAGATCATGGTGCGCACGCCGGCCCCAGTGCGCGGCAGCCACCAGTGCTGCACGTCGCCTTCGGGGAACTGCCGCCGCGCCGCATTGAGGATCTGGTCGCGCGCCAGTTGCGGATCATGCGCCAGCAATGCCAGCGTGTCCTGCAACTGGTCGCGGAAGCCGAACGCACCGCTTGCCTGGTAGAAGGCGGAGCGGGCGCGGATGCGGCAGGCGAGGCTCTGGTAGGGCAGCCAGTGGTTGACCATGGCGTCGAGCGCCTTGTCCGGCGTCTCGACCTGGATGGTGTCGAGGAAGCCGCGCCATTCGCGCTCATTGTCGGCCAGCCGCCGGTCGAAATCCTTGACCCGATGCTCCTGCACCAAGGCGCTGGCCTCCTCGACGGTCTCAGCATCGCCGAGCAGCCAGAGCAGCGTCACGTCGCCGCCGGCCGGGATTTCGATGTCGCGGGCAATCGCAGCGCAAGGATCGTCTCCGGCCTCGACACGACCCGACAACGCCGCGCCGCTCAGCACCGCCTGTGGGAGTTCGCTGGAGCCATGCCGGCCGAGGAACTCCGAACGGTCGGTCGTCACCGAATGGACGCCCCCGTCGGCGGCAAGGAAAGCCACCCGCTCGCTGAAATCGAGCCCGTAGGGGTTTTGCGCCAGCAACGCACCGGTAGCAGCGTCGCGCGACGGGACGATGGTTGCCGCCGTGCGCGACCGATGCCCGCCGAGCACCCATTCAGCATAGGCGTAGACACGCAGCCGCGCCGGCACCGAGCCCGAATTCTGGATACGCAGCCGCGAGATCTTCACCGGGTCGATCGGGTCGACGACATGGGTGAGGTCCATCGACAGCGGCCCGCGCCTCGAACGGAACGTCGAGAAACCCTGGCCGTGCCAGGCCTCGTAGGTCATCGAGGGGTCGCGTACCACGGCGGCGAGCGGCGAGAACGCCTTGCCGCTGGCCTGATCGTAGATGTAGACGCCCTCGCCCGGCCGGTTCGAGACCGGATCGTTCGACCACGGCGTCAGCTGGTAGTCACGGCTGTTGCGGCTCCAGGTGAAGGCGGCACCCTCGGCGGAGGTGTGGAAGCCGAACGAAGCGTTGGAGACGACGTTGATCCATGGCTGCGGCGTCGTGCGCCGGCCAGCCAGGCGCACGACATAGTGCCGCCCGTTGCCATCGAAACCACCGAAGCCATTCCATTGGCCGAGGCCGCTTCCATCGGCGCTGACATCCGCCACGGCCTGCAAAGCGTGCATCACGGGCACCGGCGACGGCAATTCGCGCGCGACCGCCAATGCTGCCGGCTGCAGGGCGTCGCGCGCCTGCAGGGCGGCCGCCTCCGCCCGCTCGATCTGGTCGAAGATGGTGCCGTTGCGCGTGTGCAGGACGACGCGGGCGACAGCGAGCAGCGTCTTGTAGGTGGTCTCGTCCATCAGGTCACGGCGAACCGCGAAAATGTGCTGGCGGGGTCCGAGTTCCTTGCCGCGCAGGCGGCTGTTTTCGCACAGCGTCTCGACCGCCCGCTGCAGATCCTGGACATAGGAGGACGCCTGCTCGTTGACGACGACGAAGTCGATCATCATGCCGCGGGTGCGCATGTACTCCTGGAAACGCAGCGCCTGGGCGACGATTTCGAGATCGGCGACGTCGCCAATCCTGACCAGGAAGATCGGGAAATCGCCCGAAATGCTGGTCGGCCACAGGCTCGATTGCTTGCCCAGCCCCGTGGCGATGGATTCGGCCGGAAGACGCAGGAACGGATCCGGATAGATCAGATAGCGGGCCAGTTTCTGCACATTGGCGGCATCGGTCAGGCTGAGGCCCATATGGCGGGTCTGCACCTGGCTTCGCGTCCAGGCGAGCATGGCCTGGCGGGCAAAACTCTCCGGATGGTCAAGCCGTGCAAGGGCCTCTTCCAGTTCGGCGCGGCTGGCGCCGACCACCGTCCAGAAGGTCAGCGATATCTTCTTGTTGGCAGGGACACGCACCTGGCGGCGCAGCGCTGCGACCGGATCGAGCGTAAAGCCCGAATGGCCGCCAAGCCTGGCGCCGGGGTCGAAGGCGGCCGCGTCGACGATGGTGCGGCCGCGGCCGATGAAGGCACGCCGGTCGGTCTCGGCTTCGGCATCGCGCGCCGATCCGGACGGATCGGTGACGAAATGCACCATGGCGATATCGGGCTCGCTGGTCTCCCGCTTGCGCCGCGTCGCAAAGATCTGCGCGTTGTTCGATGCGATTTCGGTTTCCACGAACATCTTCGAGAAAGCCGGATGCGCGTTGTCCGACGCCTCCAGGCCGAGCACCAGTTCGGCAAAGGAGGTGACTTCAATGTGACGGTCGGACGGCCCGTCATTGTAGAGCGTGACCCGACGGCCCTCGCCATTGCCTTCCGAGATGACGATGCATTCGACTTCGGACCGCAACGTGCCCACCGATTTGACGAAGCTTGCCTTGTCGTCGGAGAACAAGGTCTGCGCCTTTTCCTCGGCCGCACGCTTCGGCTCGGCCGTGGCGGACCACCAATCGCCGGTGCCTGCGTCCCGCAGGAAGATGTAGGAGCCGAGCCGGTCCTCGGTCGGATCCGGCTGCCAGCGGGTGATGGAGAGATCGCCCCAGCGGCTGTAGCCCGAGCCGGTCGCGGTGACCATCACCGAATAGCGGCCGTTCGACATCACGCTGGTCGACCGCAGCGACCGCAACGGATCGAGCACGATGCGGGTGTCGGGGCTCTCGACTTCCGTCTCGTCCTTGGAGCGCTCGTCGGCCTCGGTCCTGACGGTCGCGGTCGGGATGTCGCGCGGTGCCCTCTCCTGCAGCAGCAGCTCAGCCGATTCGATGACCGGGTCACTGTGGAAGCGATCGCGCATGCGGCCTTCGAAGATGGCGTCGGCGACGGCCACGATCGACATGCCCGAATGGTGGGCCATGTAGTTCTGCACGACGACATGATCGGTGCCTTCCGGCACGCGCTGCGGCGTGAAGTCGACAGCGTCGTAGTAACCGTGGCGGCCAAGCGCGCCGATCTCCCGCAGCCTGGCGAGATTCTGCACGGCTTCGCGCGGGTTGAACTGTGCCGCGAGCACGGTGGCATAGGGCGCGATCACCGTGTTCTGGCCAAGGCCGCGCTTCAGGCCGAGCCCGGGCACGCCGAAATTGGTGTACTGGTAAGTCAGTTCGCGGTCGCGGGCGTTGTAGGCCGCTTCCGAAATGCCCCACGGCACGTTCTTCTGGCGGCCATACTGGATTTGCCGCTTGATGATCAGCTTGCTGGTCTGGTTGAGAATGCTGCCTTGCGGCTCCTTCATCACCAGAGGCGGCATCAGATATTCGAACATCGAGCCGGACCAGGACATCAGCGCGCCCTTGAAACCGATCTCGACGATCGGCCGGCCAAGCCGGAACCAGTGCTCGGTCGGCAGGTCGCCCTTGGCGATGGCGAACAGGCTGGTCAGCCGCGCCTCGGAAGCCATAAGGTCGTAGCAGCTTTCATCGAGCTGGTGCTCCTCGACCCGGTAGCCGATCGACAGCAGCTTGCGTTCGGGCCGCATCAGGAAGGAGAAATCCATCTCGAACGCGAAGCGGCGCGTGCGCTCGCGCAAGGTGAGCAGCTTGGCGCGCAGCGCCTCGACGGCATTGTCGTCGCTATGCGCATCATGGACATGCGCCTCGCAGGTGGCCTCGAGCCTGGCCGCCCAGTCGACGATGACGTCGCTCTGGGCCGACGCCGCCTCGGTGTGGATGGCGGTGGCGAGCTTGCGGATCTCGCCGGCCAGCACGGCCAGATTGATGGTGCGGATCGACGCCATTTCCGGCTGCGCCTTGATGGTGTCTACCGCGCGCCGCATGCCGTCGAGACGGTCGACGAGGCGCTGGCGCAGGGGTCGCAGCTGTCGGCGGTCGTCGGGCAGTTCGTCGAGGCTCTCGCTGAGGATGGTCACCGTGTCGAGAATGCCTTCGAAATCGCCCTGGAGATGGACCGAGGGCGCTTCCGCCCATTCGGCGCACGCCGCCGCCACCGCCACCAGATGACCCGCAAGATTGCCGCTGTCGACCGCCGAGATGTAGAGCGGGTAGAGCGGCTTCAGCGTCGTCGTGTCATACCAGTTAAAGAGGTGGCCACGGTCGCGCGGCATGCCCTCGATCGTCGTCATGGTGGCGTCGATGCGGGTGATGGCGTCGGACAGGCTGATCCAGCCGAAGTCGCGGGCAGAGACGACCGACAGCAGGTAGACGCCGATATTGGTCGGCGAGGTGCGCGGCGCCACGACCGGCGCCGGGCTTTCCTGGAAATTGTCCGGCGGCAGATTGTGGTGCTCGGCCGTCACGAAGCTTTCGAAATAATGCCAGGTGCGCCGCGCCACCGTACGCAGTGCGTGGATATCGGCTTGCGATATGCGCAAGCGATCCTCGGTTTCGGCCGAGCGGCTGATCCAGCTGGCGATGGCCGGCGAAGCGATCCAGAACAGGGCGAAGAAGAAGGCGACGAACGCGCCGGTGGAGTCGGCAAGCACCGGGATGGCAAGGCCGACGAAGCCGATGATCACGGTCCCATACATCATGCCGTAATAGGAGCCGACATCGTTGTCGCCAGCCTTGTGCGCCTGCGAGGCGGTGCGCCATTCCAGCAGGTTCTGGCGGCTGACGAAGAGCCGGTAAATCGTGCGGATTATGGCGTCACCCATCATCCAGGCGTTGTGCGCCATCAGCACGATCTTCAGCGCCACCATGGCGGTGCCGAAGGCGACGTCGCGCGCCAAGGCCGAGAAATGGCCGCGCGGCGTCTGGTCGCCGCTCTTGGGAAGGATGGCGTTGACGATGTCGAATGTCGGCGCCATGAACAGGCTGAGGATCAGCAGGGCCTGCCATTGGGCGGCCTGCGTGAAGGGCAGCAGCGTCCAGCCGGCGATCGCGGCCATGACCCAGAAGATCGGCGTCAGCGAGCGGCGCAGATTGTCGACCATCTTCCAGCGCGACAGGGCCGGCACGCCGGAGCGCGGATCGAGCATGAAGCCGAGAAGCTGCCAGTCGCCGCGTGCCCAGCGATGGTGGCGCGAGGCGTCGACCGAGTAACGGGTTGGATAGTCTTCGACCAGTTCGACGTCGGTGACCAGCGCCGAGCGCGCCAGCGCGCCTTCCAGCAGGTCGTGGCTGAGGATGGTGTTTTCCTCGATGCGGCCCTGCAGTGCTGCCTCGAAAGCATCGACGTGATAAAGGCCCTTGCCGGTGAAGGACCCGTCGCCGAAGACGTCCTGATAGAGATCGGAGACGGCAAAGACATAAGGGTCGAGGCCGCGATTGGCCGAGAAGACCCGCTGGAAAAACGACGCATCGTCGCCGCTGGTCAACGACGCGGTGATGCGCGGCTGCAGGATGGCATAGCCGGCCGTGACAACACGCTTGGTAGCATCGAAATGCGGACGGTTGAGCGGATGGCAGAGCTTGCCGACCAAGGTCGCGACCGCGTCGCGGGTGGTGCGGGTGTCGGCATCGAGCGTCATCACATGGACGACGTTTTCCGGCAGCTGCACGTCGAGCGGCAGGAATGTGGTGTCACTGTCGCCGCGCAGCAGAAGATCGAGTTCGTGCAGCTTGCCGCGCTTGCGCTCCCAGCCCATCCAGGACCCTTGCGCCGCATTGAAGAGCCGGCGCCGGTGCAGAATGTAGAAACGCGGCGCGCCTTCGGAGGGATAGCGGGCGTTGAGACGAGCGATCTCGGCACGGGCGAATTCGAGGATTTCGGTATCGGCCGCATCGATCTCGATCTTGCTGTCGGGCCAGTCCGAGAGCAGTGCGAAATAGATTTCATCCGCCGTGTTGGCGAGATGATGCACCTCGATATTGCGGATGTTTTCCTCGACGTCGTCGCGTGAGCCGATCAGCGACGGCACCACCACCAGCGTGCGCGCCTCGGACGGCACGCCGTGCCTGTAATCATAGCCAACGAGGCGCGTCGGTTTCAGGAACAGCGATACGACGGTGTTGAAGAAGGCGAGCGCGCCCTCGCTGGCCGGTACGGCAAACAGCGCCAGCATCAAGACGATCGACGGCACCGACAGGCCGAGATTGGCCAGCGCATTGCCGGTGAGCACGAGAAGCAGGGCCGTCAGCGCAAACACCGGTACGACGATGCCAAGCCATCCGGTCTTGCGGAAGGTGCGCTTGACCGTCTGGCTGATGGTCGGCCGATAGCCGATCGCCTTCTCCAGTTCCAGCCGGCGCGGACCGACGAGGAAGAAACCGACATCGGTGTGGGCGGATGCAACTTGGGCGGCAGCGCCTTCATCATCGCCCGACAGGGTCTCGGTGGCGACGTGATCGGCCAACTCGATGGCCTTCTCGGCGACGCGATATTCCGAAAGGTCGGAGCGGCGCGCCAGCTCCTCGATCGCGGTCCGGTACTGGTCACGCGAGAAGAAGTCGAGCGCGGCGAAATCGGTGCGCTCGCGCAGCACCGTGTCGATGCGGCTGACGCCTTCGAACCACACCGTCCAGTCGACGTCGTTGATGAGGCGCAGGCCGCGGATGATGTTTCCGGTCGTCACATTGCCGCTGGACAGTGTGTGATGTTCGGAAATGATGATTTCCTCGGCATCGGAGCCGGTCTTTTCGAGCTCGCCTTCGAGCCATTCCAGGGCTTTGCCGGCATTCTGCGATCCATCGCGCAAGCGATAGAGCAGCTGGGTGGCGAAGGTGGTGTCCTGCGCATGAGCGCTGAATTTGGACAGGATCGCCTGCCGGTCCGGGCTGTCGTCGGTCGCCAGAACCTTGTCGGCGACATCGTTGGCGATCTGGCGCATCTGCCGGGTGCGGTTGACCCTGACCGCCAGCCGGCGGAGATTTTCGATCAGGACGAAGCGCAGAAGCGACGGCAGCGCCCAGAGTTCGCCGATCTTCAGCGGCTCGAGCGACTGGAAGCCCTGGACGATGGACTTGAACATCGTCGCCGAGACGGAACTGTCCGAATGCGCCACATAGGTCCAGGCCAGCGCCAGCGCGCGCGGCACGCTGCCGCCCTCGGGCAGTTTCAGGCTGGGCAGTTGGCGGTAGAAGCGGCGCGGCAGATCGCGCTTGACCTGGAAAATGGTTTCTTCGACCAGATAATTGTTGTCGAGAAGCCACTGCGCCGCCGGCGTGATCGTCTCGCCCCTCGCCTGCGCGGCATTGGTCGAGCGGTAGACTTCCAAGATCTTCTTGGCGCTGTCGCGGATGCGGGCCTGAAAGTCGAACGGCGTCAGGCCGAACAGATCGGTGAGATCGCCTTTTGCCAGGCTTTCGCCAAGCAGGCGAAGACGCTCTTCGGGCAGGAAATTGGATCGGATCGGCTCTTCCGTGATGGCTGGGAAGCTCGCGCTCGTCTTCTCGATCTGGGCAGGGGTCGTCTGAATATTCATTGAAAATTCCGTATGCGGACACTGAGCGGCGTCACCGCCACGGCAATGGCCCTAAAACCGATTCAAATGCAATTGGTTGCATAATCCCACTTGCTGAAAGTTTGTTTCCGCACCACGACAGGGCGTTATCTCTCAGCAAAAATTCCAAGACGAGCGCCCCTTCTCCCGTCAAGCTCGATCGACGGGGAGGATTCAGGCTTTTTCGTGATGCCGCCGATAGCTTACGCTATATTTCGCCGGCATCGCGATCATGTTTGGAAACAAGCGTTAATCGTTGCCGGAGATGCCGCCGATCCGGATCACGAACAGCGTCGTCTCCTGGACGGGCTGGATAAAGAGGCTGGCGGTGTCCGGGCCGGGCAGCAGCGTGTCGAGCGGCCCGAGGTGGACCGGCTCGGTGCCGGGAACGGTGACTTCGCCGTTCAAACACAGGACGAGAGTCGTCCCGGTCCCCGTCCTGATTTCCACAGGGCTCGAAACCATAAGGCGTTCGACCGAATGCGTCATCCGGCTGCGGCGGGTCATGACATTGAGGTCGGTGATCGGCCCGCCGATCAGCGCGGCCGCGGTCGCCACGTCAGCTGGGAAGGAAAGTGGGGCGGTCGCCCTGGTGACTGATATCGGCGGGCGGCCAGCAATATCCAGCACGATGCCCTCGCCTTCGAGCACTGCAAGCGTGCGATCGATACCGGCAAATTGCGAGAACGGACCGCTGCCTTCGACGCGCGCCATCGAGACGCGCCAGTCGAAGTCATTTAGCCCGGCGTCGGCAGGCGAGACGGCGACCTCGGTCGTCACCCCGCCGCCGTTCTTCCACGGCATGGACTTGTATCCGGCTACCCGCAGGACGCGCATCAGTCAGTCCATCACCCGAGAATGCCGGGCAGGTTGAGCTGGTGCTCCCTCGCGCATTCGACGGCGATGTCGTAACCGGCATCGGCGTGGCGCATGACGCCGGTCGCCGGGTCGTTCCACAACACCCGCTCGAGGCGCCTGGCCGCTTCACGCGTACCGTCGGCGACGATGACCATGCCGGCGTGCTGTGAGAAGCCCATGCCGACACCGCCGCCATGGTGCAGCGACACCCAGGTGGCGCCCGATGCGGTGTTGAGCAGCGCGTTGAGCAGCGGCCAGTCGGACACCGCGTCCGAACCGTCCTTCATCGATTCCGTCTCGCGGTTCGGCGAGGCGACCGAGCCGGAATCGAGATGGTCGCGGCCGATGACGACAGGCGCCTTGAGCTCGCCCTTGGCCACCATCTCGTTGAAGGCGAGGCCGAGCCTGTGCCGGTCGCCAAGACCAACCCAGCAGATGCGCGCCGGCAGGCCCTGGAAGGCGATGCGCTCGCGCGCCATGTCGAGCCAGTTGTGCAGATGGGTGTTGCCGGGCGTCAGTTCGCGTACCTTGGCGTCGGTCTTGTAGATATCCTCGGGATCGCCCGACAGGGCCGCCCAGCGGAACGGGCCGATGCCGCGGCAAAACAGCGGTCGGATATAGGCCGGCACGAAGCCGGGGAAGGCAAAGGCGTTCTCGAATCCCTCCTCCTTGGCCACCTGGCGGATGTTGTTGCCGTAGTCGAGCGTCGGCACGCCGGCGTTCCAGAACGCCACCATCGCCTCGACATGTTCGCGCATCGAGGCGCGGGCGGCTTTTTCAACTGCCCTCGGGTCGCTGACGCGCTTCTCACGCCACTCAGCCATCGTCCAGCCCTTGGGCAGATAGCCGTTGATGGGGTCGTGGGCCGAGGTCTGGTCGGTGACCATATCGGGGCGAATGCCGCGCCTGAACATTTCCGGAACGATCTCGGCCGTATTGCCGAGCAGGCCTACCGACTTCGCCTCGCCTGCCTTGGTCCAGCGCTCGATCATCGCCATCGCCTCGTCGAGCGTCTCGGCCTTCTCGTCGACATAGCGGGTGCGCAAGCGGAAATCGATCGAATCCGGGTTGCATTCGATGGCCAGGCAGCAGGCGCCGGCCATGACTGCGGCGAGCGGCTGGGCGCCGCCCATGCCGCCGAGGCCGCCGGTCAGGATCCACTTGCCCTTGAGATTGCCGCCATAGTGCTGGCGGCCGGCCTCGACGAAGGTCTCGTAGGTGCCCTGCACGATACCTTGCGTGCCGATGTAGATCCACGAGCCGGCCGTCATCTGGCCGTACATCATCAGGCCCTTCTTATCGAGCTCGTTGAACTTTTCCCATGTCGCCCAGTGCGGCACCAGGTTGGAGTTCGCGATCAGCACGCGCGGCGCGTCGGGATGGGTGCGGAAGACGCCGACCGGCTTGCCCGACTGCACAAGCAAGGTCTCGTCATCGGCCAACGTCCTCAACGAGGCGACGATGCGGTCAAAGTCGTTCCAGGTGCGCGCCGCCCGGCCGATGCCGCCATAGACAACCAGCTCGTTGGGGTTTTCGGCGACGTCCGGGTCGAGATTGTTCATCAGCATGCGCAGCGGCGCCTCCGTCAACCAGGAGCGGGCGCTGATTTCCGTGCCGCGCGGGCTGCGGACTTCGCGGATGTTGTGGCGAGGATTGTTCATCATTGTCCCTTTCGAATGAGGTGCGCGGCGTTGCGGTGGCCGTCAGCACTGATCCAGGTGACCTGCTCATGGGCAGGGTCGGAAGTATCGATGGTCATGGCGTAGCAGGCCCAGACATCCGAAGGCGGCCATAGCGAGCAGTACTGGTCGCCACGAACATCCCAACGCCCGGGAGACTGGGTGCCGCCTTTTGTGTAGATGGTGGCGCCGCCGTCGTCGAAGCTCTGTGTCCAGTCCGGCCCTTCGACATGAGCGCCTTTCAAGGTGGCGAGGATGTTGGCGCCCTTCATCGTCACCTCATCGGCGGACGCGCCGAAAACCGGCGTCGCTGCGAACAGAATGGCGAGAAAGCCGATCCTGGCATGGCGGTTCATGACATCCTCCCGATGTTTCGATGTCAGCTCTGCGTCCAGGTGATCGCGGTCTCGAGAATCTTCTTCAGCTTCGCGGCCATGGGTGCGGCGAACGCGGCATCATAGGGCACCGGCCAATTGTCCGGTTCACCCTTGCCCTCGGGCTCATGCAAGTAGCCGCGATCGGCAAGTTCCATCTGCAGCGCATGGAAGCCGCCTTGCGGATTGCCGAAGTAGCGCGTGATCCAGCCACCCTTGAAACGGCCGTTGATGACGTAGCTGTCGCCGCTTTCGGCCATGATCTGGCCGACCAGGCCCTGCAGCACCGGATCGGCGGTCTGGCCGTCATTGGTGCCGAGATTGAACACCGGCAACGTGCCATAGAACAGACGCGGCAGAACCGATCGGATCGAGTGGCAATCATAGATGACGACCTTCGGATGCAGGCCGCGCAGCCTGATGGCCTGCGCCCCCAACATCTCATGGTAGGGTGCGAAATACGACTGATAGCGCTGGCTGATTTCCGCCGGCATCGGTTCCTCGCCGGGCAGGTAAAGCGGGTCACCGTCGAAAGTCTCTGTCGGGCAAAGCGTCGTCGTCGTCTGCCCCGGATAGAGCGAGGCGCCTGAGGGATCGCGGTTGACGTCGATGACGGTGCGCGAGATCGACGTATGCACGACCGTCGCGCCAAGGCCGGCGGCGAAATCGTAGAGCTGGTCGATCCACCAGTCGCAGTCGCGGCGACCGAGCCAGGGTGAGACCAGCCGGTTGTCGATGCCGGCGAGATCGATGCCGGTATGCGGGATCGACACCAGCAGAGGTGCCGTGCCTTCCGTCACTGTAAGCCAGTCGGTCATGTTCAGGCTCCCGAGATCGAAGGCAGTGTTACCGCGCCGGCTGCCTTGACGGTCGCGCCGCTGCGCACCATGGCGATGGCTTTTTCCATATCAGGATGGAAATGCCGATCATTGTCGAGATGCGGCACCTCGGCCCGGACCAGCTTGCGCACCGCTTCCAGGGCAGCGCTCGACGCCAGCGGCGCATGGAAATCGCATCCTTGCGTCGCGGCCAGCAGTTCGATGCCGATCACCGCCGTCGCATTCTCGACCATGCCGATCAGCCGGCGCGCGCCATGCGCTGCCATCGAAACGTGGTCTTCCTGGTTGGCCGAGGTCGGGATGGAATCGACGCTGGCCGGATAGGCTTTCTGCTTGTTCTCCGAAACGAGCGCCGCCGCCGTCACCTGCGGGATCATGAAACCGGAATTCAAGCCGGGCTTGGGCGTCAGGAAGGCCGGCATGCCGGACAGCGCGGGATCGACCAGCATGGCGATACGCCGCTCCGACAGCGAGCCGATCTCGCAGACGGCGAGCGCGATCATGTCGGCGGCAAAGGCCACCGGCTCAGCATGAAAATTGCCGCCGGAAAGTGCGGTATCGTCCTCGGCGAAAATCAGCGGATTGTCGGTGACGCCATTGGCCTCGGTGCCCAGCGTGTCCGCCGCCTGACGCAGGACGGTGAGTGCCGCACCCATCACCTGCGGCTGGCAGCGCAGGCAATAGGGATCCTGCACGCGCTCGTCGCCCACGCGGTGTGATTCACGGATGGCACTGCCGGCCATCAGATTGCGCAGCGCATCCGCCGTCTCGATCTGGCCGCGATGCTTTCTCAGTTGATGGATGCGCGGATCGAAGGGCGCATCGGAGCCCTTTGCCGCATCGGTCGACAAGGCGCCGGCGACCAGCGCCGACTGGTAGAGCACTTCGGCCTCGAACAATGCAGCCAGCGCATAGGCCGTCGAGAATTGCGTGCCGTTGAGCAGTGCCAGGCCTTCCTTGGCGCCCAATGTCACTGGCTCCAGCCCGTGCGAAACGAAGGCGACCTTGGCCGGGAAACGGCCATGCGGGGTAAAGCATTCGCCGACGCCGATCATCACCGCCGTCATGTGCGACAGCGGGGCAAGGTCGCCGGAGGCGCCGACGGAGCCTTGCGCCGGGACCACCGGGATGACGTCGTTTGCAAGCATCGCTTCAAGCAACTCGATGGTCTGCGGCCGCACGCCGGAGGCGCCCTGCGCCAGGCTGGCCAACTTCAGCGCCATCATCAGCCGGCAAACAGCGACGGGCATCGGCTCGCCGACGCCGGCGGCATGCGACAGCACGATGTTGCGCTGCAAGGTCTCGAGGTCCGCGGCGGGGATGCGGACGCTGGCCAGTTTGCCGAAGCCGGTGTTGATGCCATAGACCGGCTCGCCCTTTGCGACGATCCTGGCGACGGCCTCGGCGCTCGCCTTGATTTTTGGCTGGCAGGCATCGTCAAGCTTGGGCACGGCGCCACGGTAGATGGCGCGCCAGTCGGCCAGCGTCGCATTGCCAGGCTTCAGGGTCAGTTCGGTCATTGTCCTCTCCAGATGCGGGCATGCAGCGGGTTGAAGCCCATGCGGTAGACGAGTTCAGCGGGGCGCTCGATGTTCCAGATCGCCAGATCGGCGAATTTGCCGGCTTCGAGCGTGCCGGTCTCTCCCAGCAGGCCGAGCGCGCGGGCGGCTTCGCGGGTAACGCCGGCCAGGCATTCATCGACCGTCAGGCCGAACAAGGTCGCCGCCATGTTCATGGTCAGCAACAGCGAGGTCAGCGGCGAGGTGCCGGGATTGTTGTCGGTGGCGACCGCCATCCTGACGCCGTGCTGGCGGAACAGGCCGACCGGCGGCTTCTTGGTCTCACGAATGAAATAGTAGGCACCGGGCAGGATCGTCGCCACGGTTCCCGCCTTCGCCATCGCCATGGCGCCTGCCTCGTCGGTGTATTCGAGATGATCGGCCGACAGCGCACCATAGCGAGCGGCAAGTTCGGCACCATGCAGGTTGGAGAGCTGGTCTGCGTGGAGCTTGACCGGCAAGCCTGCCGCCTTGGCGGCATCGAACACGAGCGCCATCTGCTCCGGAGAAAAGGCAATGCCTTCGCAAAACCCGTCGACGGCATCGGCCAGCCCCTCGGCGGCAACCGCCGGGAGAATTTCTCTTGCGACCAGATCGATAAAGGCGTCCTTGTCGCCCTTGGCTTCCGGCGGCAACGCATGGGCGCCGAGGAAGGTCGTGCGGATCGTCACCGGCCGCTCACCGCCCAGCCGCCGTGCGGCGCGGAGCGACTTCTTTTCGTTTTCCAGATCGAGCCCATAGCCCGACTTTACTTCTACCGTCGTCACGCCGTCGGCGATCAGCGCATCGAGGCGCGGCAGCGACTGCGCGACCAGATCGCTCTCGCTGGCGGCACGCAAGGATTTGACCGAGGAGACAATGCCGCCGCCGGCCCTGGCGACCTCTTCATAGGTGGCGCCGGCCAGCCGCATCTCGAATTCATTGGCGCGGTTGCCGGCATGGACCAGATGGGTATGGCAGTCGATCAGGCCGGGCGTGATCCAGCGCTGCTCGCAATCGATCGTCTCGACATTTTGGGCAAGCGCTGCGGGCATGCCCGATTCAGGGCCGGCATAGACAATGCGGCCATCACGAACCGCGACCGCGCCGTGTTCGACGACGCCAAGTCCGGCGGCTCCCTCGGCCATGGTCGCCAGGCGTGCATTGCGCCATAGACGAAGACCCCCTGCCCGGCTTTTGCTCTCTGCAGCCATCATCTTTTCCGTTTCAATCGGTGGCGATTATGTATATACATATTGAAACGCACTGCAAGTGCCATCATCGCATATGAGACAGGGAACCGGAGAGAAAAGTGACTGACATCTTCGCGGAACAGGCGCTCCTTCCCAATGGCTGGCACAGCAATGTGCGGATCACCTTGGCCAAGGGACGCATAACAACTGTCGAGCCGGGTGCGACCACCGTGGCCGGCGACGAACGCCACGCGATCCTGCTGCCCGGTATGCCCAATTTGCACAGCCATGCCTTCCAGCGCGGCATGGCCGGATTGGCCGAGCTTCGCGGGCCTTCCGCCGACAGTTTCTGGAGCTGGCGCGAGGTGATGTATCGCTTCGCCCTGTCGATGACGCCCGACCAGGTCGAGGCGGTTGCCGCGCAGCTTTATGTTGAGATGCTTGAGGCCGGCTTTTCACGCGTCGGCGAATTTCACTATCTGCATCACGACCGCGACGGACAACCCTATTCCAACCCTGCCGAGATGGCCGAGCGCATCGCGGCGGCGGCCGGCGAAACCGGCATCGGCCTGACGCTGCTGCCGGTGTTCTACGCGCACTCTTCTTTCGGAGGCGCTGCGCCCAACGAAGGCCAACGGCGTTTCATCAACGATGTGAATCGCTTCTCCAGGCTTCTTGAGAAAAGCCGGGAATGCGTTCGCACTTTGAATCAAGCTGTTGTCGGCGTCGCTCCGCACAGTTTGCGCGCCGCGACAGCGGACGAATTGACTGAGGTGGCCGCCATGGCGCCGGATGGGCCGGTCCATATCCACGTCGCCGAGCAGGTGAAGGAAGTCGAGGACTGCCTTGCCTGGTCGGGCGCGCGACCAGTCGAATTCCTGCTGGCCAACGCGAAAGTGGACCAACGCTGGTGTCTCATCCACGCCACGCACATGACCGATGCCGAGACGGTCGCGATGGCCAGGAGCGGCGCGATCGCCGGCCTTTGTCCGATCACCGAGGCCAATCTTGGCGATGGCACTTTTGCAGCGCCGCTGTTCGGGGAGCATGGCGGCCGCTTCGGCGTCGGCTCCGATTCCAATGTGCTGATCGGCCTGCCCGACGAGTTGCGGCAGCTTGAATATTCGCAGCGCCTTGCGCACCGCGCCCGCAATGTGCTGGCGGTGGCCGGCGGCTCGACCGGACGCGCGCTGTTCGATGCCGCGCTCGACGGCGGCAGCGCCGCCCTTGGCGCCGGCGCCTCGCAAATCGCCGCCGGCGCAACCGCCGATCTCGTCTCGCTCGACGGCAATCACCCCTCGCTGGCCGGCAAGACCGGTGACGCGATCCTCGATGCCTGGATCTTCGCCAATGGCAGCAAGGTCGACTGCGTCTGGGTGCACGGCAACAAGCAGGTCAGCGGCGGCCGTCATGCAAGGCGCGAGGCCATCGCCGAGCGGTTTCGCAGCGTGATGACGGCGCTTTCGGCATGAGCATGATCGAGACAGCGGATGCGGAAGGCGGCGTCTCGCTGCACCAGCGCATCCTGTCCGACATCAGCGAAAAGATCCTGTCCGGCGCCTGGGCGCCCGGCCATCGCATCCCGTTCGAGCACGAACTGAGCGCGCAATACAATTGCTCGCGCATGACGGTGAACAAGGCGCTGTCGCAGCTTGCCAAGGCGGGGCTGATCGAGCGGCGCCGCCGCTCAGGCAGCTTTGTCCGCCAACCGCAGTCGCAGGCTGCGGTGCTGGAGATCCATGACATCCGGGTCGAGGTTGAAGCACTCGGGCTGCTTTATCGCTACGAGCGCGTGGCGCGCCACAAAAGGCGCAGTGACGCCGAGGATCGCGCCTTGCTGGAACTCGATGCCGCCGGGCCGGTGCTGGCCCTGGAATGCCGGCATTTCGCCGGCAAGCGGCCGTTCGCGCACGAGCTGCGGCTGATCAACCTGACCGCCGTGCCGGAAGCATCAGACGAGGAATTCCTGGCCATCGCACCCAGCCCGTGGCTGATCGGCCGCGTGCCGTGGAGCGAAGCCGAGCACCGCATCCGTGCGGTCGGCGCCGACAAGCAGGTCGCGGCGGCACTCGACATTGCGGCCGGCGCGCCCTGCCTGGTGGTCGAGCGGCGGACCTGGAGTGCCGAACATCCGGTCACTTATGTGCGCTTCACCTACCCCGCCGACAGCCACACGCTGGTGGCGCGATTCAGGCCGTCACAGGGGTAATTTTTACCCTCCCCCTTGTGGGGGGCGCTGCGAAGCAGTGGGGTGGGGCGCCGACCCCTACCCGGACCTTCGTTCGACCTCCCCACGGGGGTGTAGAAGTCAAACCGCCGCCGTAATAATGATCTCGACCAGATATTCCGGTCCGGCAAGCTTTGCTTCGCCGGTGGCGCGGGCCGGCGTGTTGCCTTGCGGCACCCACTTGTCCCATTCGGCATTCATTTCGGCAAAGGTGCTCATGTCGGCCAGCCAGATGATCGCCTGCAGGATCTTGGTCTTGTCCGAGCCGGCCTTGGCCAGCAGTCCGTCGATGGTCGCCAGGACATCCCTGGTCTGCGACGCGACGTTGCCGCCCGGCTGACCAACCTGGCCGGCCAGATAGACGGTATTGCCGTGGATGACGATCGGGCTCATGCGCGGGCCAACATCGATGCGACGAATGCTCATGGGAGGTTCCTTCCTTTGTGGTCGCGCTTCTTTAAGGTTGCGGCCGGCTTCGGGCAAGGTCGCCCGGTCAAATCCCTTGGCAAATCCCTTTGGGCCAAGGGCGTGTGATGTCCACACACGGCAAGTTGACCGGCAGTAGCAATTCCGCCCGATTGGCTTGTTGACTAATGTAATAACATCACATATCCAATCGGCCGCTACCAGCAGCCCGTTTTCGCTGCCCTCACGGATCGCAGAATGACAAATACCTGCCTGACCTTCCGCGACCTGACGCTTGGCTACGGCAGCCACCCGGCGATCCATCATCTTGACGGTACGATTCGCAAAGGCTCGCTGACTGCGGTGGTCGGCGCCAACGGCTCCGGCAAATCGACGCTGATGAAAGGCATTGTCGGCGTCCTGAAACCGATGGCCGGCGAAGTCATCCGCGCGCCTGGCGTGCGTGCCGCCTATCTGCCGCAGCAATCGGAACTCGACCGCTCCTTCCCGGCGCGGGTGGTTGACCTGGTCTCGCTCGGCCTGTGGCCACGGCGGGGCCTGCTCGGTCGTCACACCAGGGAAGATCGCGATTCCGTCAGCCAGGCGCTGATGGCCGTCGGTCTCGGCGGCTTCGAAAAGCGGCCGATCGACACGCTGTCAGGCGGCCAGTTGCAACGCACGCTGTTTGCGCGAGTGCTGCTGCAGAACGCTGACCTCATCCTGCTCGACGAGCCGTTCAACGCGGTCGACGCCAAGACGGTCGGCGACCTGATCGCGCTGATCAAGCATTGGCATGGCGAAGAGCGCACCATCCTGGTCGTCGTCCACGATCTGGACCTGGTGCGCCAGAATTTCCCCGAAACGCTGCTGCTTGCCCGCCAGCCGATTGCCTGGGGGGAAACCAGGGAAACGCTGAAGCCGGAGAACCTGTTGCGCGCACGCCGCTTCCACGAAGCCTGGGAAGAGAATGCGCCATGGTGCGAGCCGGACGGGCATGCTCATGACCACGATCACGACCATCATGGCCACGCACACGGGCATGACCATCACCACGGTGCCGGACCGAGGGCTGCCTGATGGACACGCTTTACGGTCTCTTCATCGCGCCCTTCGCCGATTTCGGCTTCATGCAGCGGGCTCTGATCGGTTCGCTTATGCTGTCGCTCGGCGCCTGCCCGGTTGGCGTGTTCCTGATGCTGCGGCGCATGAGCCTGTCCGGCGACGCCATGGCGCATGCCATCTTGCCGGGTGCCGCCGCCGGCTTCCTGCTCTACGGCCTGGAAATCCTGCCGATGACCATTGGCGGGCTGATCGCCGGCGTCATCGTGGCGCTCGGCGCCGGCGCCGTCTCGCGCTTCACCATCCAGCGCGAAGACGCCTCGATGGCGGCCTTCTACCTTATTTCGCTCGCCATCGGCGTCTTGATGGTGTCGATCCGCGGCTCCAGCGTCGATCTCATGCATGTGCTGTTCGGCACCGTGCTGGCGCTCAACAACGAAGCGCTGACGCTGATCGGCGGCATTGTGGCGGTGACGCTGGTCAGCCTCGCCATCTTCTGGCGGGCGCTGGTCGCCGAATGCCTCGATCCGCTGTTCCTGCGCTCGGTCAGCCGGCTCGGCAGCCCGGTGCATTTCATCTTCCTCGGCCTCGTTGTGCTCAACCTCGTCGGCGGCTTCCAGGCGCTCGGCACGCTTCTATCGGTCGGACTGATGATGCTGCCGGCGGCAGCCGCCCGTTTCTGGACCGTGCGCGTCGAGCCGATGGTTGTGCTGGCGGTGCTGATCGGCTTTGCCTCCTGCATCGCCGGGCTGCTTCTGTCCTATCACGCGTCGCTACCGTCCGGCCCGGCCATCATCCTGTCGGCCGGCGTGGTCTATTTCGCCTCGATCCTGTTCGGCACGCGCGGCATCCTGCGCGCCCGCATCGTCCATCACCGTCACAGAACGGCCTGATCCCCCGCCCCTAGAAGGAGACCCGTCCATGCTGAAATCGATCCGTGCCGCCTTGGCGATGAGCGTTATAACATTAACTGCCGTTGGCACCTCGCCGGCTTTCGCGGCACCGCTGAAAGTGGTCGCCAGCTTTACCGTCATTGCCGATTTTGCCAAAAATGTCGGTGGCGACCGCATCGATGTCACCACCATCGTCGGACCGGACGGCGATGCCCATGTCTACGAGCCGAGCCCGGCTGACGCGGTGGCGATGGCCAAGGCCGACATCGTGCTGGTCAACGGCCTGCATTTCGAGGGTTTTCTGCAGCGGCTGGTCGATGCCACCGCCACCAAGGCGTCGATCGTCACCTTGACCAAGGGCGTGACGCCGATCGATTTCAAGCCTGAATTCGCCGACGCCGCCGAAGGTGCCGGCACCGGCGGCGGCAAGACGGTCACCGATCCGCACGCCTTCCAGTCGATCACCAATGCCAAGATCTACGTGGCGAACATCGCCGAAGCCTTCTGCGCCGCCGACTCCGACGGCTGCGTCAGCTACCAGACCAATGCTGCCGCCTACACAAAGAAGCTCGACGCCGTCGAAGGCGAAGTGAAGGCCGCGATCGCCTCGATCCCCGAAGCGAAGCGCGTCGTCATCACCTCGCATGACGCCTTCGGCTATTTCGAGCACGAATACGGCCTGACCTTCCTCGCCCCGCAAGGCATCTCGACCGACTCCGAACCGTCCGCCGCCGATGTCGCCAGGCTGGTCGACCAGGTGAAGCAGGACAAGGCGGCGGCGATCTTCGTCGAGAACATCACCAATCCGCGCCTGATCGAGCAGATCGCCAGCGAGACCGGCATCAAGGTCGGCGGCACGCTCTATTCGGATGCGCTGTCGCAGCCCGACGGCCCGGCCTCGACCTATATCGACATGATGCACAACAACATCCGTCAGATCAAAGGCGCCATCCTCGGCAGCTGACGCGCCCTCCCCGGAAAGGCGGAGCCGGTCTCCGCCTTTCTGTTTGCACTCTGGCAGTTTGAGCTGGATTCCGCGCCGGAAATGCCTATCTGCGCTATGGTGTCGAGTTGCGCAAAGACGCGGATCGACCGTGGATCAAAAGCCGGCATCACATGACAGACTTTACGCCTTTCCAGTCGCTGCTTGGCGGCGCTCTTATTGGCCTGTCGGCAGCGCTCTTGATGGCACTGCATGGGCGGATTGCCGGGATGACCGGCATTCTGACCGGCGTCATCCCGCCGCTTTCGCCTGAATGGCGCTGGCGCGCCGCCTTTCTCGCCGGCGCCGTGGCGGCGCCGCTTCTCTATCAGACGGTCGGCGGACACATCGCCTTCAGCGTGCCCGTGTCGACGCTGGCACTTGTCGGTGGCGGCTTCCTGGTCGGCATCGGCGTGCATTTCGGTGGCGGCTGCCCGAGCGGACACGGCATTTGCGGCATAGCGCGGCTATCGCCACGCTCGATCGTCGCCGTCGCGATCTTCATGGTCACAGCCTTCGTCACCGTCTTCATCATCCGCCACGTGATCGGAGGCTGAGCCCGTGAACAAGCTCGTCTCGGCATTTCTGATCGGTGGGATTTTCGGCCTCGGCATCGCCGTGTCCGGGATGATAAATCCTGCCAAGGTGCTGAACTTCTTCGACATCGCCGGTAGCTGGGACCCGAGCCTGATCTTCGTCATGGGTGGTGGCCTTGCGGTCGCCTTCGCCGGCTACCGCCTGATATTCCGGCGCCGTAAGTCACCGGTGTTCGAAGCCGCGTTCGCCCCGCCGACGACGCGCACCATCGACGCGGAGCTGGCCGGCGGCGCCGCTGTCTTCGGCATCGGCTGGGGCATCGCCGGCTTCTGTCCCGGCGGCGCCATTCCCGCGCTTGGTCTCGGCTCCTCCGCGACGGCGATCTTTGGCACGGCGGTGATCGCCGGCATCGTCGTGGCGCGTTTCGCGAGGTCACGGCTTGCTCAGCCGGCCGCGGCATAGGAAGTAGTTGCCGGTTCCGCCGGAGAGTGGCAAGACTTCTCGCCAAATCAGATTGCGAGGATACAGCCATGGAATACCGCGAGATCAGCGAGGCCTATTCGGTCTCAGGCCAGATCCAGCCCGAAGACGTCACCGCCATCAAGGAGGCCGGCTTCAGGAGCGTCATCTGCAACCGGCCCGATGACGAGCAGCCCGGCCAGCCTTCGGCCGACACGCTCAAAGCCGCGGTCGAGGCCGCCGGAATGGCCTTCCGCTACATCCCCGTCATCAGCGGCCAGATCACGGCCGAGAATGTCGAGGATCAAGCCGAGGCGCTCGACGAGCTCCAAGGCCCGGTGTTCGCCTATTGCCGCTCCGGCGCGCGCTGCACCAATCTGTATGGGTTGATCCAGCAGTCGAAGGGTTAAATCGACCCAAGGTTCAAATCGGCAGCGCGCCGGTTTCCTTCAGCGTCTCGAGCACGATCGCCGTCTTCACATGCTGCACAGATTCGTGCGGCAGCAGCACGCCGTTGACGAATTCCGATAGCGACTTCAGGTCGGGTGTCACCACTTTCAGGATGTAGTCCATCTCGCCGGTCAACGCGTGCGCTTCCTGCACCTCGGGCAGCCGCGCCACCAGTTCGCCGAACCGCCTGGCATTGTCGCGATTGTGGGTGGCGAGCGTCACCGAGATGAYGTTGACCAGGGAAAAGCCGAGTTTGTCGCGGTCGAGCACGGCGTGATAGCCCTTGATATAGCCGTCCTCCTCCAGCCGCTGGCGGCGGCGCGAGCATTGTGACGCCGACAGGTTCACCCGCTCCGACAAATCGTTGTTGGTCAGCCCCGCATCGCCCTGCAAGAGCGCCATTATCTTGCGGTCAAATTGATCAATGCGCGTCTCATCCATGGATTTATGCCCTTTCGTGCACGCTTTACGCATGAACTGATCATTTCAAGCGTTTGAATGCAAGCACCATGCGCCGGCTCCGCGCTATGATGGCGTCAGGTGGCCGTTTCAGGCCAAGCCATATCCGGAGACTATCATGGGCCCCTTCCCGCACGACGCCCCGCCCGCCAAGATCAGCAAGGACAACCCCGCCGGCACGGATGGGTTCGAGTTTGTCGAGTTCGCGCATCCGGAGCCCGAAAAGCTCGCCGAACTGTTCACCCGCATGGGCTATGTCGCGGTGGCCAAGCACCGCACGAAAGACATCACCGTTTGGCGCCAGGGCGACATCAACTATGTCGTCAATGCCGAGCCGGGCTCACATGCGATGAAGTTCGCCGGCAAGCACGGCCCTTGTGCTGCATCGATGGCCTGGCGGGTGGTCGATGCCAAGCACGCTTTCGACCACGCCGTTGCCAAGGGCGCCACGCCTTACGAAGGCGACGACAAGGCGCTCGACGTGCCGGCCATCGTCGGCATTGGCGGCTCGCTGCTGTATTTCATCGACACCTATGGCAAGAAGGGCTCGGCCTATGATGCCGAGTTCGAGTGGCTCGGCGCGCGCAACCCGCGGCCGCAAGGCGTCGGCTTCTATTTTCTCGACCACCTCACCCACAATGTCTATCGCGGCCAGATGGACAAATGGTGGGATTTCTACCGCAATTTGTTCGGCTTCAAGCAGATCCATTTCTTCGATATCGACGGTAAGATCACCGGGCTGGTCAGCCGCGCCATCACCTCGCCCTGCGGCAAGATCCGCATCCCGCTCAACGAATCCAAGGACGAGACCAGCCAGATCGCCGAGTATCTGAAGAAGTACAATGGCGAAGGCATCCAGCACATTGCGGTGGGCACCGACGAGATCTACGCCGCCACCGACCGGCTGGCCGAGAACGGACTGAAGTTCATGCCCGGCCCGCCGGAAACCTATTACGACATGTCCTATGATCGCGTGAACGGCCACGACGAGCCGATCGAACGCATGAAGAAGCACGGCATCCTGATCGACGGCGAAGGCGTGGTCGACGGCGGCATGACCAAGATCCTGCTGCAGATCTTTTCGAAAACCGTTATCGGGCCGATCTTCTTCGAGTTCATCCAGCGCAAGGGCGACGAAGGCTTTGGCGAGGGTAATTTCCGCGCCCTGTTCGAATCGATCGAGCAGGACCAGATCAAGCGCGGCGTGATCAAGGTTCAGGCGGCGGAGTAGGCTTCAGGTCGAGCGGATAGCGCATGACCCTGGTTTCGGGTCATGCGCCAAATCAGATCTTGAGGCCCAGCCGCTCGACCTCTTCTTTCCTCAGCCTCATATCGTAGTCGAGCAGGAATTCATCGAGCTGTGGCGGCGCGACCGACGTGCCGGAAAGCATCGCGTGCACCTGGCCGCGATGGTGGATGTCATGCAGGAAGACATGCGCGAGGATGTCGCCGATGCGCTCGGGGATCATGCCGTCCTTGCGCCGGTCGGTGACGACCTGACGATCGAGATCGGCTGCCGAGAGCCGGTCGCAAAAAGCGATCAGGCGACGGTCCGCGGCGACCTGTGCGGCAAACAACGCCTGCGGCTCGTCGATTGGCACAAAATCGTCATGGGCGGCAGCACCGACGCCGCCCTCTTCGAGAAAATCGAGATAGAGAAGATCGACCGCAAGGATGTGGTTGAGCGTCGCCTCGATCGACGGGAAAAAACTGGTGCGTTCGGCTGCGAATTCGCCGGGCTTGAGCTGCAAAACAGCACGGTACAGCCGATCGTTCGACCAGAGATTGTTGCCGGCCATGCGGCGCAGATGATCCAGCAGGTTCATCCGGCTGACCGAACCAGATACAGGCCCGCCCACATAACCGCAAATCCGGCGAGAACGATTAGCAGCAGCCTGTTCATGCGCCGCCGCAAGCCTTGCGTCTCGGCGTCCCGCGCGACTTTCATGTTGGTGATGGTGTGGAACATCATCGCCTTGCGCGGAAAGCCGCTGCGGTTGGTCAGGTCCGGCGAGCGCGCCTCGATGCGGTAGCTCAACCGGATCGCCAGGGTGAACACGGCCAGTATGGCAAGCGCCCAGACGCCCGCCAGCAGATAGAATGCTTCCCCCGTCATTCCCTCACCTCTCGTACTTCTCGACCTTCTGCTCGATGGCGCCGAAGATCGAATGACCGGTCCTGTCCTTCATCTCGATGCGCACCGTGTCGCCGAAGCGCAGGAACGGCGTTTTGGGCGCGCCTGATACAATGGTCTCGATCATGCGCAGTTCGGCGATGCAGGAATAGCCGGCGCCGCCGGCCGAGACAGGCTTGCCTGGTCCGCCGTCGAGCTTGTTGGAGACGGTGCCGGAACCGATGATGGTGCCCGATACCAGCGGCCTCGTCCTTGCGGCGTGGACGATCAGGGCCGGAAAATCGAAGGTCATGTCGACGCCCGCATTGGCCCGGCCGAACGGCTTGCCGTTGAGGTCGGCGAGCAGCGGCAGGCTGACCTTGCCGCCATCCCAGGCGTCGCCCAATTCATCGGGCGTCACCGCGGCAGGTGAAAATGCCGAGGACGGCTTTGATTGGAAGAAGCCGAAACCCTTGGCGAGCTCCGGCCCGGTGAGCGCGCGCAGCGTCACGTCGTTGACCAGCATCACCAGCCGGATCGCGGCGCGTGCCTCATCGAGGCTGGCGCCCATAGGTACGTCGTCGACAATGACAGCGACTTCCCCCTCCATGTCGATGCCGAAGGCCTCGTCGACCATGCGGATCGGATCACGCGGCGCGATGAAGGAATCCGAACCGCCCTGGTAGATCAGCGGATCGGTCCAGAAACTTGCCGGCATTTCGACGCCGCGCGCTTTCCGCACCAGTTCGACATGGTTCACATAGGCCGAGCCATCGGCCCATTGATAGGCGCGCGGCAGCGGTGAGTGCGCGTCATGCTCGTGGAAGCGCTCCGACGGCACCGCGTTGTTCTCCAGCGATTCCGCTATTGTCGCGAGGTGCGGGGCGATGCGCCGCCAGTCGTCCAGCGCTGCCTGCAGGGTGCGCACCAGGAACGAGGCGTCGGTGAAGCGTGTCAGGTCGCGCGAGACGACGACGAGTTTTCCGTCACGCGTCCCATCCTTCAGTGTGGCAAGCTTCATGCGGTTTCCTCTCCTGTTACGGCTTTGGCGCCGCTTTGGATTTTTGTTTTACGCATTATCTCCAGCGAAAAGCGGTTTCCACTTTTCAGGGTCATGCGAACTCCACAACAAGGCCGTCGCTGGCGATCGTCAAGTCGCCGGCCCATGTTTTCCTGACAGCAGCGATCCAGTCGGCCTCGCCGATCCCGGGATCGTCGGCCGGAATGAGGTGGTTAAGCACCAGCCTCTTCACGCCGCCATCGCTGGCGATGCGCCCGGCCTCCTCGGCAAAGCTGTGGCTGGCGAGCAGATGTTCCCGCAGCCGCGCGCCATTGCCGGTTTTGGCCACCAGCCGCTCTATGCCTTCCTCCAGCATAGCTTCGTGGACGAGGATATCGGCGCCTTGGGCAAAATCGGCGAGCGGCGGAAAGAAGGCCGTATCGGTGGAGAACACCACGCCTTTCCCGCCATGTTCGAAGCGCAGCGCAAAGCAGTCGGTCACCGGCGGATGGTCGACGCGCAGCGCTGAAACCTCGAGGCCGTGTTGCTCGACAATCAAGCCTTCGGTGAATTCGTTGATCGAAACCAGCTCGCGAATATCCGGCCGGCCTTCGTCGACGATGCGGACTTCGATGTCGAATTCCATCGCCTGACAAAAGCGCCGCCAGTAATGGCCGGTGCCGGGCGGACCGTACACGCTGACGGGCGAGGCCAGACCGGCCGTCCAGGCGGTGTGGACCAACGGCCCGAGTTCCAGCACATGGTCGGAATGCAGATGCGTGATGAAGATCAGGTCGAGCGCCTTCAGCCCGATGCCCGCATCGACGAGACCCCGCGTCACACCAAGCCCGCAGTCGATGACAATGCTGCGACCGCCCATCTGCAGCAGCGACGAACTCGGCCATCGGCCACCTGGCCGCAGCGCCGGCCCGCCCTTCGAGCCCAAAAGCACCAGCCGGTCCGGCATCGGCTCGCCGCTCAAGACCAGTCGCCCTCGGGCGTGCCGTTGAAGCGCTTCTTCAGATCGGCCCAGCAGTCGATGTAATTGTCCTGCCGGGTTTCCAGTTCGGCGCCGTAGCGCGTCAGCATCTGCGGAAAACGGGTCTCGAACATGAAGGCCATGGTGTTGTCGAGCCTGACCGGTTTCAGGTCCGCGCGCGAGGCTTTTTCGAAACCCGGCGTATCCGGGCCGTGGGCCAGCATCAGATTGTGCAGGCTGATGCCTCCGGGAACCAAACCCTCCTCCTTGGCGTCATACTGGCCGTGGATCAGGCCCATGAATTCGCTCATGATGTTGCGGTGATACCAGGGCGGCCGGAACGTATCCTCCGCCACCAACCAGCGCGGCGGGAAGATGACGAAGTCAATGTTGGCGGTGCCTTCCTCGCCGCTGGGCGCCGTCAGCACGGTGAAGATCGACGGATCGGGATGGTCGAAGAGGATGGCGCCGACCGGCGAAAAGGTGGCCAGATCATATTTGTAGGGTGCGTAGTTGCCGTGCCAGGCAACGACGTCCAGCGGCGAGTGGCCGATCTCGGTCACATGGAAGTTGCCGCACCATTTCACCGTCAGCCGGCACGGTGTCTCCTTCTCCTCGAACCAGGCGCAAGGCGTCTTGAAATCGCGCGGATTGGCCAGGCAATTGGCGCCGATCGGGCCACGGTCCGGCAAGGTCAGCTTGGCGCCATAGTTCTCGCAGACATAGCCGCGCACTTCGGCATCGACCAGCTCGACCTTGAAGACAAGCCCGCGGGGCAGCACGGCGATCTCGCCGGGCCGAAGCTCGATGACGCCCATCTCGGTGACGAAGCGCAAGGCGCCGACCTGCGGCACGATGAGCAACTCGCCATCGGCGTTGAAAAAATGGTCGTCAACCATCGAGCGGTTGGCGACATAGACGTGGGCCGCCATGCCGGTTTGCCCAAGCACGTCGCCGGCGGTGGTGATGCTGCGCATGCCGGCGATGAAATCGGTCGGCTCCTTCGGCATCGGCACCGGGTTCCAGCGGTACTGGCCGAGCGCCAGCTCGTGATCACCGACATTGGGAGCGCTCTTCCATAATGGATAGTCAGCCGGTTTGAAACGGCCGGTGTGCTTCACGCTCGGACGGATCCGATAGAGCCAGGAGCGTTCATTGGTGCCGCGCGGCGCGGTGAACGGCGAACCGGAAAGCTGCTCGGCATAGAGGCCATAGGCCGGCCGCTGCGGCGAATTCCGTCCCTGCGGCAGCGAGCCGGGCAAGGTTTCGGTTTCGAAGTCGTTGCCGAAGCCCGGCATGTAGGAAAAGGCCATCGCTTCCTCCCGGAATTGACCAAACTGGTTTCATTTGTAACCATCGAAAATGTAACTATCAATGCCAATGCTTCTGCCGGGATGTGCAACCATGGAAATCCTCGACCTGGAAAACTTCCTGCCCTACCGGCTCTATCGCCTGGCCGACGCGGTCAGCCGGGAATTCGCGGGGATATACAAGGACAGCCATGGCCTGACGCGGCCGGAATGGCGCACCCTTTCGGGGCTGGGCCAGCACGGCACGATGACGGCGACAGCCCTCGGCAAGCAATCGGCCATGCACAAGACCAAGGTGTCACGCGCCGTTGCCGAACTCGAACGACGGCGCTGGCTGACGCGCACTCCCGATGAAAACGACCGCCGCGTCGAGCATCTGACCCTGACCAAGGCGGGGCTCGCGGCATATCGTGAGATGGTGCCGCTGGCGAAGGCGTTCGAGCGGGAATTGCTGGAAAAGTTGACTGTCAACGAGCGTATGGCAATCGCGGAAGGATTGGCCGCGCTGGAGCAAGCGTTGGGCAAGAATTAGATCGCTAGCGGTCGGCGCGAAGGATCGCTGCGCCTCTTTACTCGGCGCCTTACCAGTCCATCACCACCTTGCCAGAACTGCCGCTGCGCATCGCATCGAAGCCGGTCTGGAAGTCGTCGATGCCGATGCGGTGCGTGATCAACCCGGAAACATCCAGCCGGCCCTGCACCAGCGCGATCATCTTGTACCAGGTCTCGAACATTTCGCGGCCGTAGATGCCCTTGAGATGCAGCATCTTGAAGATGACCTTGTTCCAGTCGATCTCGAAGCCGGTGGGCGCAATGCCTAAAATGGCGATCTTGCCGCCATTGTTCATCGTATCGATCATGTCGCGGAAGGCCGGCGCCGCCCCCGACATTTCGAGACCGACGTCAAAACCCTCGGTCATGCCGAGCACCGGCATGACGTCGCGCAGCTTTTCCTTCGAGGCGTCGACGACGTGCTGCACGCCAAGCTTTTTCGCCAGCGCCAGCCGCACCGGGTTGATGTCGGTGATGACCACCTTTCGCGCACCGACGCATTGCGCCACGAGCGCGCCCATGATGCCGATCGGCCCGGCCCCGGTGACCAGCACATCCTCCCCGACCAGATCGAAGGACAGGGCGGTATGAACCGCATTGCCGAGGGGATCGAAGATCGCGGCGATCTCGTCCGGCACGTCGTCGGGGATCGGCACGACATTGTGCTGCGGGATCGCCAGATACTCGCCGAAGGCGCCGGGGCGGTTGACGCCGACGCCGAGCGTGTTGCGGCACAGATGCCCCCTGCCCGCCCGGCAGTTGCGACAGTGGCCGCAGACGATGTGGCCTTCGCCCGACACGCGCTGGCCGACCTTGTATTCGGTGACCGCGGCGCCGAAATCGGCAACCGTGCCGACGAATTCATGGCCTGTCACCATCGGCACTGGCACCGTCTTTTGCGCCCACTGGTCCCAATTGTAGATGTGGACGTCGGTGCCGCAGATCGCGGTCTTCCTGACCTTGATCAGCACGTCGTTGGGGCCGATCTCCGGCACCGGCACCTCTTCCATCCAGATGCCCGGCTCAGCCTTGGCCTTCACCAGCGCCTTCATCATGTTCGACATGCTTTTATCCCTTGAATCTCTTGTTCCGGAATCGCTTTGCGACTTCGGCCTTTCAGGAAATCACCCCGAGTTCGCGCCCGACGGCGCCGAACGCCTCGACCGCGCGGTCGATGTCGGCGCTGGAGTGCGCCGCCGACATCTGCGTGCGAATGCGTGCCTGGCCCTTCGGCACCACCGGGAAGGAAAAGCCGATGACATAGATGCCACGCTTCAGCATGCGCGCCGCCATCTCCTGCGCCAGCGTCGCGTCGCCCAGCATCACCGGAATGATTGGATGATCGGCCCCGGCCAGCGTGAAGCCCAGTTTGCCCATCTGCGACCTGAACCGTGCCGCATTCGCATATAGGCGTTCGCGCAAGGCGTCGCCATTGCGGATCAGGTCGAACACCTTGATCGAGGCGCCGGCGATCGCCGGCATCAGCGTGTTGGAGAAGAGATAGGGCCGCGAGCGCTGGCGCAGCCAGTCGACCACTTGGCTTTTGCCCGATGTGTAACCGCCGGATGCACCGCCGAGCGCCTTGCCGAGCGTGCCGGTGATGATGTCGACCCTGCCCTCGACGCCGCAATGCTCGGCCGAGCCGTGGCCATTCTGGCCGACGAAGCCGACCGCATGGCTGTCATCGACCATCACCATGGCATCGTATTTGTCGGCGAGGTCGCAGACACCCCTTAGATTGGCGATGATGCCATCCATGGAAAACACACCGTCGGTGGCGATCAGCCGGAAGCGGCAATCCTTCGCCTCCTTCAGCCGCGCTTCGAGGTCGGCCATGTCGTTGTTGGCGTAGCGGAAGCGTTTTGCCTTCGACAGCCGCACGCCGTCGATGATCGAGGCGTGGTTCAGCGCATCGGAAATGATCGCATCGTTCTCGCCGAGGAGTGTCTCGAACAGGCCGCCATTGGCGTCGAAGCAGGAGCCGTAGAGGATGGTGTCCTCCAGGCCGAGGAAGGATGAAATCGTCGCCTCGAGCTGCTTGTGTTCCTCCTGCGTGCCGCAGATGAAGCGCACCGAGGCCATGCCGTAGCCATAGCGGTCGAGCGCCTGGCTGGCCGCCGCACGCAGGTCGGCGCTATCGGCGAGGCCGAGATAGTTATTGGCGCAGAAATTAAGCACCTTCTGGCCGCCGACCTCGATCTGCGCCGACTGGGTCGAAGAGATCACCCGCTCGGATTTATAGAGGCCGGCCGACTTGAGCCCCGCGAGTTCGCTGTCGATGTGAGAGAGAAATGCTGCGGTCATGATCGGRCCTCGTTTGATGTGGGCCGACTGTCGTCCGGCCCGCGCGAAAAATCCATCGCAAAAACGACCGGATCGGTGGGCAGGCGGCCCCGATATGCATCGTCATGCGGCCGCGGAAGCGACGTCACGACAACAGTGCTGGCCGACGACCTCTCAAATGCCGACACAGCACGAAACCAGCCGATAACCATTTCGCGATCTTTAAGCGTTTCCCCCTCGCCGTCCGGCTGTCGATTTCCAGACCTGTTAACGTTTGCAAGCCAATGGTCCTCGCAACAAGAATCCGTTGGCGAGAGGGCCGCCCCACAACATGTCGCAGCAGCCGGTGCAAACCGTTTCAGGCAAGCTCATACTGCTGATCAAGGCTGGCTACTGGCTGGCCCTGCTGATCATCGCCGCCATGGTGATAGCCTCCTTCATCCTGCTGCAGCAGATGATGGCCACCCAGCAGCACAACAACACCTTGCTCGACATCGTCAGCACGCAAAAGACGCTGTCGCAGCGCATCGTCTTCCTTGCCGGCGCAACGAGTTCCGGTTCGCGTGACAAGCAGCCGGCACTGGTCAGCGCTCTCAAGCAGGCGACGGCGGAGTTCGAGACGAACTACGATCTGCTGCTCGAGCAGACCAATGCCGACCCGATGTCGCCTGCCCGTTTGGACCCGAAATCGACCGAGAGCGTGCTGTTCGCCAAGCCGTTCCATCTCGATTATTTCTCGGTAGGCCTCGTCGCCAATGGCAAGCGGCTGATTTCATCCTTTGAATCCCAGCTGACGGGCGCCAGTGACGGCTACAAGGGCAGCGGCGAGCGCGTCAATCTCGATGCCTCTGTCGCCAACGCGACCTTGTCGGGCTACGCAGCGCTTGGCCAGCGCATCAGCGCCGATGCCGACGAGCGCGCCGAGAAGCTGCTCGCGCTTCACCGCACGCTGTTCTACGCCACCCTCGGGGTGATCGTGCTGGTGGCGCTCTTCATCTTCCGGCCGATGTCGAACGCCATCCTGCGCAAGACGCATGAGCTGATCGACGCGCGCAATTCCATGGCCTTCATCGCGGTGCATGACGGCCTCACCGGCCTGCACAACCGCACGTTCCTGACCGATCATTTCGATACGCTGATCAAGGGCTCGCAACGGCGTCGTGAGCGGCTTGCCGTCGTCCAGCTCGACCTCGACCGGTTCAAGCAGATCAACGATACGCTCGGCCACGCCGCCGGCGACTATGTGCTGGTCGTCACGGCGCAGCGCATGCGCGATTCCTGCCGGGCATCGGACCTGTGCGTACGCCTGGGCGGCGACGAGTTCGTCATGATCCTCGGCGGCGCCGGCGGCACCGAAGACATCAACATGCTGGCGCGGCGTATCCTGGCCCACATCAACGAGCCGATCATCTTCCAGGGCACGACCATTCTTCCGGGCGCCAGCGCCGGCATCGCCGTCTACCCGGTCGACGCCGACAATGCGCAGGACCTGCTGGTCCACGCCGACCTGGCACTCTACTCCGCCAAGAAGCTGGGAGGCAGCAACTTCTCGTTCTTCTCCGAAGAGTTGCGCCGCGAGCTCGACTATCGCAAGCAGCTCGAGCACGACATCAAGATCGCCATCGCGGACCGGGCGTTCCAGGTCTATTTCCAGCCGCAGGTCTCGTTGACCGACGGCACGATCAGCGGCATCGAGGCGCTGGTGCGCTGGAACCATGCCGAGCGCGGCATGATCTCGCCCGGCGAATTCATTCCGGTCGCCGAGAAATGCGGCTTCATGCCGGAGATCGGCCGCATCGTCATCTCGAAGGCGATCAACGAAGCCGCCGAATGGAACCGCGCCGGCATTGCCTTTGGGCGGCTTGCCGTCAATGTTTCAGGCACCGAACTGCGCGAGCACGACTTCGATGCGTTCCTGTTCGAGACGCTGGAGAAGGCTGGGCTGCCGCCGCAGAAACTGTCGCTGGAAATCGTCGAGTCCGTCATTCTCGACGACGAGAAGACCGGCATCGCCGCCAAGCTGCGCCATATCAGGGCAGCCGGCGTCCATCTCGAACTCGATGATTTCGGCACCGGCTATGCCTCGCTCAGCCACGTAAACCCCAACGAGATCGACCGGCTGAAGATCGACCGCCGCTTCGTTCAGAACATCCATGAGAATGGCGACAACTCGAAGATCGTGCGTGCCATCACCGAGCTGGCGCGTGGCCTTGGCATCTCGATCGTTGCCGAAGGCGCTGAAACCGAGGCCGAGCTCGATTCGCTGATGGCAATCGGCTGCGATCAGGTGCAGGGCTATTCCATCGCCTTCCCGATGCCGCAGGATAAGGCGCTGGAATGGCTGACGGCCCGCATGCCGAAGAAGGCCAGGCTGACGGTGCTGCAGGGAAGCCTGGCGTAGGCAAAGCGCGTCGCGCTCGAGCGGAGACATCCGACGCGATTTGTCTCTCCGTTTTCTCCATGTCGTTGCCCCAGAACCGCTGCGCACCTTTGGGCGACATGCACCGCCCGCCTTGACAAGCCGTTGTGGACATGGCGGCCTGTCGTCATCGCAACCTGATAGTGCGGGTGATGACACCGTTTCGGATTGTCCTGGCGGCACTGTTGATTTTTGCGTTCCCCGCCCATGGGGCGGATCGCACAATCTATCTCACCTTTGACGATGGCCCGCTGAACGGCACCAGCAACATCCTCGACGTGCTGGAAGCCGAACAGGTTCCGGCGACCATGTTCATGGTCGGCATGCATGCGCAAGCAAGCACCGCCAACAGGGCGCTCGTCCAGCGCGCCAAACAGCTTCCGCTGGTTACGCTCGGCAACCACAGCTACAGCCACGCCAACAACCGCTACCAGCATTACTACGCCGACACCGAAGGCGTCGTCGCCGACATGATGCGGGCAAACGTGGTGCTCGGCCTGAAGCCGGTGGTGCACGCCCGGCTGCCGGGGCGCGACGTGTTCAGGCTGCCCTCGATGTCGAAGAACGACACTTCGCTTGGCCTGGCCCAGGAGGGACGCGAGGAACCCGACTACGAGTTTGTCGCGGCCTCGGGTTTTTATCTCTATGGCTGGGACCACGAATGGGTGCACAAGGACAGCGGCGAGCCGGTGCAGAGCGTCGACCATCTGGTCAGCGAGATCGATCACCTGTTCGGCTACGGCCGCTTCGTGAAGCCGCACAAGCTGATCCTGCTGATGCATGACGAGATGTTCCAGGACAGTTTCGACGGCAAGACCAAACTGACCAACCTGATCACCGCACTGAAGCTGCGCCACTACACCTTTGGCGCAATCCAGAGCTACGACGACTGAGCCTGCCCTAGCTTTCCACATTGGCCCGCAAGGCCGCCAGCACCTGTGCGAACTCAGCCAAGCGCTCGTCGGAAAGACCCACCCGCAGCCGCTTGTCGAAAACAAGAGCTGCCTTGCGCAATGTCTCGAACAAAGCTTCTCCGGCATCGGTCAGTTCGACCAGGTGAACCCGGCGGTTGACGGGATCGCGGCGGCGCGTCAGCAGGCCCTGCGTCTCCATCGCGTTGAGATGGTGTGTCAGCGTCGCGCCCTGGATGCCGATCATGCCGGCAAGCTCGCGCTGGTTGGCAAGCTTGCTTGATTTGACCGAAAGCAGCGTGAGCCAGACAGGCAGCGTGCCGCCAGCCTCGACCAGGGCAGCGTCAAAAGCCTGGGCAACCAGCTTGGCGGTACGGCCGAGATTCATGCCGACTGGCGGGCGTTCAAAGGGCGTCATCACAAGACACTAGAACAAGGGAAAGGCCGATGGAACTGGCCGTGGTTTATACATTGACACCTAACCGTTAGATATCTAACTATATCATATTGACGCACGAAACAGGAGAATCCGGTCATGCAGTACGTCTACATCGTCGTTATCGGCCTTCACGTCATGGCGGGCGTATTCTGGGCAGGCACGACGATCACGCTGGCGCGCGATCCCGATATCCGTGCCGAGCGCTTCATCCAGCCGCAAATGGGTGCGGCCGGCATGGTTTTCCTGACCGGAGCGCTGCTCTGGTATTTCTTCCACGGCGCCTATTTCGGCTCGATGGAAATGGTGCTGGCGCTTGGCATCCTGACCGCTTTCGCCGCCGCGGGCGTGCTCGGCGCCATGGTCAGGGCGCCCAGCCGGCGGCTTGCCGGCGCAAATGCGGAAACCGAAACGCAACTGCGCGCCAGAATGGCGACGGGCGAGCGCATCGCCGCGCGGCTGCTGGTCGTCACCGTGCTCTGCATGGCCGTCGCCAGGATGGTCTGAGACGCAGCAACTCACAGAATCGTACGTTGTCTGGCGACAAGCCGATGACGTGCGGGCGCGCGGCCTGACCGACGTACACGGGCTCTCGTACGCAGGGCCGACCGCGCGCCACCAACGATGCCGGGGCACTTTTCGGTCCGATGGTTCAGATCCTATTTAATGATCGGATTCGACCGAAAACCGCTGCGCGCTTTTCGGTCCGGTGCTAATGAGCGGCAAATTCGAAGGAATGCTGCCCATGACCGTCACCAAGAACCTTACCCAGCTCGGCGCACACGTCGAGACCCCCCAGAGCCCCGATCAGGCGGTGCTGGAGACCGTGCCGTTTACGCGCGGCGACGGCCCGCCCGCAATCGTGCGCTTCACCTGCCCGGAATTCACCTCGCTGTGCCCGGTCACCGGCCAGCCGGACTTCGCCCATATCGTCATCGACTACGCCCCCGATGCGCTGCTGGTGGAATCGAAGTCGCTGAAACTGTTCATGACCTCGTTTCGCAACCACGGCGCTTTCCATGAAGAATGTACCGTGATGATCGGCCGCCGCATCGTGGCGGCAACCAAGCCGCTGTGGCTGCGCATCGGCGGCTACTGGTTCCCGCGCGGCGGCATTCCGATCGACGTGTTCTGGCAGACCGGCGCGCCGCCGGAAGGCGCCTGGTTGCCCGATACCGGAGTGGCGCCCTATCGTGGGCGCGGCTGATGCATGTCACCCAAAATTGACGCCGGTTTTGAGGCAACGGCATACATAAAAACAAAGAGTTAAGGCGCGTCGCCTGAATCCGTTTCAACAACGCGCTTTTGGTCTCCCGCTCATTCGCACTGATATTGGCTGAGCGCCCATTCGCCGGTCACCGACAACAGGTCCGATATCTTCCAGTCGCCGTCCACCTTGCTGAACTTCCATTCCAGCCGGTGCGGGTTGCCGGCGACAACGAAGGCGACAATGACCTTGGCCTTGTCGCCATTGATCGCTTCCAGCGTCTTCAGGCTCTTGTCGATCTCGGCTTTGTCATAGTTCGCGTTGTCGAGCGCCATGTTGGGGTCGAGGCATTCGCCCTGTCCCGATTTGCGCAAGGCGTCGCTCTTGTCGAGAACGGTTTTCGCCGGATCGATGAAATGACTGCGCTGCGCCGGATCGAGTTCGAGCCCGACCTGATCGTAAAATGGCCGCACCACCGCCCTCGGCGATCCCGGCTGGATGGGTGCGGCGGGCTCGCTGGGCGGCCATGCCACTGGTGGCGTTGCGGGTTCCACCGCACCGCCGGGCGCATTTGCAGCTGGCGCCCCGCTGTCGCCCGGGGCGCTGTCAGCCGGCGCGTTTGCCGGCGGCGCACCGAACAGCCCTTGCGCGGCGGCGCCGCTCGGACCCGCTGCCAGCAGGCACATGGCCGATAGTGCCAGGATCCGGCGACGGACCATCCCCTTCACTCCGGCGTCTGGCCGGCCACGCATTCCAGCGCACTGAGCTTCCAGTCGCTGGTCTTGGAGGCAATGTCCGATATCTTCCACTTGCCGTCGATCTTCTTGAGCGACCAGACCATGTCACGTTTGGAGTCATCGCCTTCCGAAAAAAGGCTGAAGGACGCCGTAACCTCGGCGGTGTCACCATCGAGCTTCTCGGACAGTTTCAGCGTTTTCGAGACAGTCTTCTGATCGAAGTCCTGTGCGTCCAGGCCAGGATCGAAATCGATGCAGGCGACCTCGTCAGGGTTCTTTTTCGTTGCCTGGTCGTTCAGGTTGAACAGGCTCGTCACCGGCTCGGTGAACCGATCCCGGTATTGCTCGTCAGCCTCGAATTTGACCGCCGGCACATAGAAGAACTTCACCGCATCGGACGCTGGTCCGGCGAAGGCAGCCGCGGGCAAGGCTATCGAAAGGGCGGCAACGAGCACTGTCAGTCGCATGCAGGATCTCCGGCTTTTGATGGCTTGACGCTATCAATACCACACATCCTGCATATCGACTTTTTTGCGGCTGATGAAGTCCTGGAGCGCCAGCCCCCAGGCGCCCCGCCAGACATTCCGGAGGCTCGCAAAAGCACCTCCGCGGTTAACTGCCGACGACACTGGCAGATACAATCGCCGCGAACATCACAGGATCCTCAGCCTCCGAAAGTCGCGACAGGCGCTTTGAGCCGGGAGCGCTCAGGCTTGACACCGAGCCCTGGCATCTGCGGGACGCTTATATGCCCGTTTTCGATGACGACGGGGTTTACCGGGTCGGTATGCCCTTCGATGTATTCCTGCGCGATCCAGGCGCCCTCGAAACGGCTCGGTTCGACGGTAGCGGCGAGGTGCACGCAGGCCGCGGCGATGACGTCCCCACCCCAGGCATCGTCGCAACTGTGCGGGAGCGATCGTATCGCACACAGGTCGCGGACCGTGACCATCTTGGTGAGGCCACCAAGGCGGGTGACCTTCAATCCGAATCCGTCCGCGATACCTGAGGAAACTGCCCGCAGGACGGCATTCAAATCCTCGGTATTCTCATCGAGGTAGACCGGATGGGTCACGCGTCCCTTGAGACTGGCGACTTCCTCCATGGTGTTGCAAGGCTGTTCGAACACGAACGGGATTGCCTGGCAAAGCCGATCGATGTGCAACGCCGCCGCGGCGGTGAGGCCACGATTGGCGTCGACGGCTATCCGGGCCTTGAAGCCAACCACTTCCCATACCTTGTGCACGGTGGCGACGTCTTGCTCGAGATCCTGTCCGCCTATCTTGATCTGAAGTCGTGGGTATCCGGCCTTGACCTTGTCGACGGCAATACGCGCCGTCTCGTCCGGTGCGCCGAGAATAGTCGAGTAGTAAGACGGTACACGATCGGTGAGCGCCCCGCCCAGAAGTGTTGAAACCGGAACGCCCAGCCGCTGGCCGGCGAGGTCGAGGAGGGCTATGTCCAAGGCCGCCTTGGCATAGTTGTGACCGTTCAGCCGCTCGTCCATTCGTTTCGCGAGGCGGCGCATGGACGCAGTGTCCTCACCAACGAGTCCAGGCGCTATTTCGGCAATTGCCGCTCGCGCACCCAGGGCATGTTGGGGCTGATAAACAGGGCCGACCGGGCACGTCTCACCCCAGCCTGACAGTCCGTCCTCGGTGGTCACTTCAACGAGTGTGCTATCCAGATTCTGCACGGTATCGCTAGCCATCCGGTAGGCGCCGCCTTTGACAGGCAGAAGCACCTGATAGACTTTGATCGACTCGATGCGCATACGGACCTCAGCCCTCTTCGTGCCAAGCGATTCTGGCCATCTTGCCATCCGGGTGCATGGCGGCGCTCTCGGTCACAAACATGGATCGAACTGCTGTGCTCAAGTCCGCACGTTGTGCTTGCGCTTCATGAAGTCC
>NZ_JBFUDZ010000041.1:0-48453 GCF_056404455.1 Mesorhizobium sp. P2_D1
GTGCGTGGGTGTGAGAAAACGACAGCATTTGTCGGCCGCGACTGCATCAGGCAGGCACGGCAGAGGTTGTCCAGACACAAGGGCAGGGCTGCCACTGCGCAGACGTCAGACAATGCCGCGATGGCATAGAGGAGAACGTGATGAGAGTGATCTTGCTGTTGCTTATCACCTGGGCGGTAGTCGCGCCGGACACCTTGACGACAGCACTTGCCGCTCAAGCCAACCGGGTGACCGTGAGCTATGTGCTTCCCAAGAATTCAGCGCATCAGCCGATCTACGAACAACTGAAGGAAGTCAGGTTTCTGGAGAGGTTGCAGCAATTTCTCAGTCCGTTCCGACTGCCGCGCCCTTTGCTGGTAAAGGTGGAGGGATGCGACGGTGACGCCAATGCCTGGTATGAAGACAACGTGATAACGATTTGCTACGAGTACATTGAGCAACTCCGGAAAACCATGCCCGCAAACACCACGTTGGCCGGCGTCACGCCGGACGACGCCGTCACGGGTCCCTTGTTGGATACCTGTTTCCATGAATTTGGCCACGCCCTATTCGAGATGCTGCGGGTGCCGGTGTTTGGACGCGAGGAAGACGCCGCTGATCAGGTGTCTGCCTACATCACGCTGGAACTCCATAAGGACGAGGCACGCAGGATCGTCGGGGGCACCGCCTACGCGTATAAGACCGAGGCGGAGGCCGCGACAGCTCCACCTCAAATGGCGAAATTTGCGGACGTACATGGCACGCCAGCGCAACGCTTCTACAACGAGTTGTGCTTAGCCTATGGTGCCGACAAGGAGCAGTTCGGCTACATCGTCGATAAGGGATACTTGCCGAAGGAACGAGCCGAGGATTGCGCAGACGAATACCAACAGGTCAGTTATGCGTACAAGAAGCTGATCGAGCCACATGTCGACCGTCATCGTGCTAAAAAGGTGTTCGACAAGGGTTGGCTACGGCCGAGTGGATAGTGGCGGTGTCGTGCCGGTCATGCGGCCCGAACGCCTCATAGATAAGCCGGCCGCGCACGATTCGAAGATCCGTGTGCCCCGACTTGCCGGTTGCGAATCGCTAAACTCGCTATGCGCCTCAGCGGTTGCGATAGGCAAAAGCCAAGGCTAAACGGCCAAAAAGAAAATGGCCGCCAGGGCACGAAACCTTGGCGGCCACCGCATGGGATTTCAAGCGCGCGCGAGGCGGGCTTGGCTGGCGGCCGCGAGTTTCCGCTCAGCCACGACGCCGAACAAGAGCCCGATCACCGTCCACAGGATGAGCTGGATCCCCATCGACGCGACGCGGAACTGCCACAACAGCACGGCCGAGAACTTCTCCGGCACCTCGTTGATGTCGGGCAGCGCCACCTTGACCAGCGCAAACACGATCAGGAAAGCGATACCGGCTATGATCGAGGCGTTCCACGCTCCGAGCTGCTTCCATAGGCGCTAGGCCGCGCGGAGTGCTTTGGCGGTCTAGGCAGCGGCATTTCTCATTGGCGTTTCAGCCATGTGGATTTCGGACATCCTGTTCGAGATGATCGTCCGGAAGTTCAGGCCCGCGGCTGAAGACTGAGGCCTCTCATTCGCGGCACTTCAAACCACGCCATCGGCGTGCTCTCAGGGGTGACGGTAGATTTTATATTTAGGCTTTATTTGGCGATAAGCCCGATTTGGGTAAAGGCTTTCATTTTGTATGAAATCGGAAACCCATATTCTACCGTCATAGATAGCCATGTGTCCGGAAAGATGCCCATCTATTCCCTGTATAACTACAACGTCTCCAGCAATTGGCATGGTTGTATTTGTCTCAACAAATCCAGCGTTTGTTAGATTCCGTCCGTAATCTTTCGCGTCACCAGTTGGAACCAACGTTATGCCGCCGCTTTCAATTGCCTCCCTTACAGATCTTGCACAATGACCTTTGCCATGACTTCCGCCAGCACCAGCATGTCCTCGCGCAAAGGAAATAGCCCTATTTTTATCCCAAGGCATAATAATGCTCCCGACGTGAGCGGCATGAGCCTAGGGCAATTTACCCCAATACCGGCCCCTTGAAAATCGGACACCGCGCAGGGCGGCGGCCTTCGCTTATCGCCGCCGCGCTGAGCGTCATCCCTCGTTTGCTGAGCGTCATCCCTCGTTTGTAGTTCGCAACCAACCCCACCGCCGCTCGTTGATCCGATGCTGGTTGATCCCAGCACTCCATAAGACCCTGGCCCGCTGCCTCGTGGTGGCGGGCTTTTTTGTGCGCGAGGCTGGAATCCGTTGCAGAAAGTGGAAGTTCTGATTCTGCTCGGCAGTCACTCCCCGAGCAGCCACACAAGCTCCCGCCATCGTTATCCGGTGGCGGGCCTTTTCCGCTAGCGGTGCGTCGCTCGCCGACACTCTGGCCGCTCGCGAAACGATGTACGTCAATTGCGGTCACCCGATGTGCTGCAAGTCGACAAAGCTCGATATCCAGTTGCTGATCGACAGGCTCGGGCCTGATCATGGGTCAATGCATTGGGATCTGGTCGGGCGCTTTGGCTGCTCGGATTGCAAGGCAGAGGGTCGCGGCCGCAGCCCGGTGTTCTTCACGTGCATTCCCGACTACGCCGGCCAGCAGCAGGCACGGAACCGCGACTGGAAACCGACTTTCGAGAGCAGCTAGGATCATCTCTGATGGAAGTTGGCCGACGCCTATTGGGCGGGGGGCTTTGGGGTAACAGGCGCCGGCCAGAGACGGGCTCGAAAGTCCGCCCCGCCTTCAGGTAGGGTAAGACGGTCCGTTCTCGCATGGTGTGACCGCGTAGGTTAGGGCCTTGCCGTCAACCGAGGACCACCAACAGGTCGATCACAATGGCTTTCACAACAGGACCGATGATCCACCGCTATCGCGTCAGCCTGGGCTTCCCCAGTCCCCCGATGTTCGGCGAGGGTATGCCTATGCGGATGCGATACTTAAGGCTCTTGCAGATTCGGAGGGGCCTCATGCGTCACAGCGGAGCCTTGCCCGCCGAAGACACGACCATCTCTTTGTGGCACCGGCTGCATAGCGCGCTTGTTCCGACAATCTCGCAGGCATAATCGCCCGATAGGATGAGGCGTCGGCATTTTGGGCAGCCGTAGCCACCGGCTGATGGCACAAAATCGTATTCCGGGCCAACATACGCGCACATCATATGATGGAACACCGGGAACAGCTTGAGGGCGCCGCCACAAGCGGGGCACTGCGACTGGTCAGCTTCAATTTGCATCAGGTGTTGCCGTTCAGTCGAGTCGCAGCAGCTGGATCAACCACTTAGCGATTCGGGCGGTGAAGTGGGTGTAATACATGTGAACGTAAACCGTTGAGCTGAGCGGCGGCGGGGTCACGCCGTTGTTGAAGCGGACTCGCGCAATCTGGGTAGCCTGTCGGTCGCCGCCGAACTGCGGCTGCCGGCCAGCGTAAATATCCGAGACCGGCAGAATGTCGATTATCGTCCCAGGAATTCGACGGTTGCCGAACAACACCTGGACCTGATCGTCTATCGTGGGATTGGCCAGACGCTCGTTGGGAACGTACCAGTCGACGAAGATGTCCGTCGGATCGAGGATCTCGGCGATCGGCGCGCCCGCCACCAGGGACTGGCCGGCATACGCGACATTGGTTGATACCACCCCCGCAACCGGCGCCAGGACTTCGCCGCCTGCGAAACTGCCCTCGATGGCATCCATGTGACCGCGAATCTTCTGATTGAATTTGTCTAGGTCGGTAAGCTGAACAGTGGCCTCGGCGATTTCCGCTTCTTGCGAAACCACGGTCCTGAGGGCCTGCGCTCGCTCGCGGTACATGTCGACGCGATAACTGAGGCTGGCGGACGACATCTCCTCGATGTGTGCGATGGTTTCCTCGGTGAGTCGTAGATAGGAGCGCGAGGACGCCAGCGATTCCTGTGCCACCCGGAGTTTGACCCGTAGCTCGGCCCGGCGAACCGCGATGTCCGCCAGAGCGTTCATGTAGGTTGCGATGACGCTGTCGACCTGTGGCGAGTTGACCGTACCTATCACTTGACCGGCCTTGACCGTAGCGCCGGGCACCACGTTCATGGTCTTGATCTGTACGATATGGGGCAGCGAGACCACATAGCGGGGAGCTGTTACGGTGCCGGGGCCGCTCAGCAACACTAAGGGCGCGCCGAAATAGATGACGAAGAACGCAAGGACGCCAAATACGGTAGCGCCATATGCGAACCGCACAAGGCGCCCGGCCGCGCGCCGGCGGCTCTCGATTGGGTCAGGCACATTGGGATCGAGGCGGTTGACCGTTATGTTCATGACACCCTCCTTCAAACGGGGCCTCCGAACAGCGCACGACGGACGCGCGGTGGAACAAAGTCGTCATGCCGCGATGTGGCAAAGATGATCTCCGACGAGTAGGAGAAGAAGCGGGCGCATTTCAGGTAGACACCTTGGTAGAATGGAAAGATCAGCGCCAAGCCCAACCCAAAAAAACTGGCCGATCGGTTAAACATGACCAAGGCGAGCGCCATGTTGAAAAATGATAACCAGAGCAGCAGGACATAGATTGCGACGAGGAACGTAAACGCTTGGCTGCCGAACAGCAGCACCACATAGGCCAGATAGAACGGAAGGCTCAGGGTCGGGACGAGGTCGAATATGATGAAGTCCAGCCGTTGCAACGAGTCCCTCAGGCGCTCGCGGCCTTGGAACAAGCCTAGCTCGCCATACATCATCAGACGGACACGCAGCGCATCACGATCCCATCGGGCGCGTTGGCGCAACAGGCTGACGCCACTGACCGGACCGAGCGTTCCGGCCCAGGCGTTGGGGACGAAGCGAACCACATAACCCAGTCGTCGCAGCCGCAGCGTGAACTCCAGATCCTCACCAGGTCCGACGTCGAGCCCGCCCTGCCGCAGGAATACCTCGCGCCGATAGGTCGAGCAGGCGCCCGAAAGGCACGCGATGGCGCCGACGATGTCGAGCACGGACCGCCCAGCGCTAATCGACATCAGGTACTCGATGCTTTGAAGGCCGGTCCAAAGCGATTCGCTCTCGTTGACAATCCCAATGTTGCAGCTCGCGCCACCCACCCGCGGATCGCTGAACACCGAGGCGAGCCGCTCGACCGCGGTGGATTCGAATATCGTGTCCGCATCAACGGTCATGAGTAGGTCGGCGCTTGCGAACCTGGCCGCGGCGTTGATTGCCGCGCTTCGTCCGCAGCGAGTACCATGGCAAATCACCATGTCGACAAGGCCGAGAGCGCGCGCCTGCTCCGCGGTCGCGCGCGTATCGTCTGTCGAACCGTCGTCGACGATGATGATTTGGACCGGCCGTTGGGTCTGGCGATGCAACGAGGCGATTGTCGGATGCAGTCCAGCCCCGCCGTTGAACGTCGGCACTATCACGCTCACCGAAGGATGGTCGGAACGCACTGGGCCGTACTGCGACTTCCGCCATGTTTCGAACAGAACCAATGACACCAGCGACAAGGTGTAGCGCGGTATGTCGAAGATCAACGCCGAAAAGGCAAGCAAGAACAGATTGGTTTCGGACAGCGTTTGCACCATCGCGAGCATGCTGGCCATCTCCCGAAATGTAACTTGGTAGCTAAGCACGAAAGCGCTGAAACCACGACTATCGGCGCTTAGATTCATCGGGCTTGCTTAATGGACCACGAAGCGCACCCTTCCAGTCGCCGGCTGCTGCCGGGCTACATTGTCGGCGTTGCCCTTGCTGGCTGGAGGCGCTGGCGCTTACGCACGTGGTGGCCGCAAGGACGCGCCACGTCAGCGTTTAGCGCAAAACGAGAGGAACCGATCCGAAGACCGTCGTTTGCGTAACATTCAGAAAATGGATTCTGCGGTTGCTTTTCGGGTCTCTTATCGGGACCGCAGATTGCGGATTGACCTCAAGTTATTGAAAGTCTGGTACGCCCAACGGGAATCGAACCCCTGTTACCGCCGTGAAAGGGCAGCCCGTCCACGCACCAAGGAGCGACTGGTGGATAGGGCCTAATCCAGATGCCAGACCAAGCAGAAGATGCTCCTACCCCAGGAAGGGATGAATCCGCTGTTGGCCGAACTTACTCAGCCCATCAAGGCCGCCAAGGCCGGACTACCGAAAGCTCGCGAAAAGGTGACGCAAAACGACGTCCCAACTCAATCTTGGTTCCCGCTCATGGGCTCGAACCACGATTCACGCCTTCAAAGGGCGCTTACACCTCAGTCCAACCATTCAGGGCGGTTCATATAAGTACCAGAAAATAAAGGTGTTTGGCTTTTGCCGTTCGCTATTGTTCGTCTAGGCACGCGGGTATATATTTGACGCATATTAGACGACTTTGGAGGCTGACACAGTGGCCAAAACCCTAGTTGAAGCGAAGATTACAACGCCCAGCGCCCGCAAGGACTTGCCCGCCGGCTTGCATTGGCGAGGCTTGGACCGTGATGTTCACCTTGGCTACCGCAAGGGGAAAAGGGGCGGTGTCTGGCTGGTTCGTTGGCGAAATGGGACCGGCTACAAACAGGCGCCCATCGGAAATGCCGACGACACTATCAAGGCTGGAAACCTCACTTTCCAGGCGGCAGAAAAAGCCGCTCGCGGGCTGGTTGAGCGGGAACGCCTGCTTGCCGCTTCCGAGGCCGAAGGGCCCGCACTAACCATTGCAAAGGCTGTTGCGGACTATATCGCATCGAGAAACGACAGGGACGCCAAGAGGGCAGGGCGGGCGATCCGTTCCGACGCAGCCAGGCGGCTCGGCCGGCACGTCCTAGGACAGCCAGCGCGGGGCAAGGAACAGGCAATCCCGGCAACGCCTTTGGCTGGCGTTACGCTCTACATGATCACTGAGAATGATTTGCAAGCATGGCGGGCAAGCCTGCCATCCACCATGAAGGCCACCACGCGCCAGCGGCTTATCAACGACCTGAAAGCAGCTCTAAATTCAGCCTACAATGCCAACAGGGCCAAGCTCCTACCTTCCGTGCCGGCGATCATAAAGCACGGCTTGCGGGCGCCCGAGCATACCGACGAGGCCGAGCCCGTCGCTCGTGACAACCAAATCCTATCGGATGCCGACATCGCCCGAGTGCTTCGCGCCTCCCGTGCGGTTGACGCAGAACTCGGCATGGACGGTGATCTGTTCAGGATAGTGCTTGTGCTTGCGGCCACGGGCGCCCGCTTCTCACAGGTGGCGCGAATTCGGGTGAGTGACTGTCAGATTGCCGCCGGCAGGATCATGGTCCCGGTCAGTCGGAAGGGTCGCCGGGCAAAATCCGGTTCCATCACCGTGCCGGTGGGTCGAGACGTCATCGATGCCCTTTTACCTGTTGTCACGGGTCGCGCGCCCGACGCTATCTTGCTGGAGCGCCAGCGCTACGAACACGTGAAGGGCATTCAGTGGCAGCGCGCTGGTCGCGGCCCATGGCAGTCAGCAGAAATGGTCCGACCTTGGCAGGCGATCAAGGAACGCGCCGAACTGCCTGACATGATCCCCTATGCTCTGCGGCATTCAAGCATCGTCAAGGGCATCAAAGCCAATCTTCCGATAAGGCTGGTGGCAGCGCTCCACGACACCAGCACGGCCATGATTGAGCGGCATTATTCGAAGTGGATCACGTCTGGTCTGGAAGAGATGGCACGGGCGGCGATCGTTCCGCTGGTCCCGCAGGAAGGTAGCAACGTCGTCCATATGGGAGCCCGCACATGAACGAGGCAATCACCCTGTACGCCGTGGATATGGATTTCGTTTATGCCTGCCGCAGGGCGGCCGGTATCCTCAAAAGCAAGAAATCGCGGGGCGCCAGGATTGAGGCAACATCCGACCTTATCGCAATCTTATTGTCCCCGGATCGGGAGATTGGCATCGGTGAGCGTCAATATCTGGCCGAGCTTCTCAGCGGAGAATTGGACCGACCGCATGCGCGGCCTGGATTGACTGCCGAGGAAAAACAGGAACGCAGATCTCGGACTTGGATGGTTCGGCAATACGTACAGGACTCGGCTGCTGAAGGCCGAAAAATTGGAGTGGCTGAGGCTGTGCAAGAGCTGGCAGACAAGGGGCGGATTCCATTCGACGACGTTGAAACCCTCATCAATTACATGGGGCGATCCCGGCGGGCCAAGGCCTGACAATAAAGTGGACTGTTATTTGCGATCACCTTGCAGAAATCATTTTTAAGAGGCCACTTTCACGCCGATGAGTATCGGCCCAACGTGTAGCCAAAATACGCCCATGAATTAACGCGGACTGTCCGCCGTTCATGGAGCAAGACCTTGGAAACTAACAAATTCGGACTGACTGTCGAGGATGCTGCTGATCTCTCCAGCATCGGGCGTACGAAGATCTTTGAGGCCATCAAGCTCGGCAAACTGACGGCACGGAAAGACGGCCGGCGCACCATTATTTTGGCCGAGGAGCTACAGGCCTATCTCAAGTCCCTCCCGACCACGCGGGAGGCGGCATAATGGCGCCTGAGATTTGCATCCTTGGCATTGATCCCGGAGCGACCGGCGCAATTGCCTTCTATTTCCCTGCTCGACCGGACTTGATCGGCGCCGAGGATGTTCCGGTTGCCGGCGGCGAGATCGACGCGACGACTTTGGCGCAGCGCATCGCGCAAATGGCTCCGACCGTCGCGGTCATCGAGCACGTCGGGCCGATGCCAAAACAGGGCGTCTCATCGACGTTCAAATTCGGCGTCGCTTACGGCATCGTCCGGGGCGTGGTGCAGGCGCTCAATGTTCCGATGCACCTTGTTACACCTGGCCGTTGGAAAAAGCATTTCCGGCTCGATAGCGATAAGGAGAAGGCGCGAGCGCTGGCCCTTCGCTATTGGCCGTCGAGCATCCATTTCGGCCGAAAGAAAGACCACGGGCGCGCTGAAGCTGCCCTGCTTGCGCGATTCGCAGCGGAAACGATTGGAGGCGCCTATGTGGCCTCCTGAAAAGCGAAACCCCAGCGCTGCTAACGCCGGGGTCGCTCTAAATATCAAATGGCAGGGCAGCACAATCGACAACTCGGAACTTAACCGTAATCTGGTTGATTTTCAAGCCAAACGATTGCAGGCGCTGTTCCGTATATCTTGGCCCCTGGCGATCGTCGCAGCCGAGCTCGTCTACGGGCGGGCGCCGGCATGATCACGAGCATGACGAATGAACCCGTGCCGGGACCAGTGGTCGCGGCTGTCCGCGTGGCTCGCAACTGCCTGATCGACGCGCAGTTTCGTCTCGATGACCACGGCTACCACTGTCTGCTGCTGGATGGCTTGCAGGACGGCGCTGCAACCCTGCTTGCCGAGTGGTCAGGCAGGGAAAGGCCGATATCGCCGCCGGCCGTGCCCTTACATATCAGCGAGGCCGCGCAGGAATACCGGCGCGCCGCGAGGAGGGGCTATTGATGGACCGCTCGGACGATCCGTACCGTGGCGTCGACTATGACAGGCCGCCGCCGAAGCCGCGCCTGCATCTGCTCAGCTATGCCGAAATGGAAGCTATGCCGGAGCCGGAATGGCTGGTCGAGGGGGTTATCCAGAAGCGCAGCACGGCGTTGATGTTCGGCAAGTCGAACTCGTTCAAGTCGTTCTTGGCGATCGACATCGGGCTATCGGTAGACGCCGGCCGCGACTGGCACGGCAATGCCGTAAGTGGTGGTGGCGTCCTGTTTGTCGCCACTGAAGGCGCCAACGGTGTCGGCAGGCTTCGCATTCCGGCRTGGTATGAGCATCACGCCGTTTCCGAGGAAGACCGTAGGGCCTTTCTCTACCCGCAGGAAATCTGCCTCGACGCTGCCGACGACGTGACAGCGCTCATTGCTGCCATGAACATTCGAGGATCTTTCGCCCTTGTCGTGCTCGACATCTTCGGCGGCTCCATGAAGGGTTCGGAGATTGAGGACAAGACAGCGAGGGCATGGGTGCACGGCATCCAGCGCATTCTCCGGGAAACCGGCGCTTCCATCCTCACCGTGGCGCACACAGGCTGGCAGGACGACACGCGGGCCAGGATGCACACGCACTTCTGGGGCAGCTTCGACAGCCGCCTACGCATGGAGGGTGACAAGGACGCGCTCACCGGGACATTGACGGTGGAACGCCACAAGGATGCCGACAGCACCGGCTCATGGGGCTTCAGGATGGCTCAAGCGGGCGATAGCCTTGTTCCGGTGCTCGACGCCGCTGTTAAGTCGTCCAAGGGCAGAAACCTGACGGTTCGCCAGCGCATCGCAATGCAGGCGCTCGACGAGGCATTGCAAGAGCACGGCACGCGAAAGACCGGTCCCGACTGGCCGCCGTGCAACGTCGTGCTTGTCGACCAATGGCGGGAATGTTGCGACCGACATGGCGTCTCAGGCAGTGACAAGGCCGACAGTCGTCTCAAGGCGTTCAATCGCAGCCGCGACAACCTTATCGATAGGGGCGTGATCCGCATCTATGACGGTTACGTGTGGCGTTGCTTCGATGATTGAAAGCCGGACAGAACCGGACAAAACCGGACTTGTCGTGAAATGTCCGGGTGAGGTGCAGGACGGACAGACACGGACAACTGTCTATAACAGTGTCCGGTGTCCGGCCCCTTGGATCGCAGAATCGCGATTTGTGCTGGGGCACCGACGAAAGCGCGGGCGCGCAGTCTTTTTCTCCGCTGATAAGGCCAACCGACCTTGAGACATGGTAGTCGCCTACAGAAGGCGTAAACATGGACATCAGCGAACGCTAGTGAATAAGTAAAATCAATGACTTAGATGATGGCGTGTGTTATATATCGCATATTCATCGAATAAAGGCCTTCAAATTGCTAGCAGATACCGACCAGATGGAAGCCGAAAGCCAGGCCGCTACCCCTGCAAAGGGCGGTGGTAAGGTTCGACTGCGGACACTGGACGATCTCGACCGCCGGACCAGGGCGGCACAGGCCACATTCGAGCTTCGCGACCAGATCGCCAAGGACTTAGGCGGCATCGATCGACTGTCGGCAATGCAACGCGAGATCGTGGATGGTGCGGCACTGCTCGGCGCCATGATCAAGGATGCAGGCGCAACGTACCTGTCGGGTGATCCCGTCGACCTCGGCGAGTTCATGGCCCTTACGAACGCGCAACGCCGCCTGCTTGCCGACATCGGCCTGGAACGCCGCGCAAAGGACGTAACGCCCACCCTTCGCGACATCATTGCGGGCCACGCCGCATGATGAACATCCTCCAGGCCTGTGAAAGCCCGTTGCTCTTTGCGCCCTGGTTTAAGAACCGGGACAACTACGCATCGTGGTTCGCATTCCTGGCCGCGTTCTTTGGCCTGCCGATGACCGATGACCAACTGGCGGCCTTTCGGCACCACACAGGACGCACAGAGGCGCCTACAGAGGCCAATAGCGAGGCTTGGCTGATCGTCGGCCGCCGTGGTGGCAAGTCGTTCGTCATGGCCCTTGTGGCGGTCTTCCTAGCCTGTTTCTTCGACTATCGCCAATACCTTGCGCCAGGCGAGCGGGCCACTGTCCTGGTGATCGCCGCCGACCGTCGACAAGCGCGTGTCATCGTCCGCTACGTCAAGGCGATGCTGACCGGCATTCCCAGCCTGGCCTTGCTCATTGACCGGGAGACTGCGGACTCGTTCGACCTGACAAATTCAGTCACCATCGAAGTGGGAACGGCATCCTTCCGCTCGACGCGTGGTTACACCTATGCAGCGGTGCTGGCCGATGGGCGCTCCGTCATCAGCTCTTTGCGCCCGACGGAGGCATCAACTGGCAGGACGCAGTCCGCGAGCGCGGCAACGACATCATCCGCAATGTGTTGGCCGCTGCGGCCTGAAAGGTAATCCAATGAACATCCGCACCCAGCAACTCCTTTCCCGCATTCCTGATCATCCGTCGAGCGCTGCGCTGCGACAGGCTGCTCTTGCCTGCCTCGATGTGGCTGATCGCTTCCGTGCTCGCGAAACGGCGGTGAAATCCGATATTGGCTTTACGCCGGTCGGCCGCAGCAACGTCCTGAAAGATGAGGCGTCGAAAAGCTACCTTCCCGCGCTCCAGGCCGCATTCCGCCCGATCGCTGATGCGTTGGCCGCTGCAAAGCGGGCGCGGTCGGCGATTTCGATCCCGGCACCTGACCCGAGCAACATTGCCGCTGCGCTGGAGCGGCAGGAGATCCGGCAGATGGTGAAGGGTATGAAACCGAATGACCGCATGGCGTTCTTGACGGGCAGCAAGGACGAGAGGATTGCCGACGCTGTCCTTTCGGCGCCTTCGGCTCTCAGCGGCCTTTCAGATGATCAGTTCACGCAAGTGCGTGACTTGGCCGTCGATCGTCGGTTCGGCGACAGAGTGGCCGAAATTCGCGCTGCCGAGGAAGCCGCAGAAGCCGCACAGGCCGCAATGCTCGTCGCCGGCAACGAGATCAAGCAGATCACCGGCGTTACGGATCGCCAATTCGAGGCGATGCGCAAGATGGGCAACGACATCCCGTGGCTGAGGAACTCGAAGCAGAGTGGCACGCGACTGCCGAATGGTGATTTTGTCGGTGGCATTGATGGCAAGGACAGTCGCGAGACCGTTTACGTCATCACTCCCGGTAATACGAGCCTGCGGGAGGCCACGGCCGACGAGATCGCCCGTGGCAAATATTACAGCGACTACAATCAGTATCTCTCCGATCACCCCGGCGTTCGACCCGTCGCTGCGGCCTAAGAGGAGTCAAATCACCATGGCCAACGAAGCAGCCGGTTCAGTCGTCGTTGATAGGAAATCACGGAAGTCTCGGATGTGGTCGAGGTTGCGGCTTCGCATCTGCTCGTCGAGACAGCCTTTGAGGATATCGTCCGGCTGAACAGCATCTCGGCGAAGGCGCTCCATCGTGGCGCGGCACGGCCCAACAACATCGAGCATCAAGCGAAACTGTGGGTCTGACTCGTAGTGCGGATTTTTCCGCGACGGGCGCTTGCTGCGAATGCCCTGCTTCGCCGCTTCTAGGACCGACTCTCTCAGCCGCGCCTTGTCGTCGTCTGTCGTCACTCGGCGGTCCCCTTCAGATAGCCTTTGTCACGCAGGTACGTGGTCAGGATCTTCTCGACCATCGACGACACGGAACGCATGTCGTCCTTTGCCGCCTGCTCCAGGGCATTTTTCAGCGCCTGTTCTATGCGGAATGAAATCGGCGCTTCTCGGACCATGTGTGCGAATCTCTCACAATGTAGTTGACCAATTGTGGCATTGTATGAGAATGTGAGAGCGTAAGCAACCAACCAAGGGAGATATCCCCATCATGCCGAAACTCACGTTTCCGGCGGCCGGCGAAGCTATGCCCGCCACCGAGGTAATGCCCATCCTGGGGAGATTTTCCCGCCGCGCCTTCCTTGGTGCCTTGACCGTAGGAAGCACTGCCGCCGCCGCGCTTGTCGTCGCGCCACAAGCCGATGCTGCCGCCGACGTCGACGCCGAACTGTTCCAGATCGAAACCAAGTTCAACGCTGCATACGCGATCTATGAGGATGTCGCCGACAAAGTTGGAGAAATCGAGGAACGGGTATTCCGCCTCAAACCGCCGAAGCCCGCGAAGCTTCCGGGAACTCATGAGATCAAGGCCACGTTTTGGGAGATGGCAAGAGGTATCGACCCCAACGGTACCGATGATTCGTGGTTGGCCCATCCCGCCGCCGTCGCCTGGAGGGAGAACGATAGGGAGTCCCGCCAGCGCTTGGAGGCATGGCAGGCCGAATGCGAGGAGATCATTCGCAAAAGCGGCTTGCGGGAAGCCGAGGAAGAGCGAGACAGGCTGATGAGCACCGCCGGGGACATCGCCGAGTCTCTTCTCGACAAGCGCGCACAAACGCTGGCCGGGATGCTGGTCAAGCTTCGCGTGCACCAGTGTTGGACGTTCGACGAATATGAAATCCTGGATACCCTGACGGCCGACATCAAGGCTATGGCGGGAGGAGTGTCATGAACGCCCATACACCCGTCCTGAAGCCGCTAGGGATGCCAAGGGGGATCGATCCCCGTGTCTGGCGCCAGTCCGTCGAGAAGCGCCTGAATGACCTCCTAGACCGCGCCATGTCGCTCATTACGGCACTGGATCTTATGGAGGTTGATTGCGATCTGGAAGACACAGCCGACGACGAGCCGTCCCTTGGCTGCCTCGATGATCTTGAGCAGGACAACTGCGACGACGAGGAAGGCGGTGACGCCGAACCGTGCCCGGATATCTACGGCGAAACGATCATGTGGCCCGACGACCTCAAGTCGCAGGAAATGCTGGTATAGCCTGACGGGAATAATCTTCCGCGACGTTTAAAGCCCGCTGCCTCACGGTGGCGGGCTTATAGTTTTGGCTTGCGGATCAGCTTTGCTCGGGTTTTTGCGGCCGGCACTGCTCGGGCAGCTCTCGCCTCTGCTGCCCACTTGGCTTTCTGCTCGGCTCGATATTCCTCCAGCCGTCGAATGGCTGCGAGCAAGTCCTTCTCGCCGTGGTCTTCCTGTAGTTTCTGTCCGACGATCCTGCCGGCCGCCAACCGAAGGGCGCCTTCCACAATGTCTTCCATCGAAGAACGTCGCTCGTCGTATGTCCTGGTGTAATCACGTAGCTGCGGATCGTGAAAATCGAGTGCCTCTTTGACATCCATGTTGTCCGGCCACTCGCCGCACTTTTCACTGTACGACTGGGCACCTTTTACGACCGCTATGCACTGCATGATGATGCTGTATGGTTCTCCGGCGCCTCGGGACACACGCATGATATTCGCGGCAAGCTCGCGGAGCGGCCATTCGATCTCATGCTTTGCCAACGATTTGTCGACAGTCTTCTTGTCGTTCTCGACGGCCAGTCGGATATGCGGCTTCTTTTCGTCGTCAGACAATTTCCCCTCCCGAGCAGAGAGATAACCATTGCCCAACCGGTAGGATACGGCAACCCAGTTCAGGTCTGAGCCATTATTCGGTTGAAAAACAACGGTTGCCGTTCACCCAAATTCGCAGGCGTTTATTCGATTGATATTTGACGTTTTCCGCCGCAGCCAGTCTAAGTCGTTGATTTTCTTGGTTCCCGCTCATGGGCTCGAACCACGATTCACGCCTTCAAAGGGCGCTGTCCTACCATTAGACGAAGCGGGAAAATGCAACCTGCGCCGACACCCCTAGCCGGTTCGCGCGCCGGGATCAACGCGATCCTCTTGAGATCGGGTAACTGGCGATCGGCAATTGGCGGTAAGCCGTCGCCGTCACGGGAGACGGCCAACCGGCTCGGCGCACCTGTGGACCGGGCAGCGGCCGTCACGGGTCGGGACATAGGCCGACGTCGGAGCGTCGGGCCAGTCGCATTCGTTGCCGAACTGCCTGACATAGCGGTCATAGGTGTTGGGGCCGGTGGTCAGCACCACGGCGCGGCGGCTCTGGATCAGTTGTTGGAGCTGTTGGCAGCTCATTGTGCGGGTGTCGGGCCGGGCCTCGGTGAGACCGGTCGCGGCAAGCAGCATCGCTACAGTCGTCAGGGCAGTTCGATGGATGGGCATGGTGGTTACCTCAGCGGTTCACGTACCAAGCAAACGTGTCACGCAAAACTCGCATCCCGCCAGCGGTTCCGCAACAGCGCGATCCTATTTTAATCGAGTAACTGGCGATCGGCAATTGGCGGCAAGCCGTCGCCGTCAATCTGGGAGATCGCCGATCGCCTGGTCGCAGCGGTAGACCGGGCAGCTGCCGTCACGGGTCGGGACATAGGCCGACGTCGGCACCTCCGGCCAGTCGCATTCGATGCCGAATTGCCTGACATAGCGGTCATAGGTGTTGGGGCCGGTGGTCAGCACCACGGCGCGGCGGCTCTGGATCAGCTGCTGAAGCTCCTGGCAGCCCATCGTGCGGGTGTCGGGCCGGGCCTCGGCGAGGCTGGTTGCGGCAAGCAGCATGGCCGCTGTCGTCAAAGCAATTCGGCGGATGAGCATGGCGTACCTCAGCGTTTCACGTACCAAGCAAACGTGTCACCCGAAACTCGCATCCCTTCCAGCGGTTCCGCAACAGCCAGTTGGCCGTTTTTTGCGGCGCAACCAAATGCCGCGTCGCGCATTGCTGGGGATGGACGGCAGGAAACCCTACGAGACCCCGCAATGGCCACCTGGAGACGAGGATCGCGAAGCCATGTGTTGTTCCTTCTGCGGCGGCCGCGACCACCGCTACGAGGATTGTCCGCAACGGTATCCCGACGCCGATCCTCCGCTTGACGCCCCGGACGACGTCGCCCCCGAACCGAACTGATTGCGAAGCTTTTGGTCCGCGCCCTTCGGTGGCTGTCGCCGCCGGCCAATGAATGTCGCCCGTCGATTGCAACCAAACGCGCCACCATGCATTGCTGGGCATGGGGTGGAACGTTGTCACGCCGTGAGGGCGACGTGACGGGGGAAGGTGGGCAATGACAGATTTGGCAAGCATCGATGGTCCGCTCGACCCTCCCGCCGACGCACGGCTGGCGGCTATCGTCGATTCATCGTTCGACGCCATCATCAGCAAGGATTTGAACAGCATCATCACCAGCTGGAACGGGGCGGCGCAGCGCATGTTCGGTTACACCGCCGAGGAGGCTGTCGGCAAATCGGTGCTGATGCTCATTCCCGATCACCTCAGGGATGAAGAGGTCGATATCATCAGCCGGGTTCGCAATGGTCAACTCGTCGCCAGCTACGAGACGATCCGGCGACGCAAGGATGGCGGGTTCATTGCCGTATCGCTGACCGTCTCGCCGATCAGAAACGCAACGGGCGAGATCGTCGGCGCCTCGAAGATCGCCCGCGACATCACCGCGACCAAGGAGAGCGAGCGCCGGATCAGGCTGTTGTTGCGGGAGGTGAACCATCGCGTCAAGAACCAGTTCGCGGTGATCCTCTCGATGGTCAGGGAGACAAGCAAGCGCTCGACCGATCCGCGCGAATTCGAAGAGCTCATCCGCTCCCGCATCATGGCGCTATCGCGGTCGCACGACCTGCTGGTCAACTCGGAATGGGCGGGTGCCAGCCTCTTCGACCTCATCCAGGAGCAGCTCAAGCCGTTCGGCCACGAGGCACAGGTATCGCTGTCGGGACCGCTGCTGACCTTGCAGCCGAACGCCGTGCAAAATCTCGGCATGGCATTTCACGAGCTTGGCACCAACTCTTCCAAATATGGCGCGCTGGCGGTCGATGCCGGGAGGCTCGAGATCACCTGGCAGATCGCCGCCGGTGCTTCGGGCAAGCGGGAAATCCATCTCGTCTGGGACGAAACGATGCCGGTGCCTGAAGGCGACCGGCCAGGGGGACGGCAAGACGAAGCCACGCGCAAGGGCTTTGGCACGGTCGTCCTGCAGCGGGTCGCGCCGCAATCGCTGAACGGCTCGGCGGTCCTGGAGCGCAACCCGGGTCGTGTCAGCTGGTCGCTGACGGCGCCGGTGGAATCGATCGTCGTTCCGCAGCTCGGCGCCGAAATGGCTGCCGCGGAGTCGTCTTTCGACCTGTGAGGGTCCGGCCCGGTCGGTTCACCTAGCCTTTGGGGCGCTGCATCGGCTTGAACTCAACCCGGCTTCGCCGACGGCCAACCTTTTCCATCGACAGGCGTTGTCCCCGTGAAGGGAAGGGTCGCCGCGAGCGGCCGTGACGGGAACAAGGAGGCCGAGATGAGAATCCTCGCCATCGTGCCATTCACCCTGCTGGCGCTGTCGGCAGCGGGGCAAACGGGCCAGCAGCAGGACCCTGGGTCGCAGACCGACAAATGCCGGGTCCAGACCGAACAAGGCGCAAAACAGCAGCCTGGCAGCGACAATCTGACGGACACGCTCAATGACTGCGGCGGCGTGTTGAAACCGCCTGCCACCGGCGATCAGGGGATGGCCACGCCGGCCCCCGATGAAGGCAAGACACCGATCATCAAGCCGGGCGAAGTGCCGGCCCAGCCGCCGGCGCAGTAGGAGGCACGGCAGCCGAAAGGATTAGCGGACCAGCACGCCGGCAAGGTTGCACAGGGCAACGAAAGCTTCCTGCGCCTGGGCGGCACCCGCCTTGTTTTCCAGCGCCGCTTCGATCTGTTCGCGCGCGGCCTGATAGAACGGGCCGCGCTCGGCCTGCGGCCAGTCGATCAGGATTTCGCTGGCATCCTTCAGCGTGGTGATGTCGCGGATCGTGTCCGAGCCATGCGGCCTGATCCGCATCGGTGTCGACAGCATCGGCTCGGCCATGTCCTGTTTTCCCGCTAATGGAGGAGTTTTGCTTCGCGCGCGGCGTCGACCATCGCCCGCATCGCCTTTTCCGGCGGCGTCCAGCCATCCAGTGCATCGCGGCAGCTGCGCAATGCCGCCCGGTAGCGCCGGCCCTGGCCCGCCGGCCAGTCGCCGAGGCATTCGAGGCTTTCCCAGGCACTGCGCACCACGCGCTCGCGCCCGGGGCTAAATTTCAGTCTGATCGGATGGGGAAACATCTTGTCGTTCAACGGTCGTCTCCTTGACTGGTGCATGCCGTCCGAAAGTGCGCGGAGGTTTCGGGACGTCATGCACAAAACGAGGCGCCGGTTAACGTCGGCAACAGGGCAGGGTTCCCTGCCTTCGAGATCAAAATTTCAGTCGCCCGCAACGGCGTCCGACAGGGGCCTCGGCGGCGGCAATTCAGCGGCGTTCGCCGTTGGCCGGTCATGCTCGAACTGCTCGGTGCCGGGCAAGGCATGCAGCCATGTCTCGCGCCGGCTGGTCCACAACTCGTATTCGGGCATGAGATCGGTCGGCGCGATGTCGAGGCTGCCGATCATCACCTCGGCCTCGTTGTCGTCGACCCAGGCAACACGACCGCCGCAAGTCGGGCAAAAGCTCCGCGTGCCATAGGAACTGACGATGCCCGTCGTCTCGAAGGCCTCGCGCGGCCAGATGGCATAGGCCGAATAGACCGAGCCGCTGGCCTTGCGGCAGTCCTTGCAATGGCAGAGCCCGATTCTGAGCGGCGCGCCGTGGACCTCGAACTGCACGCCGCCGCACAGGCAACTGCCGGTCCTGCGTATGGTGTCGGACATGATGCGACCTCCATCTTGTCAGTCTGCTGCGGGGCCGGGCGGGACAGGAGATCGTCCCAGATGTTTCGTCCAGGACAAAGCCCCATCCCGATCCCATTGGACCTAGCCGCGGGCCGCCATATGGGCGTCGAGCTTCTTGCGCGACGGCCCATAGCGCTTGATGATGGTTTGCGCCTCGCTTGGCGGAATGCCGTATTTCCGGGCAAAGGCGGYGACCTCGTAAGGCTCCTCGCTCGAAACCAGCTTGCGGTCCTGCTTCGTCTTCGACTTGTCGTCAGCCATTTCAGGCCTCGCTTTCTGTTGCCGTGGAAACGCGCAGCCGTCGGCGCCCGATTCCACGATCAACAGGACATAACACAGATCGGCCGTCGCGAGTTCCAAGGCCACGACAATATCGCCGTGCCGCCGGCCTTGCCGCTATGGCATCAGGCGGGCGTGAGGCGCTTGGCGGCGAGATACATGAGCGCCGACGCGGCCTGTCCGCGCTCCCAGCCGGCGGCCTCGACCTTGTTGAGCAGCGCGTCGAGATGCGGGACGAGCATCTCCCTGCATTCCTGTTCATAGGCGGCGCTCGTCACCGGATGTTGCGGCGCGGCGATGGTCAATGCCTTGGCCATGTCCTGTTCCCCGTTTGAGTGCGGCGCCATCTTAGCATCAGCCGGCAAGTGAAATCGGTTTTGCCGCACCAGTGGATTCAACGGGTTAGAGGTGTCTTGGCGCCGGGGCAGGGCGCCTGCATCGGGGATTCCCGCAAAAAATCTGGCTGATGTGTCGGATTTGGCGCCGGTCGGCCGTCCTTGGGCCGGAGCCCATTGCAATCCTGGAGAAAAGACCATGTCGTCGCAAATCATTCAGTCGCAAACCACTCAGTCTCAGACCACTCAGTCTCAAACGACTCAGGCACCGTGGCAGACCACAGCACTTCTCCTCGCCCGCCTGATCTTCGCCGGCGTCTTCCTGATGGCCGTGACCTTCAAGTTCATGGGCATGGGCGACACCGCCGGCTATATCGCCGCCGCCGGCTTTCCGTTTCCGCTGTTCCTGGCCTGGTGCGCGGCGCTGCTGGAAGCCGCGCTCGTGCTGTGCTTGCTGACCGGCGCCTTCTTCACGCCGGCGGCCCTGGTCGCCGCCGCCTATGTGCTGTTCCTCGGCTTTTCCTTCCACGGACCCAGCCACTGGGCCGGCAACCAGGCCGAGTTCGGCTTCTTCATCGACCATTTTTCGTTCATGGCCGGACTGCTGTTCGCGGCGGTGCATGGCCCGGGCAGGGTGCTCTCGCTGAATCCAGGATGGCCGGGCCGGGCGTAGGCGCAGGAGCCCGTCGCTAGCCCCGGATCAACCATTTGCTCACCTGGCAAGCAGTTTATGAGTTTACGGCCTGGACGAAACCCTTGGAGATGGACACATGGCGCTCAAACGGATGGACAATGTAGGGATCGTCGTCGATGACCTCGGTCAGACGATTGATTTCTTTCGCGAGCTCGGCCTCGAGCTCGAAGGGCGGGCCACGATCGAAGGAGAATGGGCCGGACGTGTCACTGGACTGGGCGATCAGCGCGTCGAGATTGCCATGATGCGCACACCGGATGGCCACGGCCGGCTCGAGCTATCCCGCTTCCTCGCGCCACCTGTCGTCGCGGATCACCGCAACGCCCCGGTCAACGCTCTGGGCTACCTCCGCGTCATGTTCACCGTGGACGACATCGACGAGACGCTTGAAAGGCTCCGCAATCGCGGCGCGCAGCTCGTCGGCGAAGTGGTCCAGTACAAGGACGTGTATCGGCTCTGCTACATCCGCGGGCCTGAAGGGCTGCTCATCGGACTCGCCCAAGAACTCGGCTGAGCGCAATACGACGACAATGACGAAGGGCGACCAGGGGTCAGAGAGCGCGTTCAGGCATTCCCGTGGTCTCCGCTACGCCTTGCCGGCAGCCAGGCCCAGGCGCGCGACCATCCCGCAGCGGCAAGCCCGCGTTGGCGTCCTTCATATCTGGTCGTTGTAGGGCTCCTTGATCTGGCCGACCATGCGGGCGAGCTTTGAAAAGGAGGGCATGTCCGCCTCCGGCTGGCATTGATTGGCCAGTTCCAGCAGCCGTATCGGAAAGCTGACGGCGTCGCGGCTTGACGCGGACATGCCTTCGGACCGCTCCTGGCTGATTTCGCCGGCCTCGGCCTTGCGCAAGGCCAGGTCTATTTCCTCCGCCGTCAGCACCCCCTTTTGGACCAGGAGGTGGTTGATCGACGCGACGGCCATCAGCAGGCCCTCGAGTTGCAGATTGGCGACGTTCATGGCGATTGCTCCCGTGGCTATGATCGAAAACGCGCCAGCGGCGTTTCCGCTCCGGCGGTGAGGGCAGGGCGTAGTCGAGGTCGCAAAAGATCACAGAGCTGGCTGCCTGGAAATGCCTATTCCTGCGTCAGGCGCTCGCCATATTCGCGCCACAGCGCTTTCACGTCCAGACCCCCGAGGCGGGGGATCGAGGGATCTGCCGCGGCGATGGCGACGGCACTGATGTCGTATTGGGGGTAGGCGTGGGCGACGAAGCGGATCGCCTCGCCGAGCGAGCGCACGCGGATGATCGGGTCCGCCTGTCCCTGACCGGTGCTTCGCACACCGAAACCGTGGCCGGCGCATGCCGCACCCTGAAGACGGATGCCATGGTTGGTCTGTCCATCGCCCTCTCCTACAAGGCCGTACGACGCGAATCATTCCATGAGCTTCAGCTAACGGTCTCACAGATGTCGGCTTATGAAAAGTCGACACGAAAGTCTGGCCTTGCCGCCCGCTCGCATGCCGATCGGGTTGTCCGGTGAGGGCATGCTATTGATTTGGGTATGGTGTTGATTTGCGCCAACGACCTCCAGACCCGCCGCGCCGGCGGGTTTTTTGTTTTTCGGCTGCCCTTCAGCGATGCGCGGGAGCTTGGTTGGCGGGCGTCGAAAAAGGGCTTATAGGAATTTTTTCTCAGAAAATCGTTGACTGGGTGAGGGCAGCTATGCTACATATTTGTCCATGGTGCTGATTTGCGCCAACGACCCGCCGCCGAGGCGGGTTTTTTGTTTCTGGCGTCTGTCTATCGATGCGCCCTTGAAAACCACTTGAACGTTGGCAGGACAGAGGGGGGCGTGACGGAACGCCATCCTTTGCCCGACGACCCTTCGCAATATCCACGAGAACTCCCATGCGCCGCTACGCCACCATCATCACCGACGATGACGGCCGCGAGGTCGTCAGCGCCATTGGCGCGTTCGAGGGGGCGGCGCCGCAGCCGCGTCTCGGGCTCATCGAACAGGTCGCGCCCGGCGTGCTGATCGGCATGGTGCGCGGCGGTCCGGTCGATGCGGCCGGCGGCTTCGGCTTTGGCCTGGGATCGCTGGGTGGCAGCCACCTGGCGATCGGGGCGGCACGGCTGATGAAGCGGCTGCGCCTTGCCGGCCACTCTGGTGCGGCGGGTTCCGGCGTGGCGAGCTCCAAAGCGGCAACACCAGCCGGCGCGACAGAGACGGAGGCTGGTCCGGCCAAGCCGGCTCGGGCAGCCGGCAAGCCGCGCAAGCGCCTCGCCCGATCAAAATCCAAAGTGGCGAAATCGAGGGTAAAAAGAACCGCTCGATCAAAATCCACGGTGGCGAAATCCAGGACGGCCGCTGCAAAGACCACAGGGGGCGAGCATGGCTGACAAGCCGCCGCCGGCTCGCCGGGCGCCGAAGCGCCGGACCGCGACGCCAGCCACCAAGCCCGCTGCCAGGCGCCGGCCGAAGCGCGGGAAAAGGACGCTGGGGGATGATTTCCTGGCGGCCGTGCGCGCCGATTTCCGGACGCATGGCGCCGGGGTCATTGCCGAGGTGCGTGCCGACAAGCCCGACCAATATCTGAAGATCGTGCTTTCGGTGCTGCCCAAGGATTTGCATGTTTCCATCAACCAACTGGACGGCTTAAGCGATGACGAGATCCGCAGCCGTATCCGCGGCCTCGAAGCCGCCCTCAAGCCGTTCCTCGAAGACCTCGGCGGCGAAGACGGAATATCTGGCGCTGCTGGCGGAACTGGACCGCAGGCGCCGCACTAACCAGCTTGCCGCCTACCGGCCCTATGCCAGGCAAGCCGAGTTCCATGCCGCGGGCGCGCAGAACCGCGAACGGCTGTTCATGGCCGGCAACCAGCTTGGCAAGACCAGGGCCGGCGGCGCCGAATGGGCCATGCACCTGACCGGGCGCTACCCCTCGTGGTGGCAAGGCAAGGTCTTTGCCGGCGCGGTCCGGCTGTGGGCGGCTGGCGTGACCGGCGAGGGTACGCGCGACAACCCGCAGCGCGTGCTAGTCGGCCCGCCGCAGCAGCAGACGGCCTGGGGCACCGGCATGATCCCTGCCGACGCTATTGTGCACACCATCATGGGACGCGGCGCGCCGGGCGCGCTCGACAGCGTCGTGGTGCGCTGGGGCGGCGGCGGCGATGTGCAGGCCGATGAATCGGTGTTGTCGTTCAAGAGCTTCGAAAAGGGCCGCGAGAAATGGCAGGGCGAGACGCTGCACGGCGTCTGGTTCGACGAGGAACCGCCGCTCGACATCTATTCCGAAGGCCTGACCCGCACCAACGCCACCGGCGGCATCACCATCGTCACGTTTACGCCGCTGCTCGGTATGTCGGATGTGGTGCTGTTGTTTTTATCGGCGGAGGAGGTTGAGGGAATGGGGAAGGGGTGAGGACGCAGGACTTCCCTTCTCCCCCTGTGGGAGAAGGTGGCCGAGCGAAGCTCGGTCGGATGAGGGGTGTTCCAGCTGGGCAGTGAAGGCATTTCTTCCAGCACCCCTCAACCGTCTCGGCGCTGCGCGCCGATCCACCTTCTCCCACAAGGGGAGAAGGAGAGAACCGCCGCGCCTAGCCCGAAAATCGCGCCTTAACAACGCGATACCCCCTTCGTCTCGCAAGGTGATTCAGGAGTTCGCCATGAGCCGCCACGTCACCTTCATGACCATCGACGATGCCGAGCATTATTCAGCCCAAGAGCGCGCGGCGATCGTTGCCGCCTATCCGGCGCATGAGCGGGAGGCGCGTGCTCGCGGCATTCCGGTGCTGGGCTCCGGGCGCATCTTTCCGGTCGCCGAGGAATTGATCGCCTGCGCGCCGTTCCGGCTGCCGCGCTACTGGCCGCGCATCGGGGCGCTCGATTTCGGCTGGGACCATCCGTCGGCCGCGGTCGAGCTCGCATGGGATACCGAGGCCGATGTCGTCTATGTCGCCAAAGCCTGCCGCGCTTCGCAGCAGACGCCGGCGATGCAGACGCTGACCCTGAAACCATGGGGCGACTGGCTGCCCTGGGCGTGGCCGCGCGATGGCCGCCGCGAAACGCTGGAAGGGGCGGGCGTGGCGCTTGCCCGGCAATATGCCGCGCACGGGCTGAACATGCTGACCCGCCACGCGCAATTCCCGGACGGTTCTGTCTCGGTCAAGGCCGGGCTGATGGAGATGCTCGACCGCATGCAATCCGGCCGCTTCAAGGTGTTCTCGACGCTTGCGCCCTGGTTCGAGGAGTTCCGGCTCTATCACCGCAGGGATGGCCAGGTGGTGAAACTGCGCGACGATCTGATGGCGGCGACACGCTATGGCGTGATGATGCTGCGGGAGGCGATGGTCGATCCGGCGGAGTTCAGGAGCGCGCGGCGACAGGCGGGGCAGAGCGATCCGCTGGGGGCTTTCAGGTGAGGGCGAAGTGCCCGACCGGCGAATAGTGCACTGTCACCGTAATTCGTGGCTTACTCCACGATTTTCCAGTAGGAATCCTTGCGGATCACCTTGCCGTCGCGAAAGGTGTAGAAGTCGCAACCCTGGACTTCCTTTCTCACACCCTCGCGGGTGGTGCCGGTGAGGGTCCATTTCGAGATGCCGGTATCGGCGGCCGCATCTGCAAAATGTTGGCCGTTGCCGTAGTGGACATCGGGCAAGCCTTCGAAGCGTGTCGCCAGCGCGTCTCGTACGTTGCGCTTGCCCTCGCAACGCGTGCCCCAAGGCATGCTCCCCCGCGGCATCTCCAGGACGCAATCCTCGGCAAAGAACGCCATGATGCGATCGAGATCGTGCGCGTTGAAGGCCTCGCATAGCTCCGTCAGCGTCGATCGAATGTCCATTCGCCCGTCTCCTCCAGTCGTCGGTAGCCTGCGTGTTCGATGCCCGAAGTAGGTCACTGGCGACGGGGCCGGTCAAGTGCGCGGGCCTTCGAGACTCCGCCCGAAAGCGGGAAGCGCACCCCATCGCTCTGGCCTGCCCATGACCCTCCGCATCATCCCCGCCACGCTGCGCGATCTCTCCTACATCGCCGCCAACCTGCGCGCGGAAGACCGCGCCGAGATCGACTGCCAGATTGACCAGTGGTCGCCGGCATTGCTGGCGCTGACGGCGTTGCAGGGGTTCGCCTATGTCGCCGAGCTCGACGGCAATCCGGAGGCCGGCTTTGGCGCCGCCGAACAGCGCGGCGGGCTGTGGATCGCCTGGAGCTGGGGCACGCGCCGCATGAGGCGCTGCGTGCCTGGGATCACCGTGTTCTTTCACACCGTGCTTGGGCCTCAGGTCGCTGCACGCGGTGCCTGGCGGGTCGAGGCGCGGGCGCTGGCTGCCAATGAACTGGCGCTGCGCTGGCTTGGCCGGCTCGGCGCCACGCAACGCTGCCTGCTGCCGGGTTACGGCAGGAACGGCGAAGATTTTTTCCTCTATGACTGGACAAGAGAAGGCTGGAACCATGTGCCTGTTTCAAAAACCACCGGAACTGAAGCCGCTGCCGACGACACCGACGGCCGAGGACAAGGACGTGCAGGCGCGCGAGGCGGCGCTCAGGTCTGAGCTCGAACAGCGCCAGGGAGCGCTGAGCACCATCAAGACCGACCTCGCGCCGGCGAGCCTCACCGGCCAGCGCCGCGTGCTTCTGGGGCTTTAGACCATGACCGCGATGAAGCGCAGTTTCAGGAAGCGCGTGCTGGCGTGGTGGTATTGGCGCCGGCATGCGCGGCTGGTGAGACGGCGGGGGTGAGGGTCAGCTGATCTCCCCCCTTGCGGGGGAGATTGGCAGCTTCGCCGCTGCTGTCCGTCGAGAGCTGTCGCGCCCCTCGATGCTTATAGCTCACCCCTTCTTGGCAAATGCCCAGACCATCAGCGGGTATTCCTCGTCGTTGCTGAGATCGCGCCACAGGCCGTAGGCGCGGACAGGGCCGCCGATGTGGGCCCTGGCGCAAGCCTTGTTGCCCCAGCCATGGACCTTAACGCTGGCTTCGGAAAAGCCGCCCTCGACCATCAATTGCTTGAGGCCGGCCGGTGTCCACCGGTTGTAGTCGTGCGGCCTGGCGTGGACGCGGAACAGGAAGGGTGTCGCCACCATCGCCCAGCCTCCGGACCGGGTCATGGCGTGGATGTTCTGCACCGCCGCCAGCGGCCGCCGCACATGTTCCAGCACCTGGTCGGCGATGACGATGGAATATTGCTCGTCGGTGCGGTCCTTACTGATGTCGAAGGCGGGGAAATCGACGCAGCGGTAGTTGGGGCACATCGCCCGCCAGGTGCGGTTCCAGCCGGGCGAGATCTCGATCACGTCGGCGGCTTTGCGGTTTCCAGCTTCGAGGAAAACGGTGAACGCCTCGATCTGGCGGATTCGCAGCCAGTTGCGGGAATCATAGCCAAGCAGGCGTTTGGCCACCTGTTTGCCGCGGTTCTTCAGGGTGCCGGCAAGGCTTGTCGTCGTCACATCGACCTCCTCCAAAACCCGCCGCGAGAAACTCGTAGCACCGCCAGGTGGGCAAAAGATGACAGGGGCGATTGAGAGGCTGGCGATCCTTCACACCCCCCTCTGTCCTGCCGGACAGTCCGGCAGGACAGAGGGGGGTGCTGTCCCTCTGCATTTCCAATCAATCGGCAGCCCCGCAGCGCCAAACAAGTGAGACATCCCATGACCGATTCCCGTGCCCGCGATATCCTGTCCCGCCAGTCCGAGCTCGAGAGCGAGCGCAGCCAGTATGAGGCGGTGTGGGAGCAGGTGGCGGAGTTCTGCGACCCCGATGCGCCCGACATATGGGGCGGCCGCCGTGGCGGTGGGGCGGGTTCGCAGGCCGAGCGGCAGGAGCGGCGGGGCGCGCGGGTCTACGCCAACACCATCAACTCGGCCGCCAACCGGCTCGCTGCAGGCCTCGAAAGCCTGATCATTCCGCAGTCGGAAAAATGGCACGGCCTCTCGACCGCCGAAATGAACGATGAGGAGACCGACGAGGAAAAGGAATGGGCGGAATCCTTGCGCGATTTCCTGTTTTCGCTGCGCTACTCCGCCAACTCGAACTTCGTGCCGGCGACACAGGCCTGCCTGCGCAATGTCGTGCGCTATGGCCCGGCCTATCTCTATGCCGAGGAAGGATTTGGCTCGACGCTGATCCGCTATGCCTCGATCCCGGTGGTCGAAGGCTATCTCAGCCGCAACCGCTGGGGCCAGGTCGACATCTTTCACCGCCGCTACGAGCGCACCGCGCGGCAGGCGGCACAGCTGCTCGGCTATGCAAAGCTGCCGGCGCGCATCAAGGTGCTGGTCGACGATCCGGCCAAATGCGAGACCAAGATTTCGCTGGTCCAGTGCATCCAGCCTCGCGACGAGCGCAAGATGTATCGGCTGGGCGGCCACACACAGTATCTCGACACGGCGTTCGCCTCCTACCATGTCATCGAGGACGAGGAGGAGATCGTGCGGGAGAGCGGCTTTCGCACCTTCCCGGTGTCGACCTTCAACTGGCGCCGCTACGAGGGCGACCCGTACGGCATCTCGCCGACCATCGAGGCGCTGACGACCGTGCGCGAGGAAAACGCCGTGCGCCGGTCGGGCTTGCGCGCGCTGCAGCAGATCACCGATCCGGCCACCGCCTCGAAAGCCAGGCTCGACTATGTGCCGGTGCTCAATCCCGGCGAGAACTATCCGGGCTTGATCGACGACAATGGCCGGCCGCTGATCGCGCCGATCTCGACCGGGCAGAACCCGACCTATGCCTTCAACTATGCGCAGAGCCGCGCCGACGAGATCCGCGACATGATGTTCGTCAATCTGTTCCAGACGCTGGTGCAGAACCCGCAGATGACGGCCACCGAAGCGCTGATCAGGCAAGAAGAAAAAGGCGCGCTGCTCGGGCCCTCCGGCTCGATCATCCAGGCCGGCTTTGCCACCAATCTCGACCGCGAGCTCGGCATTTTGGAGGACAAGGGGCTCTATGACGAGGACAGCCGCTTCCTGCCGCCGGCGAGCCTCGCCGGCAAGGCCGTGCGGCCGACCTTCACCGGCCCGCTCGACGTGCTGCGCCGCTCGGCCGAGGCGCGCGACACCATCCAGGTGGTGACGACGGCCATGCAGATGGCGCAGTTCGATCCCGGCGTGATGGACAACATCGACAGCGACGAGGCGATCAAGATCGTGCAGGGCGCCGGCCGAAGCCCGCAGCGCATTTTCCGCCGCAGGCAAGAGGTCGACAGCCTGCGCGATGCCCGCGCCAAGGCAAGCCAGGCCCAGGCCGGCATGGCGGCGATCGCCAGCGCCGGCAAGGCGGCTAAGGATGCCGTGCCGGCGGCCGTGCAGGCGCGCGACAGCGGCCTGTTCGACGGGTTGCAAGGCATGCTGCAGGGCCAGGCCGGGCCGGCTGGTGAAGGTGTACAGGGAACATCGGGCGCGGGTGACGGCGCATGAGCCACAAACGCTTCTCTCATTCCGCGCAGGCAGGTGGCCCAACCAAGGCTCGCGAGGCGCTGGCCAAGGCGTATCTCAGGGTGTTTTCCGGCGCCGACGGCGAGATGGTGCTGGCCGACCTCGCGGCGACGGTCGGCTACTACAGGCGCCCGTCCTATGGCGAGTGGATGGCGCGGACCCGCACGCCCAGCGGCTTCGAACTGCACAGCGCGCTCAGTAACGCGCGTGCCGAAGTGGTGCAGCACATCATGGGATTTCTGACGCTGGACGAGGCGCAGCTGCTGGCGCTGGAGAAGGCGGCAAGGTTGGAGGGGTAGGGACGCCCAAGCTGCGTCCTTCTCCCCGTTCACGGGGAGAGGATGCCGGCAGGCAGGTGAGGGGCGGTGCCAGCATTCCAGAACGTTGCGCTGCCCCTCATCCCCTGCCGGGACCTTCTCCCCGTGAACGGGGAGAAGGGGGCTGATACTCAATAATCGCCGTTATAATACCGGTCGTCGCAGGGCGCGGTGTAGATGCGGCCGTCGCGGTCCTGGTAGCGGCACATCTGTTCGCCGCGGCGTTGCGGTTGCGGGGTAGTGGCCGAGCCGACAACCGCGCCGAGCAGGGCGCCGCTGGCCGCGCCGATGACCGTGCTCTTGGTGTTGCCGCCAATGGCCTGGCCGACGAGGGCGCCGCCGGCGCCGCCTATCAGCGCGCCGGTTCCGGCTCGCTGCTGGCCTTCGGTCTGTGCGCAGCCTGCAAGTGCTGCAGTCATCAGCACCGCGGCGATGGCTTTGTGAAAGCTCATATGAAGTCTCCCTTGAATGCCTGAAATCCCTATCGCTCGCCACGTGCCGCCGCATTGCGGCGGAACGGGGGCACCAGGCCTCACGATATAAGACAGGGTTTCTCGGGCGTTGATAAGCCGGAGCCCGAAAACACCTCATGCGAACAAGGCGGTAGCGCCGATCCTTGTCAGAATGATTCAGCCTTTGCCGGTTCGGCCTGGCTGCGCCGGGCCCTTCGCTATCGCTCCGGGCGTTCGTCGTTTGGAAAGCCAAGCRATTGGCTTCCCATGCGCTGCGCGCACCACTCCTCACTCAAACAATGGAGACATACCCATGACCCGAGGTCTTCCCCGCACACTTGTCCGCGCCGCCGCCCGCGACGCCGGCCTTGCCCCGCCGAAAGCCGGCCTAAAAGCCGTCACGTCAGGGCAGGGCGGCGCCTTCCGCACCGTCTTTTCGTTCAGTGCCATGCCGGTGCCGGTCACCGACGCGCTGGCCTATGCCAGCCAGAAGATTTTTGATTTCACCGATGGCAAGGTGCGCATCAAGGGCGGCACGGCAAGATTGCAGTTCGCCGTTCTGACGGCGCGTGCGGCGACCATCAACGACAATGCAGCACTCACCTGGTCGCTCGGGTCGGCGCCGGCATCGAGCGCGACATTGGCCTCGACCATGGTCAACGTGCTCGCCGCCACCGCGCGCACGCTCGACGGCTCCGGTGCGGCACTCTCCACCGCCTCGACCGCCGACATCGCCGCCGCCGCGACTCTGGATGGCACCGCCACGCCGGTCGATCTCTATCTCAACCTCGCCTTGCCCACCGGCACCGATATCGATGCCGACGGGACGATCGCGGTGACCGGCACGATTACGGTGCTGTGGGAGAACTGGGGGGATAATATCTAGGCGCGCCCACAAACATAGGCGATTGACGCAAGCGGCGATGACGGCCGATCTCTTCTCTCGTGGTTGGCAGCTTTGCCGCCGGCTCTTTTCTAACCCCTCACAAAGGAACATCACATGACAGATCTGGCAGACGCCGGGTCCGTGGCGGCGCGTGCGCAGCCGGCGGGCAACCCGGCACGGTCACCGGCCGGTGCGGACAACGGGTCCGCCGCGCCTGTCGGCCAAAGTTGGYTTGACGGTCTTTCCGAAGGCAACCGCAAGCTCGCTGAAACCAAGGGCTGGACCAAGCCTGAAAGCCTCGATCGGGTTTTCACATCCTATGCGGAGCTGGAGCGGCAGCAGGGTGAGAGCCTGCGCGTTCCCCAGCCCGACGCATCACGGGAAGACTGGGACCGGTTTCATGCCCGGCTGCCCGAGGCGATGCGTCCGGTCACCTCGTCCGAAAAGGTCGAGTACCGGCGCCCGGAAGGGTTGCCGGAAAATTTCGCCTATTCGGACGAGCTCGCCCAGGCGTCCAAGGCCTGGGCGGTCGAAGCCGGTGCCTCGCCGAAGATCGCGCAGGCCTATCACGACAAGTTCGTCGGCTACATGGCCGAGCAGGCAGAAGCACAGGAGATCGCGCTCGCCCGCTCGGTCGAGGCCACCCATGACGACCTTGTCAGGGATTGGGGGCCGACCGACAGCGACGGCTTTCGCCGGAAGCTGGAGGTCGCCAACCGGGCGATGAAGAAGCTCGGCCTGGTCGACGCCTACAAGGCGAAGGGCATCCTTCTGCCTGACGGGGCGCTGACCGATCCGCAGATCGCCAAGGCGTTCCACGCCATCGGCGAGGCGATGTTCACGGAAGACAAGATCGACGGCGGTGCTGCTTTCAGCGGAGCCAATCCGTTCAAGCGCAACGCCGCCGGCGAACGCAACATCTCGGCGATTTCAGCCCTCGTCAAAAGCGACCCCGCCCGTGCCCGGAGGCTGGCCCGCGAAGCCGGTGAGGACCCGGATCGGTGGATGCCGAATAATCCTCGCTGACTTTGAGAGATCACCGCTAACCAACGCAAAAGGAAGAGAAAAATGGCAGATGCCTACACCCGTATCGCGGACGCGATCGTTCCCTCCGTCTATGCGCAATATGCGTTCGAGGAACATGTCCAATCACTCGAAATCTACCAGGCCGGAATCCTGTTTTCCGACCCGGCCATCGCCTCGAAACTGTCTATGGGTGGCCGCTCGGTCGACATGCCCGGCTGGAAGGATCTCGGCAACGACCCGTCCGAGCCGGTCAATGACGATCCGGCCGATACGATCGAGATGAAGAAGATCGGTTCGCGTCGCGAGGTCGCCGCCCGCAATGTCCGTGCCCAGGCGTGGGGCGTTCCGGACCTGACCTCGATCCTGGCGGGTGACGATCCGCAGAAGCTGATCGTCAAGCGGCAGACCGAGTACTGGCAGCGCGCCAACAAGCTGACCCTGCTCGGTATCCTGAAAGGCGTCGTCGCCGACAACATCGCCAATGACGGCAGCGATCTGGTGCGCACCACCGGCGCCTCCATTGTCGACACCGACATCATCGAGGCCGCCTATCTGATGGGCGACCGCGCCGACAAGTTCAAGACGATCTGGATGCACTCCAAGCAGATGAAGGCGTTGAAGCTCGCCGACCTCATCGACTATGTGCCGTCCTCGCAGCAGGGCGGGCCGCTGATCCCCTATTACATGGGGCTGCGCGCCGTCGTCGACGACGACATTCCCGTGGTGGCGGGCGTCTACACCGCGTTCATGTTCAAGGACAAGGCGATCCTGTGGAACGAGCTGCCGGTCAACACCGAGGGCGGGCCGCTGGAGTTCGACCGCAAGCCGCGCCAGGGCCATGGCGGCGGCGTCACCGAAATGGTCGGCCGCCGCCACTTCGTGCCGCATGTTCCCGGCACCCGCTTCCTCGACGCCGCCTCGGCCGGCGAATTCGCCACCGATGCGGAACTCGCGCTGGCGGCCAACTGGGACCGCACCGCGTCGAGCGTGAAGGCGATGACGTTCATCGCGCTGAAGACGACCGAGGCCTGATCAAACGGGCGAGGGGCGGGGGCGACGAGCTCCCGCTCCCTGCACGAATAGTCGAATTGTAAATGGTGACGTAACTGTTTCCTTGCCGAGGGCAGCTAGAATGGCGGTCTACTGCGGTGCGAGAATATTAATTTGAACTGGTTCCTTCCTGCCATCATCACAGGCCTTGTCCTGTCCGCGCCGTTTCAATTGTACGGAGGCCATCTTCTCGGAGAGGAAATCGAGGCTGACCCTCCAAGGGGCAATTCCCTGTACTCGATGCTCTATTCAATCTCGAGTTGGGCAAAGTATGGCGCTCTCAAGCGACAGGCCGACCGGGGCGATCGTTTCGCCTGGTGGTGTTTGCTCTTGTTCGGCTTGCAGCTGGTATGGTGTGCTCTCGTCGTCTTGGCGTTGTTCTCCACCATGATTTGGCACAAGTGGCTAATCTGACAGGCTATAGCCCGCCAGCTCCAAACTCGCATCGACACAAAATCCCAAGCCGCTTCGCAGCGGCTTTTTTCATGCCCGAACTATCCCGATCAACATCCCTCACGGAGGCCTGACCCATGGCCATCACCCCGCTCGATATCGCCAATATGGCGCTGGCCGTGCTCGACGAGGCGCCGATCGACAGTCTCGACCAGGACGTCAAGGCCGCACGGCTCATCAACCTGCATTTCGACCTGACACGGGAGGCGGAGCTGACCAAATATGCCTGGGTGTTCGCGATCCTGCGCGCCACGGTCGCGGGCTCGGATACCGGCGGCGACGCGTGCAGCTTGAACTTCGCCTATGAGTTGCCGGCCGACTGCCTGCGGCCGCTGCCGCCGACCCGCAATGGCGAACCGGATGGCGTGCCGGTCTCGTGGCGGCAGGAGGCCGACCTGATCTACGGCGACCAGCCGGGGCCGCTGGCGATCCGCTATATCGCCAACCTCACCGATCCGAACGACTGGGACGCGCTGTTCACCGAAGTGCTGGTGGCGGCACTTGCCATCAAGGTCGCGCATCCGCTGACCCACAAGTCGGGCATGATCGACATTGCCCGCTCGGCCTATGACCGGGCGCTGGACGCAGCGCTCAACGCCAGCGCCATTCAGCGCGGCGGCCGGTCCTACACCGCGTCCTGGGCGCACCAGCGCGGCGACAGCAGGACTATGCGCTGATGACGACGCTCTATCCGGTCCAGGACGTCTTCACCCGCGGCGAGATCTCGCCGCGCCTGCATGCACGCGCCTCGCTCGATTTCTATCGAGCGGCACTGGCCAAATGCGAGAATTTCGTCACGCTGCCGCATGGCGGCATCCGCAAGCGTGGCGGCACCTACTTTGCCGGCGAGGTGAAGATTTCGACGAAGAAGACGCGGCTGATCCCCTTCATCTTTTCGGCCAACCAGGCCTACGCGCTCGAATTCGGCGACCTCTACATCCGCGTGTACGCCTATGGCGCCCGCGTCGGCACGGTCGAGGTGGTGACGCCGTATCTCGAGGCCGACCTGTTCAACCTCCAGTTCGTGCAGTCCGCGGACCAGATGTGGATCACCCATGAGACCTATCCGACCAAGGTGCTGACGCGCACCGCGCAGACCGCATGGGCCCTGAGCGACTACCAGTTCCTCGACGGTCCCTATGACCCGATCAATGCCACGGCGACGGCGCTGGTCCCGTCCGACTACGGTTCGCTGACGCCGCCGATGACATCCAACGCCGCGCCAAGCGGCACGGTGTCGGGCTTTGGCGGGTCCGTGGACGCGTGGAAAGTGTTCGACAAGGACAGCGTCAGCCACGTCGGCACTGTCGGTGATACCGGTTCCGTCACCTACCGCACGGCCGGCGGCGCGCAGGTCATCGTCGAAAACTACACGCTGACCGCACGCTCGGGCGGCACCCAGGACAGGACGCCGACGAACTGGGTGCTCGAAGGGTCGAACAACGGCACGACATGGGTGGCGCTCGACACCCGAACCAGCGAGATCGCCTGGAACGCCGGTGAAACCCGCTTCTACGAGTTCGTCAACAAGACCGGATTTGAATACCATCGCTTTACCTGGAAGGCGATCGACGGCGCCACCGATGTCGACTTCGCCGAACTGACCTTCAATCGCGCCGCCGCCAGCCAGACGCCGTTCAACCTGACGGCCTCCTCCACCGTCGGCATCAATGGCGGCACCGGGTTCCAGGCCAGCGATGTCGGCCGCGCTGTCCGCCTGTTCGGCTCGGACGGGCGCTGGCGTTGGGCCAAGATCATCGCCCGCACCAGCACCACCGTGGTCACCATCCAGCTTTATGGCTTCGCTCTGCCTGACCTCGGCCCGATCACCCGCTGGCGGCTCGGCACCTTCGTTCCCGGCAAGTACGTCCAGTCGGGCTCGCTCTACGAGGAACGCCTGGCCTTCAGCCGGAAATTCTCGGTCTATGCCTCGGCCACCGGCGATTTCGACAATTTCGCGCTCGGCGAGAAGGACGACGACGCGCTGGAGTTCGTGCAGGCCGGCGGCGGCCAGGCCAACGACATCGTCTGGATCGCCGAATCCGACGGCGCGCTGCTGATCGGCACGTCGGGCGGCGTGCGGGCCCTGTCGGGCTCGGGCATCGACGAGGCGCTGACGCCGACCTCGTTCAAGAACCGGCGTTCGCGCACCTTCGGCTGCGCCCGCATCCGTCCGGTCGATGCCGGCCAGTCGTTCCTCTATGTCACGCGCTCGCGCAAATCGATCGCCGAGTTGACGCAGACCGCGCAGAGCCGTTTCACCTCCGACGATGTCGGTCAGATCTCCGAGCATATCCCGAAACTTGGCGTGGTCGAATTGGCCTTCCAGACCGACCCCGACCCCCTGCTGTGGTTCCCGCTCGGCAATGGCGAGCTTGGCGGTTATACCCATCAGCCATCGCAGGAAGTCCGAGGCATGCACCGGCATCGCCTGGGCGGCGACTTCGGCGGATTGGGACGGGCGGTTGTCGAAAGTGCCGTGGTGACGCCCGGCCAGAACGGCAACGACGATCTCTGGCTGGTCGTCAAGCGCACCATTGGCGGCGCGACCAGGCGCTTCATCGAGATCAAGACCGCGCCCTTCGAATATGGCGCGATCGCCGACGCCTTCGAGGTCGATTGCGGCCTCACCTATTCCGGCGCGGCGGTGACGACGGTGGGCGGCGCGCTACATCTCGCCGGCCAGTCCGTCGATGTGCTGGCCGGCGCAAAGGTCTATCGCGGCCTGACGGTCAGCAGCGGTGGCACCGTGACCTTGCCGCCCGGGTCGGCCGCATCGGCCAAATGGCAGCTCGGCCTGCCCTATGCGGCGGGTGCCGACACGCTGGAGCTCGATGTCGGCGGCCGCGACGGCTCGATCATCGGCCGCCGCAAGAAGGTGGCGAAAGCAATCCTGTCGCTGCTCGAGACCGACACCACCGGGCTCGAAGTGCAATCGCTCATGCGCGGCCGCTGGGAGCCGGTGCGCATGCCCTCGATCGTCGCGCCGGACGGCGGGGCAACGCTGTTCACCGGCAATGTCGAGGTGCCGATCGCCGACAGCTGGGAAGGGCAGGGAAGGGTGAGGATCCGCCACGTCAACCCGACGCCCTGCACCATCCGCGCCTTCACGCCGGTGTTCGACGCGGAGCCTTAGCGGCGAGGCGCTGGAGCTGCCAATCTTCTTAACGCTGGCGATTGGCGAAGCGGGCCAACTGCCGATCTCCTCGTGGGGGAGATGGCCGGCAGGCCAGAGGGGGGCGCTGTCCCGCAGACCCCATAGTCCACAATCACACACGGCGGCTGGCTCCGTGCTGCTCGCAAGTTGAACTGACCGCCGCGATCCTTCGCGCCCCCCTCTGCCCTACCGGGCATCTCCCCCACGAGGGGGGAGATTGGCAGCTCCGGTGCCGCGCTCTACCTGCGCAAACCATTCTCACTCCCCAAAAGGACCCCGACCCCATGACATCYCCCCATGCCGAGCAACTCGGCAGGGCGCGGACGGCTACCGAATTCGCTGCCGTCATCGCCTTGCTCGACACCGACCTCAACGACGCGCGTCGCCGCCGGGCCGAGCTGGCGCAAGCCGAGGACCGCGCGGTGTTCGGCGATGGCGACCTTGCCGCCGCGCGTGCCGCGATCGACGACTGCAACGCGGCAATCGCGTTTTTGGAAAAGACCATCGACGCCGCCGGCAAGCGCCGTACTGATGCCGCCGCCAGCGAAGCCCGCGCCGACATCGCAGCACTTGGCGACGAGATCACGGCGAGGGCGGCTCTGCTCGGCGAGCGCTGGCGCTGCGTCCGCCGGTTGATCGAAGAGCTGCGCCAGCAATTGTTCGAGGCCGATGCGCTCGTCCGCGCCATTTCCACCGCCAACGGCCTGTTCGACGCCGCCGGCGTCGCCGATTTGAAGGTGAACCTGACCACCACCCGCCGCACTGCCATGGCCGGGCCGCGTGCCGCAGCACCCGCCCGGCTCAGCCGGCCGGCGCTGCAGGCCGACAGGCTCTTGCTGACCTTCCTCAGCCCCGGCGGCGCGCTCGACCCGCGCCCGGCGCTCGGCGCGCCGGTCAAGCGTCCCGAAGTCAGGCCCCCCGACGTCAGGCGCCCCGAGGGCGTCAACAGCCAATTCCTTCCCGCAACCAAACCCTTGGGCGAACGAGGCTGAACCATGTGCACACTCGCTCTTCTCGGCACCGCTCTTTCGGTCGGCGGTGCGCTGGCCGAGGGCCGGCAATCGAAGCAGATGGCCGACGCCCAAGCCAGGGCCTACGAGCAGCAGGCGCGGGCCGACGCGCAAGGTGCCGCCTTCGAACAGGGGCAGGAGCGCCACAAGCAGGATCTCCTGCAGGCGCAGGCGCGCGCCCAGGCCGGCGCTTCCGGCGTCGGCATGGCCGGCTCGCCGGCCGAGGTGCTGGCGGCCAACGCCGGACAGGGCCAGCTCGACCTCAAGGCGATCCAGTACAGCGCGCTGCTGCGCCAGAACAATCTCGGTACGCAAGGTGCCATTTCGCGCTTTTCCGGCAAGCAGGCGGTGGCGGCGTCGATCTTCAACGCAGGCCGCAGCCTCGGATCGGGCCTCTCCGGCCTCTACGACCCGACCAAGGCGGTGACCTTCGGCAAGGGCGCCTTCCCGCCGCCACCGGGCGGCTTTTCCACCGGGGGTCTCTACTGATGGCGACCATTCCTCTCCAAATAGCCCAGCGCCGGCTCGAGACCGGCAATGCGGTGCAATACCCGCAGGGATCGCCGGTCGGCCGGGCGATGCAGGGTTTTGGCGACGAGCTTTCCGCCGTCGCCGAGCGCTACCAGCAGATGAAGGAGCGGCAAGAAGCGTTCGACGCCGAGATCGCGCGCCGCCGCTTCAACGGCCGCATCGCGCAGGCGGAAGACGAGGTGACGGCCAATGCGCCGGCCGATGGCAGTGGCCTGCATGACGCCATGTACGGCCAGGTCGATCCGCGCACCGGCCGGGTGGTCAAACCAGGCCTGTTCGACACGCTGTTCGACGATGCCTTGCCGACCATGCCCGAGAGCCAGCGCGCCGCTTTCGCCAGCCAGAAGGAGGCGATGCGCGCGCCCGGCTCGGTGCGCATGGCCGCGAGGCAGCAAGCGCGGCGGGATGATTATGAGCTGGCCGAGTGGAGCGCAGTGCAGGATGCCTCGCTCAGCGCTATCGCGCAGAGCGACCCCACTGACGCCAGCACATTCGAGGCGATCCTCCAGAGCGGGCTCAATCTGATCGCCAAGATGGGCAACCCTGCCGCTAGGCAAGCTGCCGACGCTGCCTGGCGCAGCAACACGGCAAAAGCGCTTGTCCGGTTTGGCGCAGCCGAACGGCCTAGCGATGGAGACGCCTCGTGAGGTCTATGTGGCAAGGATGGATGGCTGGCGTCTTCTATGGGCACATTAGAAACCGCGCAACTATGCCTATCAGCGGTCTAATCGACGCGCCGTGGCAACGGAACAAAAGCGGTCGCGCCACTAATTTTAGCCCTATGGCCCGGCTGCTCGATCGCGAGGCGAGGCTGTCGCACCCTCGCCTCGACAGAGGTTAGTTCATAGCCCCTGTAGGCGGGCAAAATCGGCAGGGGTTGCCGCGCGCTCGACGATGGTGCGGCCTGATGCATCTTTCGTCTCAAGCATGCCGTTTTCTATCTCTTCCTTGGTGCCGTCCGGATGAGTGACCTCGATCTTATTGCCTTCCACCTCGACTTTGTCGCCAGCGGCGTTCACATGCTCTTGTTCATGATGGCCGTTATCGTCGGCACCGTGGTCATCGGCACCGTGGTCATCGGCGCCGTGATCGTCGGCACCGTGATCGTCGTCACCATGGTCGTCGCCACCGCCATCATCGCCGCCACCAGATCCGGAATTCCCGCCGTCATCGCCACCACCGGATTCTGAGTTGCCACCGGAGCCGGAGCTGCCGCCGTGGCCCTCTCCGCCGCCGCCACCACCACCACCGCCGCCTTCGCCCTTGGCGTAGGCTGCCGCAGGCTCGATCTTGGCAACGGAGTGAAGACTGAGTTGATAGGGAGCTGTTGTTAAGGCAAATGCGGTTGAGGCACGCAACGCGAACCAGATGACCCGGCTTGAAGTCAATTTCTGCATGATGGTCCTCCTTTGCTAACTTGGAGGCAACGCCGACAGTTGTTCGATTCTTCCTGAATTTTTCGGGAAATGGTGGAATAAGACTGTTGCCGGGGGCAGATAAGACCTAATCCGCCAATCTTTCGGACCAAAGTCCCACATGCCCTCTAGCGAGAAGAGATTTTGGTTGCCCGGAAACGATTCAGCGTTGCCAGCAACCATCGACGTGAGGAATATAATCCTGTTGCGGCGACCCTCAATGGAGCTCGCCATGTCCAAAACCCTCGCCGACACCCTGGCCGCTCGCGAAAGAATGTACGTCAATTGCGGACATCCGGCATGCTGCAAAATGACAAAGCTCGACATCCAGGTGCTGATCGACAGGCTCGGCCCCGATCACTGTTCCATGCATTGGGACCTGGTCGGGCGCTTTGGATGCTCGTCGTGCAAGGGGCGTCGCACATCCGCGCTAGTCGCCAGAAATCTCACATCTGAAGCCTCGCTTTCGCGGGGCTTTTTTTATGGAGCAAGCCTGTGGCCCATCCTGCTGCCGCCGCCGTTCACCCGTTGGCCGGCGAGCTTGAACCCGTGCGCCTAGCCACCACCGCGAACGTCGCCCTCTATGGCCTGCAGACCATCGATGCGATGGCGGTCCAAGTCGGCGACCGGGTGCTTGTCAAGGACCAGACGAACGCGACGCAGAACGGCATATATATGGTGAGCGAAGGCCATTGGCCTCGCGCAGCCGACGCGCGCAGCGCGCGAACCTTGCAGAGGAGCACCACGGTATACGTGCGGCAAGGCGCGGTCTCGTCCCATCTCGTCTATGCTTTCGAAACTTTCGATCYGGTGATAGGGGCCGATCCTATCGTGCTGTCTTGCTGCCTGTCGGACGACGCGCTGGGCGACATGGTGGGCGCGGACAGCATCGCCATGCGCTCACGCTAGAAAATTCCGCAAGTGGGGTTGTGCAAGGCTCTGGGACCGCTGTGGCAAGCCAATCCCGGCGTTCCATCAAAGTTTAACGATCGGGAAAGGGCCGTGGAAAGCACGTGCGGTAACAGTTGATTCAACCATCGCTGGTATATTAGGGAGTGTAAGTAGCGGCTCCGACAGTGCGGGGGGCGCTGTATGCCGGAGCCGCCGGCGCAGTCCGGTTGGGGTTGACCGCGCCGTCCTATTCTGGGACAGCGCGGTCAACGATTCGTTAAAATTTTCCGGAACTAATTAAGCGCATGCTAATTGCGTCTGCGGCCGACGTTTCTCATTTCGGCGCCTGCCTCGCCTTCCCGCCTGCACACAATGACGGCCGAACGGACTTGAGTGCACACTGTCACGGTAATTCCGGGCCAGGCTGTTTCAAAGCAGGGCCAGGCCGCATTTAAACCGCCACACAATCCGCAACGTTCACAGCCTCGCTTTCGCGGGGCTTTTTTCATGGAGCAAGCCCTATGGCCCGACCTGCAACTGCCGCCGTTCGCCTGTTGACCGGCGAGCGCGAACCGGTGCGCCTGGCAACCACAGCCAACATCAACTTGTCGGGTCTGAAGACCATCGACGGCGTGCTGACCGAGGTCGGCGACCGGGTGCTGGTGACGAACCAATCGGACCAATCAACCAATGGCATCTACACGGCCAGCGAAGGCGTATGGTACCGCGCAGCTGACGCGCGCACGTCGCGGACTATGCAGAAGGGGACCACTGTCTACGTGCAACTGGGGTCGGGGAACGGCGCGAAAACGTACCAGTTTAACACTGTCGACCCAGTCATCGGCACTACCAGCCTCAGCATTACGGGGGATGCCGATCCGGTGCTGAAATCTGACATCGTCGATGAAGATGACATGCACTCAAACAGCGATCAAAAAGTGCCCACACAGCAAAGCGTCAAAGCCTATGTGGACAATAACATTTTGCTTGCCTACGGCGGCGCAAAGGCCGCGCTGGCGGCAAAGGCCGTTGACATGTGGAACGGCGTGTCCACACAGATTGAGTGCTTTGGGGACAGCACTATGCTCGGTGTTGACAGCGGTCTTGGAGGGATTACTCCACAGCCCGCCCCGGACAAGCTGCAATCCGTGCTGCGGGATTACTATTTTAGCTCTGCCGTTACGGTCACCAATCGTGCGGTCAGCGGTTCCCGTTCACAGCAGATGCTTGAGGGCACCGATGGTTCCGGCTCAACATTCGAAGCCAAGATGGCCGTCAGCACTGCGGAGATCGTCATCTGTAATCACTGCATCAATGACTGCCAGAACATACCTCCGACCACACCGGATCAGTATCGGAAAAACCTGCTGGCATTTGTCAATGCTTGCATCAAGTACGGCAAAATTCCGATCCTGCAGACGCCCAATCCGATGTTTGCTATTGCCGCCTTGGGGACGCCCGACAAGGCAAACCGACTGAAGAACTACGTTCAGATCATGCGGGACGTGGCACTGGCTACCGATGCGCCTCTCATCGAGGTTTACGACATGATCAACTCATGGGTGCGCACTGGCCGCTACCGCGTGTCGGACCTTGTGCCGGATGGATGCCACCCCACGGTAATCACCTATCGGGCTATTGGCTTACAGATGGCGACCCCCTTTTTGCATCCTCATGCTGGTCTTGCTGGTCCTGAACAGTTTATATCGACCATCGAGGGAGCCGTTACCATCGATCCAGCGAATGCGCCCCTCCCTGCGCCGGCCACACGGACAGGCTTCCAGTTAATCTCGGACGCCATAGACCACGCCAAGAGCCTCAAGGTTGCGGTGCGCGTCGACGTGCCGGGGTTAGACATTTGCATCGCCTATCCCATCTGGGCTGGCGGCAAGAACGGTGTTGACGTCGCTTGGGATCAAGTGTCGGTCGGTGGTATCAACCAACTGTCGACAGCCGCTTTTGGCGGTGACTTTGTGCATGACCACGAAGTGTGCATCGCGCGGGACGTTCCCGTTGGGCTCCATCTGCTCACCATGGCATCCGGTGGCGGGACAGCCTCCCTCGGCCTTAGCTACGTTAGATCGAGAAGGACGAGAACCAAGAAGGCATTCGTCGGAGGTGCGCAAAGCCGTGACCTTTGGAGGGATCGCGCCTTGCAGACGATTACGCACTATGGGGCCGGTCCAGACAGCGCCTTCATTGAAGACGATCTCCTGATCTCGCCGCATTTTGCAGCGGGTGGGCTCGACATCACCTTCAACTCAAACATGGCGAAGGACACTCAATTCATCCTGTACGGCGTCACGACAGTAGCCTCTGGTGGTGCTGGCCCCCTTACAGCCCGTATGGGAGTCGGCGTCGGACTGGATGCCTCCGGCTTCGTCAACGTCTACCAGTTGACTGGCGCCGCCACATACGCAACGACCGCTCTTAACGCCGTGGATTTTAGCGGTGTGGCCCGCCAATGGCGGCTTATCCTTGCGGCCGGTACGTCTAACCTTCAAGTCTTCGTCAGCGGTGCCAACCTTGGCACCGTGGCGCTCACCGGGCCATACCTTGGCGGCTTCATGGGGGCGCGCGCGAACGGCGCAGGCAAAACCATCATCGTCACCGACCTTCGCGACATCGAGCATTAGCGCCCGGCGGTGATCTTGCGTCGAAATTCTAATCCATGTACGGCAGGGACATCACGGTTTGGCGGTGGGGTCGATCTGGGAAAAACAATGACGCCGGGCAAGTCGGACCGCTTCCCCTACCTCAGCGCGCTGCGTGGTATAGCCGCCCTGTGGGTCGTGATGGCTCACGTCGCGCTGATGCCCAATCCGCGCTTTGTGCTTTCATGGTGGCCGGAAACATTAGTCCGAAGCGGCGTCATGGGCGTCAATCTGTTCTTCCTTGTGAGCGCCTTTTCCCTCTGTCTCACAATGCCGAAGCACGACAACGAACAGAGGCCATATCTCGGCTTCATGCTGCGGAGGTTTTTTCGGATAGCTCCGCTGTTCTATGCCGTCGTAATCTTTTCGTATTGGTGGAACCCGGCCGGCCTTCCCTACAATCTCAAAACGATCCTGGCGAACCTGACGTTTATTTTCAACTTCATCCCAGGCCGTGGCTACCAGACCTCCATCATCTTTGCGGGTTGGACGATTGGTGTTGAGATGGCGTTCTACCTGGTGTTCCCCTTCATTTACGCCAAGACCAAAAGTGTAACCTTGGCGATCCGAGCGCTTGTCATTGYGCTCGTCGTGGCCACGGTCTTTCGCTCGGTCATCGGGGATCTAGTGGCAGACCCGGGCATCTACATTCGTCAATCGATATTTGACCTGGCGCCGATGTTCATGTTCGGAATCATCGCGTTTCATGTGGTTCAGGTTGCCGGCGAATGGAACCATAGACGGGCGATCGGCGCCGTCCTGCTGGCGTTCGTGCCGCTTCAGTTCTATGTGATTGTCACGGGTAGGGTGCCATTTGGCCCGGCTATCTATTGGCAAGGGCCGATGTTTTTTTGCCTGCTGGTTGGGCTCTACCTGTTCCCCATCAAGCCGCTGGTCAACGCGGCAACGAGATGGCTAGGCGATATCAGCTATTCGGTCTACCTAGTGCATGGTCCGATTATTGCTGCTCTTTTTCCGTTGTTCGGACGGCTTAGGCACTCAGGGCTCAGCGAACTTCAGGCCTATGCGCTTGCGCTCGCAATATCGTTACTGTGTATCGTCCCGGTCGCAACGCTGACTTTCCACGCATGGGAGAACTGGACCAATGAATGGGGCAAACGCTTTGCCTCGCGACGCGCCGGCAAAAAGCGTGTCGAGATTGATGGGGTCAAAGTCGAGAGGCCGGCAGTGCCTGTCGCCGCCTAACCCTAGGGTGAGTTCTTGCCGGCCGCCTGCTTTGTGTCGAGAAACGGGAAGATGGCTACGCCGTTCTTGGCCGCTATAAGTTGCACACCGGCTTTCGTCCAATGCATGCTATCCCAAAAAACCGGCGCGGATTTGTCGGTAAATATTTCGCACTGGTTATGCGGGCATACGGCAACCAACGGATCGATATAACTTACGTGCGATAGCGTCTTGAGGAAAGTGTCGATCTTTCTAGCCACGGGGCTAATTTCTCGGAATGCGTACTCGTCGATGCCTGCAAAGGTGCCGTGCTTATTAAGCAACTGAAGGCTGCTGCCTGTGAAATTTTTGCTGCCGACAACGTAGATTGGAGCGCTTGTTTGGGATCGCATTTCGTCAACCGAAGTCTGGACGTATGGAAATGCGAAATCTTGCCAATACAGCGCGATCATCACCAGATCGGCATGCTCTAGCGACGCCGGTGTAGACCGGATGAGTGAGTACGCTTCGTTGCAGGGTTTCATAACTGCTGCAGCAAACGGGTTTATTGATTTCCAATACCTGTCAGACAGGTCGACAGGGAGGGTCGGTACGCCACACCGCCAATCGAGTTGGCGATAGATAATTTCGAATTGTTTTGCCGCGCCAGTCTCAACGAGCAGGTTAATGATATCCGCTCCCTGAGAGTCTCCAATGATCAGAAGATGCCTTTTGGTGGTTTTGAAATCGTGCGGTGTCAGCAACGGAGTGGAGTTCGAAAAGGTGTATGTGTGTTCTTTTCTCAGGTCCAAAACATAAGCACTACGGAATGCAGCAGGCATCCGCCAGACCCACCCATCTGTCGCCCAGCTCTGTGTGGCGGCTGCCATGAAGCCGGCAGTGAGGCAGGCGAAAATCAACGTCTTCCCCAACTTCAACGGGCGCGGCTTGCGATAGCGCACTTCGATGAAATGGTAACTGGCTGCGCCAAGGGCCAAGGTTGCAACAAGCGAGGCGAGGATCTGCCACCCTTCCAAGGCGCCAAATCTATACACCATGAAGACAACCAGCGGCCAGTGAACCAGATAGACCGAATAGCTGATCTTGCCGAGGTAGATAACCGGTCTGAACTGAGCCTGTCTTGCCAGCCGGCCTTGACCGCCGAGCAGCATCAATACCGCGCCCAGGACGGGCGCGAGAGCGGCAACGCCAGGATAAGCCGTCCGTCCTGAATAGCCGAAGATGGCAAACAGGATCGCGGCCAGCCCCACGACATAGAGCAGGTCCGCATACACTTTCGACAACCGTCTCTCGGTAAGAAACACCAGCCCGCCTGCAGCGAACTCCCAGACCCGGAATGGGACGAGGAAAAAGGCCGCCGTCGGATCGTACCCCATCATCCACAGGCAACCCGCAAGTGATGCAGCGAAGGCTGCAGCGATCAAAGAGAAGGCCACCCAATAGCTTTTTCGAACGGCCATGGCGATGAGGAAGGGCCAGAACGCGTAGAACTGCAATTCAACGGCGAGCGTCCAAATGTGAAGCAGCGGCTTCAGAATTGCGCCGGAATCGAAGTAGCCTGACTGCATCCAGAAATCGACGTTGGCCAGTCCAAGCAGAGAGAATATCGCTGACCTCGACAGGTCCTGGAATTGCTCCGGTATGAACAGAAAAGCGGCGACGACGAAGGTGACGATGATGGTTGCAAACAGGGCTGGCAACAGCCGGCGAGCGCGCCGAGCGTAGAAATTCTTGAGTGAGAACCGACCTTGCGCGCTCTCAGTCCAGATGATGCGTGAYATCAGATATCCGCTGATTACGAAGAAAATATCAACGCCAACAAACCCGCCGCTAACCGTCGTCCAGCCGAGATGAAACAGCACGACCGCAGCAACCGCAATCGCCCGCAAGACGTCGATATCTGAACGATGATCCGACCTGCTGCCAATATCCGTGGTCGACTTGGCTTCTACCATTTGATTCATAGAAATTGTCTCTRCGCGAAGGCCATATTCCAGGCAATCCATTGCGCCTTCCGGGTGCCGATAATCCCCAATCCTTGTCATCGCATCGGGCGGTGGTGCCATGCTGGAATTGCCCGGCAACCGCCGATAGAAGATGGCTTTGGAGACTTCGGGGCTATGCACTATCGGAACGTCCAGGGCCGGCGCGCCGTCGCGTCATTGATGGTCCTGGTCAGTCGTGTGCTTCACCCCTTCATGCCGATGCGGGGGGCACTGGACAACGCCTTACATCTACAATTTCGGGCCTGGCGGCGTCGACATCTTCTTCGTTATTTCGGGCTTCATCATCTACACCGTTGGAGAAAGGGCCGGCAGCTAGTCCATGGACAGGGGCCGGTTTGCCGTGTCGAGCGGTGGCTTCTGGACAGGGTCTGCAATGCCTTGATCTGAATGCGCGCCAGGGTTTCGACAATCCAGCCGGCCGAGTGACTGGACCACTCGCCGAGCGTTTCGGGTTCAGAGTGGTATTTCCCCAACCCGAGCTGTTCCATCCAGTGTGATGTTCGCCAACGTTCGCCGCTATGTGAGCGCCGGCGCCCCCGAGGCTTCCTCCGGTGCTGGCTGGCCCGATCTAACACCGCCATTGGCAACCGGTTGCTGAGGCGCCGGTGGCTTGGGCGCCAGGCGCGATATGCGTCTGCGCAACGGCGTCTCGACGTAGCGAAATGAACAGTAGCTGGCGATCGTCACAACGATCAATGTCAGCCCGAACCAGATGGGTTTGGGCAAAAGCGAAATTGGCGTCCACATCTTGAGCGCGACATGGATGGGCAGATGGAGCAGATAGAGGGAATAGGAGATGTCGCCATACCACTTCAGCACGCCCCGTCCCAACAGGCGCTGGGCAAGCGGGGAGGCTGTCGAAACCAGGACGAGAGAAGGCAGATAGACAAGGTACAGCGTGCCGCCGAAAAGGGATCTTGGCAATTCCAGGACATCGATCATGCCAGGCCAGGACAAGACGTAGAGGACCAGCAGCGCAACCAATGGGACATCGTACGACTTGTCCGGCTCAAGCTCGATACGCCCGGCAACGACGCCGGCGAGAAACAGAGGGGCGGCCTGCATGAGAACGGGCGTGCCGATAGCGGCTCCCAGGAGAATGGCCGCCGCCGCGAGCAGCAGGAAGTTGGCAGCATTGCCCAGACGCTGGCAAATCCACCAGATCAGCGGAAAAACCAGATAGAACTGGATCTCTCTCGGGATCGTCCAGAACACGGATTGGCCGGCCCAGAAAACGTAATGGTGCCACCATCCATCCCATTTCAACCCGTAAAAAGGCTGGTCGCGACCTGTCAGCAAAAGCCAGGCATAGGCTGCCGTCACGCAGATCAAGAACAGTGGAAGGACGCGCGCCGCGCGCTTGACCCAGAAGTCGATCACCGCCGAGCCTGAAATTGGGGCAGTCGAATACTTCCTGCCCATCAGAAACCCGGACAGCACGAAAAACAGTTCAACGCCGATGAGCCCGCACCAGGCAAAGGTGAGGGGATGCCAGGGTGTGTCGGTCGCGAAATGCTGAAGGAAGACTGACAGCGCGGCGATGCCGCGCAGCCCATCGAGCGCGAATATTCGCGCATTGTTGTTCAGCAAGTTATTTCCCTCGTCCTGCGCCAACTATAGCCAAATTCCAAAACTCAGCAACCTGCCCGGAGAGGGCGGAAAGGAACTGCCATGGACCGCAACTTTGCGCGGGCGCTTGCGCTCGTCTTGAAATCGGAAGGCGGGTGGTCGGACAATCCAGTCGACCCCGGCGGCGCCACCATGAAGGGCGTGACGCTCGCCAACTTCCGCCGTTATGTGAAGGCGAATGCCACCAAGGCCGACCTGCGCAAGATCAGCGACCAGCAGGTTGCCGCCGTCTTTCGCCGCTACTACTGGGATGCGGTGCTCGGCGCCGAATTGCCCGGCGGGGTCGACTGCGCCGTGTTCGATTTCGCCGTGAACAGCGGCCCGGGCAGGGCGGCGAAGACCCTGCAGGCGGCCCTGGGCGTCGCCCAGGATGGCCGGATCGGGCCGGCCACCCTTGCCGCGGCCAGGGCAAGGCCGGCCGGCGTCACCATCGACGCGCTTTGCGATGCGCGGCTGGCGTTTCTCAAACGGCTGCCGACATGGGCGACATTCGGGCGCGGCTGGTCCGATCGCGTCACGTCGGTGCGGGCTCAGGCCTTGCTGATGTCGGCGACACCTGTGACCGCGCCGGCGCCTGTGCCGGCCGCGCCGTCGCCCGGCGCCGAAAAGGCCTTTGGCGGGGCGCCGGCGGCCCAGCCCGTGCCGCCGGCCGTCAAGACTGCTGCCGCCGCCGGCATCCTTGTCCTCATCGCCGCAGCGCTCGCGGCCTTCCGGCAGCACGTCACCGATCTTTTCGGGAGCCTCTTTTGATGAAATTCCTCAACACCAACGCGCTGCACAATCTGCTCAACACGCTGATCGCGATCATCTGCGGTGGCGCCCTGGTCGGCTTCGACTGGACGATGTTCGGCGTCACCGATCGCACCGCGCTTCAGATCAGCGGCGCCATTGCGCTTGCCAAGATCATCATCAACGCGGTGCGTGACGGTCCGCTCGGCATGGTCGCGCCGCCGCCGGTCGAGGAGAAATGAGATGGGAGCGCTCGCCCTGCTTGGTCAGTTCTGGCCGTATCTGCTTGCAATGGGTGCCGCGCTCGCCGGTCTCTGGACGGCCTACGCCAAAGGCAAGGCCAGCCAGAAGGCGAGGCAAGATGCCGC
>NZ_JBFUDZ010000042.1:0-47844 GCF_056404455.1 Mesorhizobium sp. P2_D1
ACTTTGCAGAACCGCACCTGTTCCGTGCCACTCCATGCTTCATTCCAGCTCATGTCGACATGATGGACAACGCGATCTGACTCAACCGTATAGCTGCCCGAATAGGCGAACATCGAGTCGAACAACGCAATYTTCTCTTCGTCGGATGGCGGCAAACGCTGCGGCCGATTGCGATTGTTCCTGAGGATAAAGAAAATGACGCGCTCAGGCGTATAGATGACGATGCCATCAGGTTCCTGACCCAGAGCTGGCTGCCGCTCCCCGGTCGAAACGTCTCTCGTCATCCAAGACGTCATTCGCCAGCTTCCAAGCAGGAGTTCGCGGCGAATTGGTTGAACGGGCATATCTTCAGCCATTGCCCACACCTCCGTTATTTCTTGGCAAGCGCTCTCTATACCATCCGCGTAGTCCCGGCCTCGGCGCATCCGGGCAGTCTGGACGGCATATGGAATGAGATCTCCCCATGCTTTGCGGTAAGCATACAGGAGTTCGGCCCGGATCGCGACCAGCGAGCCTTCAAACCGAGACACGACCGGATCATGCGCATTGAGAACGGCGCAGCGAATGCCGCCGCTGCCTCCAAGCCGATAATGTGCTGGAGTTCATGCCGCCATTGACGCTGCCGCAGGACGAGATGCGGTGGCAACGGGCCACCCCTATCTTGCCGGAAGCGAAGCCCCATATGCATGGTAGGATCCACTCGTCTTGCTGAGTCTTGCCTAGGGCACGGAAAACTGCGAACGACGGGGAAGCTTACCGGATGTCCCTTGGGATCGATCAGGCGACGATCACAGCCTATCTGGAAGTCATCACCATCAACCTCGTTCTGTCGGGCGACAATGTCGTGGTGATCGGCATGGCGGCCGCGGGCCTGGCAAAGGCGCTGCGGCAGAAGGCGATCATCGCCGGCATCGCCGCAGCGGCTGTCATCCGCATCGTCTTTGCCGTGGTGGCCGTGCAGTTGCTGGCGATCCCGGGTATCATGCTGGTCGGCGGTCTGCTGTTGTTCTGGGTCTGCTGGAACATGTTCGGGGAATTTCGATCCGCCGGCGATGCCGATGACGGGGACGGTGCAGACGCCGATCCGACCGTGGCTTTCCTTGCGGCGACACGACCGGCCAAGGCGCTGCGCACAGCGATCGTGCAGATCGTCGTTGCCGACGTTTCGATGTCGTTGGACAATGTGCTCGCCGTGGCCGGTGCTGCCAGCGACGACATGGATGCGCTGGTCTTCGGCCTCATCCTGTCGGTGGTTCTGATGGCGGTCGCCTCGACGCTGGTGGCGGCGCTGCTGGCCAGGCATCGCTGGATCGGCTGGCTCGGCCTTGCGGTCATCGTCTATGTCGCAGGCAGCATGGTGCTGGATGGTGTCGAGCAGTTGAAAGCACTCGACTATTGGACGGTTCTTTCAAGAACGTCGAGCCCGATGGGAGCGTCAACAGTTAGAGTATCCATGCGGGCCAAGGATTGAGCGACCATTTCTGGATTCGAAATCCCGGAAATCCTCTTGGGCAAAGCCCTCAGGGACTTTCGGCGACCCGCACGATGAGCTTGCCGAAATTCTTACCCTCGAGAAGGCCAAGGAAGGCTCGCGGAGCGTTCTCTATGCCATCCACGATATCTTCCCGGTAGCGAACGCGGCCGGATGCTATCCAGTCGGCCATGTCGCGGTAGAAAGCCGGGCGCTGGTCGACGAATTCACGCTGAATGAACCCCCTGATCGTCAGGCTTCGGTGGAGTATCTGCTGCATCAGCGTCGGCAGCCGATCGATGCCGGACTCCGCGATGACATTGTATTGCGCGACCAACCCGCAGACCGGCACGCGGGCAAAATCGTTCAACAGGGGGAACACCGCATCCCAGACAGGGCCGCCGACATTCTCGAAATAGATGTCGATGCCATCAGGGCAGGCCGCCTTCAGCTGCGCGGCAAAATCATCGGCACGGTGATCGACGACCGCATCGAAGCCGAGCTCCTGCCGCACGAAAGCGCATTTGTCAGCGCCGCCGGCAATGCCAACGGCACGCGCGCCCTTGATGCGGGCGATCTGTCCAACGGCTGACCCGACCGCGCCGCTGGCCGCCGCCACGACGACCGTCTCGCCAGGCTTTGGCTGTCCAATCGTGAGCAGGCCGGCATAGGCGGTGAAACCCGGCATGCCGAGAACGCCGAGTGCCGTGGTGACGGGCGCCGCCGCGGGTTCGAGCTTGCGCAGCCCGACGCCGTCGGACAGTGCAAAGCTCTGCCATCCCGAGTGCGACAGGACGACATCGCCTTCAGCGAAGCCGGCATGGCGGGATCTGACGACACGCGCAACGGTGCCGCCTTCCATCACGCCGTCGATCTCGACCGGCTTGGCATAGGATTTGGCGTCGTTCATCCGCCCGCGCATATAGGGATCAAGCGACAGGTAGAGTATCTCCAGGAGGAGTTCGTTCTCCGCCGGCTCGACAATTTCAACCGTCTCGATACGAAAATCGCCTGGCTTCGGCCGGCCTTGCGGTCGCGCTGCAAGCACGATGCGGGTGTTTGTCTGGGCTGGCATTTGGGGACGACCTCGCTGTCAAGAACACTCTACTCGAAAAACCGGTTGGGCGGCCGCTTCAGGCCAAGATTCTCGCGCAATGTCGTCCCCTCGTACTGCCGCCTGAAGATCCCCCGTCGCTGCAGTTCGGGCACGACCTTCTCGACAAAGTCATCGAGCCCGGCGGGCAGATAGGGGAACATGATGTTGAACCCGTCGGAGCCCTCGGTGACCAGCCATTCCTCCATTTCGTCGGCGATTGTTTGAGGCGTACCGACGAAAGCAAGGCCGGAATAACCACCCAGCCTCTGGGCAAGCTGCCTGACGGTCAGGTTCTCGTTGCGCGCCAGTTCGATGACACGCTCGCGGCCGCTCTTGCTGGCATTGGTTTCGGGGATTTTGGGCAAGGCCGCGTCCGGATCAAAACCGGATGCGTCATGCCCGATCGCGATCGACAGCGAGGCAATGCCGCTCTCATAGTAGACGAGGCTGTCGAGCTTCGCCCGCTTGGACTGCGCATCCTCGACACTGTCACCGACGACGACAAAGGCGCCGGGCAGGATCTTGATGTCGTCGCGCGAGCGGCCGAGTTTCTCCGCACGACTTTTGACGTCGGCGAAGAAACGTTGGCCGGCGGCGAGGTCGGCATGCGCGGCGAAAATGACTTCCGCCGTCTCTGCCGCCAGTTGCCGCCCAGCCTCCGACGCGCCGGCCTGGACAATAACCGGCCAGCCCTGGATTGGCCGGGCGATGTTGAGCGGCCCGCGCACCGAGAGATGCTCGCCCGTGTGATCGAGCACATGCAATCTGGAAGGATCGAAATAGAGACCGCTTTCAGCGTCGCGGATGAAGGCATCGTCAGCGAAGCTGTCCCACAGGCCGGTCACGACATCATAGAATTCCCGCGCCCGCCGGTAGCGCTCGTCATGCTCGACATGTTCGTCGAGACCGAAGTTGAGCGCTGCATCGGGATTGGATGTGGTGACGATGTTCCAGCCGGCGCGGCCGCCGCTGATATGGTCCAGCGAAGCGAAGCGGCGGGCGATGTGGTAGGGCGCGTCGAACGTCGTCGATGCGGTTGCGACCAGCCCGATATGATCGGTGACGGCCGCCAGCGCCGACAGCAGCGTGAACGGCTCGAACGACGTAACCGTGTGGCTGCGCCGCAGCGCCTCGATCGGCATGTTGAGAACGGCCAGATGGTCGGCCATGAAGAAGGCGTCGAACTTCGCCGCCTCCAGGGTCTGGGCGAAGCGCTTCAGATGCGCGAAATTGAAATTGGCGTCGGGATAGGCGCCCGGATAGCGCCAGGCGCCGGTGTGCAGGCTGACGGGGCGCATGAAAGCGCCAAGCCGCAATTGTTTCTGTGTCATGAAAATCGTTCCGACCGATCAATATGGTCGAGCGCCATCGCTCGAATCCTGATCTTTAGGATCGGCCGGTCCGCCCAACCCGGGAAGGTATTCCGTTGCGCGGAGCCCGGCTTTTGCAGCAATTCCGTTTTACGATCCGGGACCGCAGCACAAAAAATGGCCGGGCTCGAATGCGGCCCGGCCAAAAGAAGGTTCAAACCTTCAGAGGGGAACACCGCTCAGCGGAATGGGAGGAGACCGCCGAACGATTTTGCCTTTCTGAGCTTATTTCCGCGACTTGGCGACGAATAACGTTCCAAAGAACACGCAAAACGGCGAAAATCTGTTCGGCATCGAGGCTTTGTTATGCATGTCGTCCGCCTAAAACCGGGGCCACTTTTGGGCGACATGCTTTGGGCTTCACGGGCGCTCCGCTCCCGTCTGGAGAAGATCGGCATAGTGGCGGCGCGCCACGTCGGGGTGCGAACGCAGACGGCTTTTCAGGACATTAGTGCCGACATCGCGGAACAACGGGTTGTCCGGGTCGCTTGCCGGTCCGCGTGCTTCGGCCGCCAGTTCCTCGGGCAAATTCAGCAGCGGTATCGTCGCATCCAGCCGCGCGCTGAAGAAGAAGGGAACGGAAATCCGCTCGACGCCGGCAGGCGGGGTCACAACGCGGTGAACGGTGGCGCGCAGATACCCATTCGACGCCAATTCGAGCAGTTCGCCAATGTTGACGACAAGCGTTCCGGGGAGCGGGTCCACATTCACCCAGCTGCCGTCATATTCAACCTGCAGCCCCTTGTTGTCGTCCTGCAGCAACAGCGTCAGGAAGCCGCCATCCTTGTGCGCGCCGACACCCTGGTCGCCATCCGTCGCGCTGCGTCCAGGGTAGCGCACGATCTTCATGCGATGATTGGGCGAGTCCCTGTAGATCGCGTCGAAGGCGTCCTCGGGCTGATCGAGCGACAGCGCGAAGGCTTTCAGCAGCCGGATCGCCACCGCCGTAGCCCTGGCCTGCCATGCCAGCAGCGCCGGCTTGAGATCGGGCAATGCCGAGGGCCATTGGTTCGGTCCTTGCAGCCGTGTCCAAGGCGCAATTCCCGGCCCTTGCGGGATGGGCTGGCGCTCGACGCCGATGTCGAGTTGTTCACGCCAGTCGGCAGCGCCCTTGGTCAGTTCACCGCCGGCGTGCGTGTAGCCGCGAAACTGCGAGGACTTGACCATTTCGATCGCCAGCTTGTCGGTCTCCGGCAAGGCGAAGAACCGGCGCGAGGCATCGAGCACTTCATCAGTCTCTGACGCCGAAATTCCGTGGCCGCTGAGATAGAAGAAGCCGACGTCGCGGGCCGCCGTGCGCAGATCCAGGAGAAAGGTGCGGTGCTCGGACGCTCCTTGTTCGAGACGGCTCAGATCGAGTACCGGCACAATTCTGGGCATGGGCAGGTTCCTTCTTTTCTCCGCCCTTGCCGAGGAGAAGTAGAAGCGACCATCGGCAAGCACTCGAGGCGTGGACGTGCATCCAAGGTGCCACGCAGGGGCAGCCGATCAAAGCAATGGGCACCCCAATCTCGACGCCAACGGAAGAAAGTCAGCGCTGCATAATGTTTCCCGAGGGCAAAATAATATCCCAACGGATGTTTCATGCATGTTGCGACGAGACATAGATCGGAGACGTTTATGCGGACTTCCGCATGAACTGAAGGCCCGGCAGGTTGGCCGTTGCGCCTGGATCCTCCTCACGCCGCCTGCCTGATGACTTCAAGCCAGCCCGAACGTCTCCACGGCGCGCATGATGCCGCGCAGTTCGGCGAGGCCTTTCAGCCGGCCGATCAGCGAGTAGCCGGGATTGATCCTGGTCTTGCCGATATCGTCGGCAAGCAGGTGGCCGTGATCGGGGCGCATCGGGATGCGCCAGTCGGCGCGGCCTTCCCTGCTGCGGCGCGCCTCTTCCTGCATCAGTGCGAGGATGACATGCGCCATGTCGGTGCCACCCTCTAGATGCTCGGCCTCATAGAACGAGCCATCCTCCTCGATGGTGATGTTGCGCAGATGGGCGAAATGGATGCGGTCGGCGAATTCCTTGACCATGGCGACGATGTCGTTGTCGGCGCGCGTCCCATAGGAGCCGGTGCAGAATGTCAGGCCATTGGCGGGGCTGTCGACGGCGTTGAGAATAAAACGCGCATCCGCGGCGGTCGAAACGATGCGCGGCAGGCCATAGAGCGAGAAGGGCGGATCGTCAGGATGGATGCACATGCGCACCCCCTCCTGCTCGGCCACCGGAATGATCTCGCGCAGGAACCAGGCAAGGTTGTCGCGCAATTCCTTCGGACCGATCGCATCGTAGTCCGCCAGGGCCTCGCGAAAACTGTCACGGTCGTAGCTGCGCTCTGTTGCCGGCAGGCCGGCGATCAAATTGCGCTCGATCCTGTCGATCTGCTCGTCGCTCAATTCCCTTAGTCGCGTTTCCGCCTCGGCAATGCGGGCGGCGCCGTAGCTGGCCTCGGCATTCCTGCGTTTCAGCACGAACAGGTCGTAGGCCGCGAAATCGATCGCATCGAAACGCAGGGCGTAGCCCGTCGTCGGAAGCCGATAGGCCAGATCGGTGCGGGTCCAATCGACCACGGGCATGAAATTGTAACAGACCGTTGTGATGCCGGCCTTGGCAAGGGCGCGGATCGTGTCGCGATAGTAGCCTGCGTAGCGCTCGCGCTCCGGCGCACCGATCTTGAAGGAATTGTGGACGGGAATGCTCTCGACGACCGACCAGGTCAGCCCTGCCGCCTCGATGATCTGCTTGCGCTCCAGAATGTTCTCGAGCGGCCAGGCGCGCCCGTCATAGATGTCGTGCAGGGCCGAAACGATGCCCGTCGCGCCCGCCTGCCTGACATGATCGAGCGTCACCGGGTCGTTCGGTCCATACCAGCGCCAGCATTGTTCCATTACGGCTTTCCTTCTGCGAGGACGGCAACCTATTGTTGGACCGCAATGAGTGTCAAACCAAAGCGCGTCGCGTTTGAGCGGATTCAGGCGACGCGCTTTAGGTCCCTGTTTTTATGGATGTCGTTGCCCCAAAACCGGGGCCACTTTTGGGCGACATGCATTAAGAGCCACCTTGGACAGCAAATAACGGAGTACCCGCAATGAAGGATTTCGACGGCAAGGTCGCTCTGGTGACGGGTACGACCGGGATTGGCCTCGCAAGCGCTATACGCCTGGCGGCAGGTGGTGCCGCGATCATCGCCTGTGGCATCGACCGCGCGGCCAACGCGGCGATGCAAGCGCAACTGGAAAGCTCCGGGCCAGGCGTGCTGGTCATAGACACCGACGTCTCTGTGCCGGATCAGGTTCGCGATGCGGTCGCGGCCGGCGTCGAGCGGTTCGGCGGCCTCGACATCATCGTCAATTCGGCGGCGGTCCATCCATACGGAACAGCTACCAGCACCGATTTCGAGACCTGGAACAAGGCAATGTCGGTCAATGTCGGCTCGATCTACCTGACCGCGCATTTCGGCATTCCGGAAATGATCCGGCGGGGCGGCGGCGCCATCATCAACGTGGCCTCGGTGCAGGGTCACGCTTGCCAGCAGAATGTCGCCGCCTATGCGACGACCAAGGGAGCGATCCATACGCTGACGCGCTCGCTGGCGCTCGACTACGCACGCCAGGGCATCCGCGTCAACTCCGTGAGCCCCGGCTCGATCCGCACCCCGATCTTGGAAAAAGCGGCACGCGGCGAAAACGGCACCGATGCCGATGTCGAGGCCGCCTACAAGCGCTTCGGCGAAGCGCATCCCATCGGGCGCATCGGCGAGCCGGAGGAAGTGGCGGAACTCATCGCCTTTCTGTGTTCGGCCAAAGCCGGGTTCTGCACCGGAGCGGACTACAAAATCGATGGCGGCCTGACTGCCGGCATCGGCGTGAAGTAGAGCCATGTAGATCGGTTTTGGCCTTTACCGGGAGTCGCCGACATCTGACGACCCCCGGCGCGACCGCTTTTGGCGGGCGCGGCGCTGAAGTCTTCATCGCCAAACTGGCAAGTTTCTTGCCACCGCGAACCTCGACCAACACCGACTTCGGGTTTTTAAACAGATTTAGCTCGGCATCTAGGCGCCTCGCGAGCGCTGCGGCCGTGGTCGCGGTAGCTCGCCCGGTTAGGGCGGTGGCTGGCACCCCGAGCACGGGGGAACGGCATTCTCGATGAGCTGGACAAGCCGGTAGACGACCTTGTGGAGCCGGGTCCTGATAGCCAGAATGACGTCGAACCCGTGCAGTACTATCGATGGAGGCGGCAGCGTGTATGGAGGCCGCGGCGTGGATGGCGCGTGGTTTGCCGTCGCTACTGGCGTCGAGGCCGCTGGCGCGCCGGAGATGTTTCCGCCAATCCTACTGGATCCGCTTCTATTGAAATCTCGTAAAACGCGAAGGCTCCGGCATTTGTTGGAGCCTTCGCAAAGAATTTCAGGGCCGAGGGATAGGGCCTTCGGCTGACGTCATTCCTCAGTGCCGGATCGAGCCGGCTGCGCTTGCGGCGGTGGCTCCCATCCAAAAACACTGCGTCCGCCCAGCATGTGCGACTGGTCGAACTCGCCTGCCACGATTTCCTTCAGGCTGGGACCGGTGACATAGCGCTCGACCTGGCGTGACTGGTCGTCCAGCCGTCTCAATGCATCGATCTCCTCGGTGCGGCCGAGCTTGGCCTTGTGAATGGCCGATTTCAGCACGCCGATCGTCTCGTCATAGACTTTCAGCGGCACGGGGAACGGGTGCCTGTCCTTACCGCCATGCGCCAGCGAGAACCGGCCGGGGTCCGAGAACCGGCATGGCGCTCCATGCACGACCTCGGCCACCATCGCCAGCGCACGCACGGTGCGGGCACCGACGCCTGGCACCAAGAGCAGCTCCGGGAAATCGGCAGGCCCGCGCTCGACGGCGGCAGCGATATTGCCGTGCAGGCGGCGCATGACGACGTCGCTTTCGCGGACGTCATGATGGGCCGGCATGATCAGATGCGGCAGCAGGGGCTGCGCGGGAGCGGGTGGCGAGCCGTGCTCCAGCAGGGCAAACTCTTTCACGATGCGATCGGGACCCAGATCCCGCAGCAGCTCCAGTTGGCCGTGACGCGAAGCATCGGCGCGCCGGTCGGTCAGATTGACGATCTCGCCCTGATTGGCGCCTTCGATCGCGGCATGCGGCTGCTCGACGAAGCTCGTCAGCCCCTCGGACAGCCAGTGGTAGCGACGCGCCACCTTGCTGTCGCCGTTCATGCCTTGTTGCACCACGACCCAGTCGCCATCGTCGGTAACGATGAAGCCATGAAGGTAGAGGTCGAAGCCGTCCTGAACGGCGGCGCTATCGACCTTGGCGACCAGCCGACTGGCCTTGGCCAGGCCCGCCCCGTCGAAACCGACGCGCTCGCCGATCAATGTCAGTTCGTGCGGAGTCTTGCGCGAATGGGCGCCACGTCCGCCACAGACATGGATACCGAGTTCGCCGGAGAGTGGAGACAGGCCGCGTTTCAGGGCGCCGACAACACTTGTCGTGATGCCGGAAGAATGCCAGTCCATCCCCATCACCGCGCCGAAAGACTGGAACCAAAAGGGGTGAGCCAGGCGGCGCAGCAATTCAGTGCGACCACAGTGATGGATGATCGCCTCGCACATCACCGCGCCAAGGCGCGTCATGCGATCACCGAGCCATTTGGGCACGCGACCGCCATGCAGTGGGAGATCAGCACTTCCAGATCGTTGCGCCAATTTCTGCCGCCCGCTTTGCTCGTTGATTAGAGATAGGTGTTGCGCACCTGTCAGGGAAGCCTGCCGTCGCCCTTGCCAACGGATCGCACTCCGCGGGTTCGTCGGATTTGCCGATCCCGAGCGTAGCGGAAACGGATGGCGGCAAACCGTAGGAACGATTTGCACGGAAACCCGTTTGCCCTGACTGGAAACAGGATGAGCAAAATGGTCGCCCCGCGTGCTGCCTGGAAGGGTTTTTTGAAGGTTGGTTCGGTGTCCTGCGGCGTGAAGATCGTCGGCGCCACCAGCGAGGCGTCGAAGGTTCATTTCAGAATATTGAACCGCAAGGACGGTCTTCCGGTCAAAAGCGTCTACGCCGACGAGGAGACTGGAAAGCCGGTCGACGCGGCAGACCAGGTGAAGGGCTTCGAGGTCGAAAAGGATGAGTTCCTCCAGATCGAGCCCGACGACATTAAGGCGCTCAAGCTGACGTCGAAGCATACGCTCGAGGTCGGCGAGTTCGTGTCGATTGACGAGATCGATACGCGCTATCTGGAGAAACCCTACTATCTGATTCCGGCCGATGGCGCCGCTGTGGAGGCCTATGGCGTGATCCGCGATGCCATGAAGAACAAGGGCGTCGCTGCACGATCCTGCGTCGTGCTGTATCAGCGCGGCCGCGAGGTTCTGATCCAGCCCTATGGCAAGGGCATGGTGATGACCGAACTGCGCAACCACAATGAAATGGTCTCGCAGGACAGCGTGTTCGATGGCTTGAAGAAGCAGAAATATGATCCCGGACTGCTCGAAATCGCCGGCATGCTCATCGACAAGAAGGTGACGACTTTCGATCCTTCGAAGTTCGAGGACACCTACGAAGATGCGCTGATCGCCATGATCGATGCCAAACGCAGGGGCAAGCAGCCGCCGAAGCCCGCGCCGAAGCCGAAAGAGAACGTCATCAACCTGGCCGAGGTGCTGAAAAAGAGCCTCAAACAGGAAGGGTTGGAGCCGCCTAAAGAGAGCGCCTCGCCGAAACGCAAGATTGCTTAGCACCTGTCGTCACTGGCACGCGCCAACACGCTAGAATTGATCGAAGTGGAGAACGGCAGCCACATGGTAGGCCGGCACGGTTGCAGCCTTCGGGGTGGCGCTGGGCCGTGCCGGCCAGTGCTGGGGCTTCGAGGGACCAGCAACGATCAAGCTATAGGCATATTAGCAATCTCGCAACTAAGCCAAATGGCCTATCCTGCGCGGATATCGCGAAGGATGCGCATGCGGTCAGCTCGCCATCGCGTTCGCAAACGATCTCATTCATAGCGGCACTACAGCAATTTTCCCCAAGCCCTGGACACCGCAACGCCGCAAGTTGTGGCGGCAATGTTCCGGCGCCGACATGGGCTTCCATCGCAAAATTCCACAAGTCGGCGTTCTTGCGGCAGGCGGGCGCGACAATGGCCGGCAGGGCTGCTCTGGCAGTTTGGTTCGTTTAGCTGGAAAGGCGTAGGACGATGACGATTTCTCCGTTTCTCACCGCTCTCGGATCCGAAGGTCCCCCAGCCGACCGGGCGAAGGACATGGCCTTGTATGGATGGCTGGTTGGAAGTTGGGAAATGGATACGGTGCACCACCTCGACGACGGCACAATGCAGAAATGGAATGGAGAATGYCATTTTGGCTGGGTGCTTGGAGGCCGCGCGCTCCAGGACGTCTGGATCAGGCCCAAGCGGCCTGCGCCGTCAACGATGTATGGCACGACATTGCGCATCTTCGATCCTGGGATCGATGGCTGGCACATCATATGGAACGACCCGCTCAACCAGGATCACTCGCGCCAGGTCGGGCGGGCCGAGGGTAAGGACATCGTCCAGCTCGGCAATGACTCGCGCGGCTTGAAAACCCGATGGCGTTTCACCGAGATCACCGCCGACAGCTTCCATTGGATCGGCGAGGAAAGAGATTCCGAGAGCGACCCCTGGCAAATCACCTATGAACATTTTGCGCGCCGACAAAACCCTGAAGCCAGGTAGCCGTCGAAAGGAAAAGGCCGTCGTTTTTCCGCGAACGACGGCCCCATGCTTGCCTGCCCGCCACCCCCAGGACAGCATGGAGCTCTATTAGAGCAGGCTAAAATTTGCCGTCTATAAACTTTGACATAGAGGGCGGAAAGATTTTGCCGCCCTGATTGCGGCGATGTTCCCCAGGGAGTTTTTCGGACTAGGACAAATTACTAGCCGCCCCCTGAAGCGCGTCGCGCCGGTCCCGGCATAGCTTTGGCGGCTACGCACGCGACCGCCATCGACATAAGATGATTCCACCCGTCATACTAAGTGATTGATTCTGTTGAGGTGCGTATTACTTCGATGCTCGATACCAAAACAGAACCCATTCAGGCCGATGAGTTAGCCGGGTCACCATATAGATAAAATTTATTTCATTTTGAAATCCACCCAAATATAGTCTTTTACAAATCACTTTCTTCGTCTTACAATTATACTTTATGTCTTGGTAATATAAGCGCTTCACCAAGTCCTTCCGCCCAGCTCAAAGCGGCGGCAGGAGATGGCCGGATAGCGCCGTAGAGTACATGGAGGTGGGGATGATCGCTTTCAAACGCGATGCGAGCGGTCTTTATCTGGCGGACCCATTAGCCGGCGCACGTGTCGCCTTTCTGTTCCAGGATAAGTCACGCGCCGACCCGACATTCGATCTGACCGCCCAGAGCTGGGTCGACCCCGGTCAGCTTGGTTACATCGCGTTCTTCGTCCCTTCGGCGACACGCGACTGGAACGCTTTCGAGATAGGCATCCGCAAAGCCTTCGCCGACAGTCCCGGAACCCAGATCGGCTGGTTTCCCGAGCCGCTCAGCATCGCGCCGATCCTGGTCTCGGTCACCGGGCAAGGCACCTCGTCGCCGACGGTGGGGGAGTCCTTCTCGCTGGCATTCCGGCAGAGCGTGACGTTCCAGGTTCAGCCCGACCTGTTCACGCTGTCCACGACGGTGCTGTTTGACGACGCCTCCAACAGCCTGCAGATCGCCAACAGCCAGCCGCCGGCGGCGCTGCTGTTGACGGCGACGCCGCCAGCCGGCGCCACGGTGACATTCCAGTCGGCCGCGCCATTCGCGAGCTTGGCGCTCAGCGGACCGCTCGCTGGTACGGCAAGCGCCGCGTTTGAACTGGCGACCACCGACCTCGTCCAGTTCGAGGCCGGCATGATGTATTTCGACCCGCCAACCGGCGGCGGGCTGGTCGGTGCCTTGAACTATCCGGTTTTCCGCGGCGTCGGTGGCTCGGCCACGCCGTTCGGCTTCAACGTCACGCTGGACGTGCTCGGCCCACTCGACGCGACGCGCAGCTTCTTCCAGTTCACCGACCCGCTGCTCGGCTCGACTTTCGTCACCACCAACGGCAAGCCCTTTGCCCTCAGCACCATCAACACCGGCGATATCAGCACGGTGAGCCGTCTCGTCTTCGCCGGCCGTCCGCAACAATCGCCGAGCGAGCAGCGCTATTACTACCTGACGCCGGCGGGACAGTTCGGCCTGGCGCTCGATGCCGGCGCCAACCTGGCCGCAGGCGCAAGCTCCGAAACGGTGCAGATGCTGTGCGGCGTCACCGGCACCGAATTCGTGACCGTCACCATCGGCTCGGCACCAGACAAGCTCGAATTCGTACCGGCGCAGCCGGCCTATCGCATTGCGCCAGCGCAGGATTCGCCGACCAGCCCGGCGTTTCTCGATGCCACCGCGACGACTTCGTGGGCACAGCTCATCGTCCAGGACGGCAGCTATGTCTCGCAACCCGAGCGCGCTCCGCTCTACAATCAGCGCACCAACACGGCCACAATGCTTGCCGGCGCTGAGCCCGCCTCCGGCCTCACCGTCTATGTCCTCGACGCTTTCAAGGTCGCCTCATGGAGCGCGAAAGCCGCAAGCACGCCCGCCATACCGCTGGTGCCCTATGCGGGGCTCGATTTCTCGACCGACCCGAACCTCAATGCCGCCGCCTATCTCGACATGGAATCGCGGGCGCTCAACCCGAGGCGCGCCAGCGGCTTCATTCCGGCACCGAAGCAAGGCGCGGCGGCAAACGCTGTCGCCGCCGGACCGACGACGCTGGCGATGACGCCGCAAGGCATGCTGGCCGAACTTGCCGGCACGCCATTGGCATGGACCGGGTTGCAGATGGCGACGAGCGCGGCCGGCATCCTCGAATTCGAAGCCATGGGTCCGTCGATCTGCAAGGCCGTGCAGCAGAACCAGATCTTCACGGTGGTCAGCGAAAACCCCGCCAACCCCGACCCGCTTGGCTCCGGGCAGGCCCTGTTCGACTTTTCAGGCGACAAACTGGAGATCGGCGACTGGACGTTCGACCTGTCGCCGGGCAAGCTCGCCGCGCCCGACGGCACGCCGCCGATCTTCATGATGAAATTCTATCCGGGCGAGACGATCGAAGCTCTGGTTGCCGACACAAGGCTGTGGTCGCAAGCCGACATCTTCAACAAGACGTTCACCGCCGCCGCCACCCAGGCCTATCTGCAAAAGCTGATCACCGAGGCGAAGGCCGCGGTGTTCCCGAATGGCGGCACGCAGCCCGACACCACCTCGCTGTACTGGAATTTCTACCAGACGGTCACCGACCCGACCTTCAACGGCATCCTCGCCGTCAACTGCAACATGCAACTCGATGAATTGCCGACCGCGGTGCGCGCAGTGCTCGGGGGCATGAAGGATCCAGGCATAGCCGGCTTTCGTGTCCACCATGTCGGCATCGCCATCAACAACACCGACCCGTCGCAGGCCGTGCCGACGCTGGCGCAGAGCGCGACCTTCGCGCTGGTTGACTATGAAAAGGCGGCGAGCAAGTCGGCAGCGGCCGCCGATAGCAATATTGGTATCGACATCGACTATGGCTTCGAGGTCGAATATCTGCGCGCTTTATTCACCAATTCCGAGCTGCGCAGCTTCGCCTGCGAGGTCAATCTCACCATCAACAATCTATTCAAGACCGGCGTCAATCTCGATGCCGCGCTGAGCCCGGCCGCCAAGGCCGGCGATAACGCCAATGTCATCGCCATCATGGGTTCCTACCAGGCGCACGGCACCAGCGGCGACGACAAGAGTTCCGGACAGGGCGTCTATTCGTTCGTCGCCCAGGGCGATTTCGTCTTCAACTTCACCGACGAGAACGGCAAGTCCAACAACAAATATCTCAAGCAGATCACGCTGACGAAACTGCAATTCTCGTTCGATGACGAGACCGCGGCGACGCCGCCAAAAGCCGACACCACCCACATCAGCGCCCATTTCGCCATCTGGGGCGACATCGAGTTCAACGAATTCCAGGTGCTCGACCTGTTTGCGTTCGAGAAGCTGGCCTTTTCCAATCTCGGCATCGACGTCGGCTTCGACCTGACCATCCCGGCCCAGGGACAGCCGTCGACAAGCACGCCGTCGCTCAGCTTTTCGCCGGGTGACCTGCGGCTCGACCTCGGCGCCACCGAGAAGCGCAGCGGCTCCGACAGCCTGCTCGACCTGATCCCGTTCAAGCTCAAGTCGTTCCTCTATTCGGGCACGGCCGATCAGACGATCGAGAGCCTGAACTATTATTCGCTCGGTTCGCTGCCTGGCCTGGCGGAAAACGGCGTCACGCTGCAGGACAATTTCAACTATGCGCTGATCTTCGATCTCGATCTCGGCTCGATGGGCGGGCTGGTCGGTTCGCTTTCGGCCTTCAAATTCAGCGTCCTCATCGGCTGGCTGAGCCCCGAGGACGGCGGTGGGCTGGCCTTCGGCATCCAGCTTCCACAAGTCGACGGCAAGCTGGAAATCAAGATCGAGGGCGTGCTGACCATCTCGATCGAACAGTTCAATCTCGAATACGCCACCGATGCCGATCCCAAGATGCTGGTGCTCGGCATGCACAATTGCTTCATCGAGATACTGGGCCAGCGCCTGCCGCCGGACGGGACGATCAGCATCGGCCTGTTCGCGCCGACCGAAGGCGCCGACCAGATTGGCTGGATCGGTGCTTACAATTTGGGCAAGGATGGCGGCGGCGGGGGTGGCGACGATGCGCAGAAGCTGCTGGCGGCGCCGGTGCCGGCCAAGGTGGGCGCTGTCAGCGATGTCTTCGAGCTCGTCTATCTCGGTGTCGGCCAGCGGGTCGGGCCCGACCCGACCAAGCCGCCCGCCAATTTCGATGCTTTCCTGAAGTTCATGCAGGGCGACTTCTGGGACGCCCTCAAGAACAAGAAATTTGCCGATATATACCATCCCGAAGGCAAGTGGATCATCGTCACCGACTTCACGCTGCTGAAAGTGCTCGAGGTCGGCTTCGTCTTCTACGACGTGACGCCGTTCTACGCACTGCTGCTCAAGCTGACCGGCGGTGCCGGCAAGGGTGCGGAATTCGAGGTCGTCTACACCAAGATCTCCGACACGATCGGCAAATTCGCCGCCGTCTTCAGCCTGCCCGACAGCCTGCGCACCTTCCAGGTTGGCGCGGCCTCGCTGACCCTGCCGACACTGAGCGTCGACGTCTACACGAATGGCGACTGGAAGGTCGACCTCGGTTTCCCCGACGGCGACAACTGGAGCGTCTGCTTCCAGGTGCAGGCGCAGGCCGGACCTATTCCGGTGACCGGATCGGGCGGCTTCTACATAGCCAGCCTGAGCTCGGCCACCGACCCCGACGTGTTCAAGGGCACCTACCAGAGCATCCTGGCCTTCGGTTTTGCCGCGCGGCTGGGTGTCGGCAAGGATTTCACCGCCGGACCGCTGAAGGCGGGGGTGAGCGTCACCTTCTTCGGCATCATCCAGGGTGCGGCCGGTTATCTCACCAGCGGTGGCGGAGACCTCGCCAAAAAGCCGGACGCGCTGTCGCTGCAAGGCCAGTTCGGCATCATCGGCGAGCTCTACGGCTCGCTCGATTTCGTCATCATCAAGGCCAGCGTCAACGTCCGCCTCGAGGCCAGCATCGGCATCATCCTGGCGCTGGAACCACCCAGTGTGCCGGGCGGCGGTGGCGGCTCGATCCTGCTCTACATCGAGGCGAGTGTCAGCGTCAGCGTCACGGTGGAGATCAACCTCTTCCTGTTCTCGATTTCCATCAGCTTCAGCTTCAACGCCTCGTTCCGCTTCGAATGGCAGCTTGCCGGTTCGTCGCAACAGGCCCAGATCGAAACTTTCGCGCGGCTGAAGCAGCGGCTTCTTGCGGGTGCAGCGGCAAATGTCGGGCTTTGCCCCAACCTGCCGAAGGACCTGCCTATCCTGTTCCTGCCGGAACTGACCGTGGTGTTCCCCGATGCGACCAGCAAGGGCGCGCCGTGGGTCGTGACCTCGCTCGGCATACAGTACGACGACAACCCGTCGCAGAACCCGACCTATGCCGATTTCAAGCCGTTCGAGGCGGTGACGACGCAGCTCGCCACCTTCGCGCTCATGCACGCGCTGAACCTGCCGGCCTACAACTCCGTGGTGCTGCTCGAATTCGATTCCAGCAGCGGCGCGCCCGGTTTGAAGGACATCGACAGCGAGCCGGACGCGCTCACCGGCTGGATCGACTATCCGACCTTGCTTAGCCAGCTCGCCAATTTCTCCGCCACGCTTGCCGCACCGACCGGCAAAGCCACGGCTTGCGTGTTCCCGATGCCGCCGTTCCTCAACATGGCGACCACCGGACGCACCGACGGCAATGGCAACGCACAGGATCTGTCCTACCAGTTCCTGGCGCAGAACCTCGTCTCGCAGACCTACCTGCAAGCGGTCGACACCTATTTCAACCAGCTGTTCGTCAACCAGACCTCGAACCCGACCTCGGTCAACGACGCCGGCGGCACCACGCCGTTGTCGCAGGAGATATTCCTCGATTATTTCAAGGGACTGATCCGTGGCGCGGTGCACGAGCTGCTGGTGACGATGCAGGATGCGGGGCTGACCTCGTCACCGCTCGACAAGCTGTTCATAGCGGCGGTGGCCGCACCGACACCCGGCGCGCAAACGCGCTTCCAGGGCCTCGCGGGGCAGATGTCGAGCGCGTTGCGTGGCGGCGTGCGTCTGCCTTACACCGCCGGTCTCACCGTGCCGGGCGGGGCGGTGTCGACCAGCACGAACCCGCTGTTCGCGCTTCTGTGGCAGGAATTTCCGGCCGGCGGCTTCGCCAAGAACAACAGCTACAGCATCACGCTGAGCAATCCCGACAAGACGCAGGACTGGCTTGCCGTCAACGCCTCGTTCTCGCTCACCCAAGACGTCCTCAGCCCCTATCTCGCCTTCACCGAAGCGTCGATAACGGCGCCAAGCAGCCCGACACCAATCGCGCTCAGCTCGACCGGGCCGCAGTCTTTCGCGCTGGAGAACGCCATCGCCTGGACGCCGCCAAGCGCGACGGCACTCAGCCTGCGGCCATTCGCGCCAAGTCTGGAGAAATTGCAGGTAAATGAAGGAACGGCAGCGATCCCCGTCCTGGTGAAATCCCGCCAGGCGCAAGGGGCCTATCTGCCGGACGGCACACCGCTGCCCGCCGGCGACATCACTTTCGCCACCAGCATCACGCTGACGGTCAAGCAGATTCCGGGCGCCACGCAAGGCAGCGTGCTTGTCGATGTCTACGCACTGTCCGGCGCCAGCCAGTCGGACGAGGCGCTGCTCGGCCGGATCCTCGACGATCTCAGGGGCGGTGACCGGCCGGTCGACGCGATCCAGATCCTGTTCCAGACGGCCGCCGGTGCGCCCGGCCTCGTCTCGGCAGTGGTCGATCCAAATGCCGTCTTCGCGCTGCGCACCAACACCACGACGGTGTCGCAGCCGCCGCAAGGGCTGATGGCCTTCGCGCTCGGTCTGCCCGCGGGTGTGTCCGTCGGCGCCAGCACCGACATCACAGCGGATGGCGGCTACGGTTTCCTGCAGATCATCCAGCAGGCGACGGTCACCAATGCGCAGGGTTACTATCTGCGCTTTGTCGACAAGACCGGCAACGCGCTGCCAACGCCGCTGTTCATCAAGGGCGTCGCGCAGGTGACGATGCTGGTGACCTACAAGGCCGGCAGCGGAACCAACCAGAGCGGCTCGCCGCTCGCCATCCAGCCCTATTACAACGCGATCGTGCTTGCCGGCACGCAGAGCGGCCTCGTCTACTATGCCGAGACCGCCGACCCTGCCCTGGAGGCCCGCTACGTCAAGGTCGCGGCCGGTACCTTCGGTGTCGAGCTGACGCGCTCCGAAAGCGTCATGCAACTGAAGACGCCTGCCGCCCTGGTCAAGACCGGGCAGCTTGGCGCGGCGAACTCCCATTCGCGCGGCAATGTCATCGAGGCGCTGCGCGCATCCGGTATCGCCGACGATACCGAACTGCACGCAGCACTGGTCGCGGCGGGTGACGCAAAAGCGTCGCTCAACTCGCTCTACAGTCTCGTCACCTACCAGGTACAGGCGACGACAGGCTTCACGCTCAGCAATCTGTCGGCGCCGATCCAGCCGCAAAAGCCCGACCAGTCCGGCACCACCGGCACGTACCGGGTGTTCGCGCCGCTGTACAACGTCGCCACCGCCAATGCCGGTTCCACCACGCCCGACCGCTACGCTTCGATCAACGACAAGTTCACGCTGGACTTCTTCGTCAACGACGCCTTCGGCAACCAGCTGCCAACGCCGGCCAGCTACAGCGATACCAACCTCTATTTCGATCCGATCGTGCCGGTCGACCTATGGCCGGGGATCCTGCCGACCTATGGTTTCAACGGCTCGACGCCGAACACGATCGAGATCGTCCTGACGCCGAGCCAGGCGGCCTTCAGCGGCATGTCGGCAGACCAGAAGGCGGCGGCCCTGGCCAATTTCCGCACCATCGAGGACCAGATCAGCGGCCCAGGCGTCTCGTTCTATGTCGAGACCAGCCTTGCCCTGCAGGCGGATGGCAGCAGCCTTGTCAATTTCCCGGTGGGTGCTGCAGACAACAGCAAGGTGACCGGCATGGTTGCCGACCTCGTCAACTGGCTGGCGGGGCTCAGCACCAACTTCCCCGGCGCGGTGACCATTTCGATGCCGGTCAGCGGCCCCGGAGCCTTGCCGCCGCTGTTCGAGATCGTCGTGCTGTTCGGCATCACCCGCGATGCGAACTTGATCTCGCCCTATCTGAAGGACCAGTTCGGCACGATCATGGTGCCGTCGGCGCAGAACGTCGCGACCGGATTTGTTCCGGCGACCGGCGGCGCCAGCAACATGTCGCAATTCGCCGCCGCTTTCGTCGGCGCCTTCCCGGCGCAGAAGCTCGCCATCGGCATGAATGGGGCCGACGCATCGCCACAGCAGAAACTGTCGAGCACGGCCCAGTCCAGCACGGCACTGGCGCGCAAGCGGCTCAAGTCACTGAAGCTCGCCCATGACGGCTCCGGTGGAGCACGCGCCGGCTCGCAATCGTTGTGGGCGGCAGCGGCATCGCTGCTCGACATCTCGATCGGTGCCGCCGGTGCCGGACCGCGCTTCCTGTCGCCCAAGCCGCTCGACAATGTGCTGAACAGCGCCAGTGTTTCGATGCCGCAGCTGTCGTCCAAGCTGCCGGCGCTGCCGGCGCAACAGCTGTTCATCGACACCGACCTCGACCAGCTCAACCGCATCTTCTTCCAGGCGGTCGACGAGGTGCTGTCACCGGCCTCGGCGGCCAAGGCCTTCGAGGTCGCCCCCGACGCCTACGACGCGATGGCGCTCGGCCGCGAGGCGCTGGCGCAGAAATACGCGCAATACGAAGTGGACTGGCTGTTTGGCCCGCAATCGCCGTTCACCGGCACGACCGCAGCACTTGCCATCGCGAAGGATGTGTTCGAGCAGCAGATGCGCGCGGCGCTGATGACGGCCTATTCCGTCGACACCATCGTCCAATACGACGTGATCTGGAACCAGTCGGTCTCGGCTGCCGCCGATGGCAACATCGAGCTCTTCGGCCAGATCGAAGCCGTACTCGCCGGAAACTACAGCTGGAGCGGTCTCAGCCTTTCTGCGACGACAAACAATCCGCACGGCCTGACCGACGGCAGCCGGGTGCTGATGATATTCCAGGCCAGTTCGGGGCAGTTGCCGGCGAATGGCGTCTACGGGGTCACCGTCACCGGTGACACCACCTTCACGATCGCCACCGCCGCCAGCGGTTCAGGCGCCGGCACCTTCTCCGCCACGCGCCAGAATGCCGGGCTCTCGACCGCCCATGTCGGCATCAGCAGCACGGGGGCGAGCCCCCTCACCTTCCTCTACGGCGATCCCGACGCGGCCGCTGCCGCGATGGTGCCATTCGATCTGCGTTTCGCCATCACAAACCTGCAGTTCTTCCTGGCGCCGGCGGGCGCACCCGGCGAAGCGCGTCCATCGATCTGGCTGCAGCTCGTCGATCCCTATCCAAAGGGCGTGCCGCATGTCGGACCTGCCGGCGCCTTGACCAAAATCCCGGTGGTGTATCGCCAATACCCAACACCGCCGACGCTGGTCAGCCAGACCTGGTCGGGCTACACGCCAACGTCGGGTTCGGGCAATCCAATCGCCGACGGCGCCGACTGGAGCTACCTCTATACCTATCAGGCGTTCCTCGTCGCGCAGGACCAGATCAACACCGCCGTCACCTACAACACCAACCTCAGCGCGGCGCCGGACAACCCGCCTAACTCCGCCAACCCTGCCCCCAGCGCAGGCCCGCCCTACGACCTGTTCACGGCATTGGCGCGCACCTCGGCCGTCTACGGTGCCATCAGCCCGGTGCTGCGCAACCCGGCCGATCCAGCCTGGGCCGATGCGGTGGCCGCCTTCGCCACCGCCATTGGCGAGGTGACGGCGAACAAGGACTGGAATCCGAGCCTGAACATGGCCCTCGGTCAGGGTCTGGTCAGCGTCACCGACAGCTACGTCGTCACCGACACGCTGCAGCCGGACGGGACGACGCGGCAGATCGAGTTGCAGTGGCCGGCCGCGCAAGGCGAATCGAGCTTCTCCAATGTCGCGCTGACCGTCACCGCGCTCGACCCGTCGACCCTGACGCCGTACCCCAACCAGCATCCGGTCCAGCCGTCGCCGCCAGACGGCCTTCTGTTCGAGGTCGACAACGCCGCGCCCGGCAATTTCGGTGTGGCGCACACGATCGAGGTCGATGCACTCAACGTGCTGGCGGCCGAGAATGCGCTCGCCTCGGTGCAGATCGAGCGCAACCTGATCACGCTTGAAGCCTCGAACAACACCGCGTGGCAGGTGGTGCCCGAATTCGTCTACATGACGCCGCAGGTCAGGCCGAGCCAGCCGGTCACGCCGTTCATCGACAATGCGACGCCGATCGATGTGGCGACGCTGCCCGGCCAGGGTTCAGGTGCTGCCTGTCCGACATCGCCGTCAAGCCTTTGCCAGCGCATCTACACAATCATGGCCGACCTTTTGGCCGACCCGGTGCACGAACAATCGCTGCTTGCGGCGCATGCGGCCGCCAACGTGACCAGCGGAACCACAAGGCGGGTCAAGGTCGCCTGCTCCTACCAGTTCCCGTTCCCCGCCGTTGCCGGCGGCGCGTTCGACAGCGCCTCGATCAGTCCGCTTGTTCCGATCGTGCTGGCGCGGTCCTTCGAGATCGACGGGCAACAGCCGGCGGAGCTCGGCGATTTCGCCGCGCTTTTCGCAGCGGCGATCGCCGGCTGGGCCTCCAAAAACAGCATCGTCTTCGGCGCCAACGCAATGCCGGCAGGCGCGAGGCTGGTCTTCGACATCACGCTTTATGCAGCACTCAGCGGCGTCAATACGCCGGTGCTGCGCTTCAGCAACCTGCAACTGAAACTGACGGACATCGACGCGAGCTGACCGCCTCAAGGCGGGCATCCGCGGCGGTGTCGCGCAGACACGATTGGAAGGAGGAGCCGTTTCGAAACCAGACCATCGGGCCCCAAGCCGGCAACAGGTTTTGGAAACATCCGATGTTGAAACAAAACGATCGAGCGACGGCACGCTTCGATTTCAAGTCCGCCGCTCCTGGAATTCGCCTGCAAGAACGACAGTCCGAAACCCGCAAACCGCGAGGGAAATTATGGCAACGACCGCAAAATTCGACATTCTCGGTGCAAACGCATCTAACCCAAACTGGGATGGCTCGCCGCTGACGCTGGCCTACCGTGAAAGCGCGGCGATGCCGCAGACGACCAACGGATCGATGATCTTCGCCTATCAGAACACCGCCTCCCTCAACAATGCCGGCAAGCTGGCGCTGACCTCGGGCAGTTCGACACCGTCGTTCCTGACAGCTCCGGCGTTGCTTTCCCAGCCGAACATCCTCGTCAACAACTGGCAGGCCAACAATCTCTCCGTCACCAATGTCAGCGTCGCGACCGCGACGCCGATCTGGATCGAGGCCTTCGGTCCTGGACTGCCCGGCCAGAAGCCGGTCGCCCTTGCCATCAACACCGCACTGACGCTCAAGCCGGGCGGCATCGCCCAGGGAACGTCGACGCCGAACTGGATGCAGCTGACCCTCGGGACGAATACAGGCCAGTTGATTATCGTCGCCGTTGTCGGCGGTCCGCAGGATGCGTCAGGCAACAACGCCTACGCCGTCGCGCTGAACTCGCCGTCCGGCAACACCGGCCCGGGCACCGGCACGGCGGCGCCACAAGGCTATTACGCGACGACGGGCGGCAACAACTACTCCTTCGAATTCAACTGGGGTTCCTCGGTTGTCTACGTGGCGAACATGTCGCCTTCGACGGCTTCCTCGCTGACGGCGGAACTGCTGTCTCTGTGATCGAAGCGCGGGAGCCGGAAGCGCCAGCCGCCGGCTCCCGCGACAACGCCGGTGCAAAGAGGACATCCTGACATGCACGACTTTATCGCAGCGGGCACCGTCAACGCGACCTGGAACGGCATGCCGCAGACACTGGCGGTCCGTGGCAGCGTGACCATGCCGCAGACGCCCAACGGCTCCCTCATCGTCGGCTACTTCAACCAGTCACAGCAGAACAACGAGGGCAGGCTTACCTTCACCTCTGGCAGCAGCGCACCAACGAACGTTCGGGTCCCGGCCCTGGCGCGGATGATCAGCGTGCTGACGGCGAACTGGCAGGCCAACAACCTGACACTCACCAACACCAGCCTCAATGCCGCGACCCCCATCTTCGTACAGGCCTTCGGCCCCGGCATTCCCGGCATGCAGCCAGGCCAGCTCGTGAGCGGCACACCTGTCCAGCTGGCGATGCGCCAGGCGGTGCAAGGGATAACGACACCGAACTGGATGCAGCTTGAATTCAGCTCAAGCACCAGCAATCAGCAGGTGGTCGCGGTGGTCGGTGGACCGCCTGACCAGTCGGGCAACAATGCCTATGTGATTGCGCTCAACGCCCCGAGCGGCGACACCGGACCGCCGACCGGGAACACTCCGCCGGACGGATTTTACGCCACGGCGGCCGGCAACAGATACACGATGTCCTTCAGTTGGGGGGCGGCGATAGTCTACGTGGTCAATCTCTCGCCGCAGACCGCAACGCCGGTGACGACCCTGCTGCAATCCCTGTAGACCTCCGCACCGGTCCGCCTTTCCGCCATCTTGGCTGCTCTCAGAAACGGAAGCCATGCCACCTTCGGACTTCAACATTTTGGGTCAATCCCTGGCGACGGACAATTGGGATGGCTCCCCGGTGGAGCTTGCCGTGCGCGACAGCGTGGCGATGCCGCAGACCCCCAACGGGTCGATGATCCTGGCTTTCCAGAATGCTTCCGAGATGAACAATGCCGGCAAGCTGGCGCTGACCAGCGGCAGCACCCAGCCGCAATTCCTGCTGGCGCCGGGGCTGGCCTTGCAGCCCACCATCCTGATCAACAATTGGCAGGCCAACAATCTGAACATCACCAATGTCAGCGTGAACACCAACACGCCAATCTGGATCGCGGCCTATGGGCCGGGCATGGGCGGCGCGGCGCCAACGCCTTTGCCGACCACCGGCGACGCCGTCCCGGTCGCTGTCGACACCACGCTGAAAGCGGTCACGCTGCCGCAGTACATGCAGCTGGGCTTCCAGGCGAATTCGGCCGGTCTTTGCCTGTTCGCTTTCATCGGCGGCCCGCAGGACACCAAAGGCAACAATGCCTATGCGATCGCGCTAAATTCGCAGTACGGCGATACCGGGCCCGGCCACCCGACACCGGCCCCGGCCGGTTACTACGCGACGGCCGGCGGCAACAGCTACAGTTTCGAGTTCAACTGGGGAACCTCGGTGCTGTTCGTGGCCTATTTTGGCAGCGGCTCCGTCCTGAGCGGCGTCCCCAAGGTGGTGACTGCCGCCCCCACGGTGACATTGCAGACGCTGTGATCCTCGCGGTCATGGTCCGCCGCCGATCGGCACCTAAACTGATTAAAAATAGAGCAATTTTGAAATGAACTGATTGTTGGTCGTATAAGCAAGTTCTTAAGTGCGCCATCACAGTTTTGTTGGAAGTAAATTTTAGATTTTATGGCTTTGCAAGCTAGACAGATTTCCGGATCGGGCGCACTATGCTTTCGGATCGAAGTCTACAGCCAGTATGAGGGAGGCCCCATGTCGCTTGGTGGATCGATGGCGCGTGCGCGATTTCTCTTGGGCTTTTTCGGCAGCAGCCTGGTACCAATCGCGGTGCTGCCCGCGGCGGCCGAGATCCTCAATCCACCTGTGCTGCAAGATGACCGCGCGCCGATCGCCAAGCCTGCCCTGACGGAGCTCGCACCTGCTGCGCCACTGCCCGGGAACACGCTGCCGGTGCGTGGCGACCGCCTGCTCAATCTCAAGATCGAGTATATCGACAACCAGATCTACAACCCGTCCACGGGCGGCTACGACAAGGTCCATTTGCGCGGCTACACCGGCAAGGGCGTCGATCCCAAGGCTCCTTATGTCTCGCCGACGATCGAGGCCGTTCCGGGCGACACGGTGCGCGTCACCCTCGACAATCAGTTGCCGGCAGGGCCGCAGCCCGGCGACCCCGGCTGCATGCCCGGCGGCCAGATGCCCGACATCCCCCACTGCTTCAACGGCACCAATCTGCATACTCACGGGCTGTGGGTAAGCCCGTCGGGCAACAGCGACAACGTGCTGCTGTCGATCAACCCGCAGACGCAGTTCACCTACGAATACAACATCCCATCGGACCATCCTTCCGGCACGTTCTGGTATCACACCCATCGCCACGGCTCGACGGCGCTGCAGGTGTCGAGCGGCATGGCCGGTGCGCTGATCATCCGCGGCAACCGCTTCCCGACCCCGACAACCCATGGCGACATCGATACGCTGATCCCGACCTCGGCGATCCCCGAGCGGGTGCTGGTGATGCAGCAGATCCAGTATGCCTGCCGCGCGCCGGCGGCGAAACCTGGAGAGCTCGGCCCGATCAAGCAGGACATCAACGGCCACTATTTCTGTGATCCCGGCGATGTCGGCGGCATCGAGGGCTATGACCAGTTCGGGCCGGGCACCTGGCCGGCATCGGGGCGCTATACCTCGCTCAATGGCAAGGTGTTCAATCCCAACGACGCCCTGAAGGCAACGCAGGGCCAGATCGAGCGCTGGCGCATGGTCCATGCCGGCGTGCGCGATACGATCAGCCTGCAATTCTTCAAGGTGCTTGACGGTAGGCTCAAGCCCGGGGTGAAAACGCTGCTCAATGCCGACACGAACGCAGCGTTCATCAAGGATACGTGCAGCACCACGCCGGTGCCCTATACGCTGGTCGCGGCCGACGGGCTGACGATGGCGGCGGCGCAGCCGACCAAGCTTGCAACCTTCCAGCCCGGCTATCGCTTTGACGCGCTGGTCGTCTTTCCAGAAGCCGGACGCTATTGCGTGATCGACTCCTCGGCGCCCAAATCGGGCGTGGTCAACGGGTTCGATGTCGGACCGCAACTGCTCGCACTGGTCGACGTCGCGCCGGGAACGCCGGTCGACAATGTGGAAACCTATGTCAACCGCAAGCTGGTTGCCCTGGCCGAGGCCAACATGCCGGCGAACGTCAAAGCGACGGTGGTGGCCGATCTCAAGGCCGGAATGAAATTCACCAGCTTCACGCCGCATCCCGACGTCACCGACGACGAGGTGAAGGGCAACGGCACGCAGGAGCTGACCTTCTTCATCGACACGACGGGGCCGAACACCAAGTTCGAGGTCGGCAACACGCTCAACACGGCCGACGTCAAGCCCTACGACCCGACCCGCATCGACCGCTCGCTGCCGCTGGGCAAGGCGCAGGAATGGACGCTGCAGTCACACTTCGTCAGCCATCCGTTCCACATCCACGTCAATCCGTTCCAGATCGTCTCGATCATCGATCCCAACGGCAAGGACGTCAGCGCGCCGGGCGCGATAGACGATGCCGGCGGTGAGCCCTACGATCCGCAGTATGCCGGGCTAAAGGGTGTGTGGAAGGATACGCTGTGGATCAAGAGCCTGATCCCGCAATCCCTGCCGGCCGGCTTCTCGGGCATCTACACGATCAAGGTCCGCACCCGTTACGAGCGCTACATCGGCGAGTACGTGCTGCACTGCCACATCCTCGATCATGAGGACCAGGGCATGATGCAGAACGTTGCCGTGGTGCTGCCTGATCAGGTGGGCGACATCACCCAGAGCGGCGCGATGCAGATGCAGATGGATGGCCACGATGGCCACAAATAAGGCGCAGCCAATGCCCGCCGCGCCGTTCACCTGGAGCGATGTGGAGGCGATCCTCGCCACGGCCGGCGGCACCGGGGGACCCGGCAGCCTGACGGGACTGACGCTGCCGGATTTCATGGCACTGCAGCTGCACGGGATGCCGCTGATCGCGCCGCTCTCGACCTCCTGTTGCGGCACCAGCGACGCCGAGGGGCGCGGCGCGCGCTCGGCGCTGATCCGAGGCTTGCGCGGACTGCCGCCGTTCGACGGCAAGCAGTTCCCCCGCCTGCCCTGGGGCGGCAAGCCGGTCTCCAATGACGACATAGACCGGATCGAGACGTGGATCGAAGAGGGCTGCCCCGGCGCGTTGATCGGTTCGATCGCACTCGCCAGCGAGGTGAGCGTGGCGACCGAGGCGCGCGTCGAGGTCAAGGGGATTGCCGGCCCCGTCTTCAGCGCGGCGTCCGATCCGGCGGCATGGCGCTACGCCAAGGGCGAGTTGCGGCAGCGCATGGACGTCGATGTGCTGGACGACGCGCAAAAGGAGCGGCTGCGCTATGCCTTTCGTGAACTCTACAAGCTCAACAAATGGGTCGGCGACAAGCGCAGCTACAACAATCTGGCCTTGATCCACCAGAACCATTGTCAGCATGGCTGGGAACGTTTCCTGCCGTGGCATCGCGTGTATCTCTATGAATTCGAACAGGCTTTGCAGGATTTCTGCCCCGACGTGACCATGCCGTGGTGGGATTTCCCGGCTGAGCGCTACAAGCCTGAGGATCCGGCCAACGGCGCAATCCTCCCCGATGCGTTCAAGGGTTTCCTCACGGAGGCCTCGGTGCGCTTCCTGCGCGATCACGGTTTCCCGGCCAAGATCGGCACCCTGGTGGGCAAGCTGTGGGCCAATCCGACGCAGGCCTATGACGCGGTCAGCGGCGCCTGCGGCAAGGACTATGTGGAAGGGGAAAACCGCAAACGGCTGATCGACGCGCTGCTCGAGGCCAATTCGCTATGGTATCCGCTGCGCTATTCCAGCCAGTTCGGCAAAGGCACGATCAACACCGTCATCCACTACCATTATCCGGCACAGGAGGACATCGACGAGATCCTCAGCCTGCGCACCTTCCGCGACTTCGGCGGTGGCAGCCTCTATGTCGACAGCTTCGGCTTCCTGGACCAGAATCCGCACAACACCATGCACATCTGGACCGGGGGCATGAACCCGGCGTTCAAGACCAGCGCGCCCGCCGATCGCAACAGCGCGGTGCGCGTTGCCGGGCGCAAGTTCCACCAGCGCGACGACCTCTACTCCGAGCCGCAGTTCGGCGACATGTTCTCGAACCTGACCGCGTCCTACGACCCGATCTTCTGGCCGGTGCACGCCAATATCGACCGGCTCTGGTGGCGCTGGCAGCAGGACCATCCCGACGGCCTGCCCGCCGATCTCGATTCCGCGCTGACGCCGTGGAGCTACGCGGTGCGCGATACGCTCGATATGAACCGCTTCGGCTATGAATATGTTCGTGGCGGATGCCTCGTGCCGGTCGGGCTGACCAGTCCGGTCGGACGCTTCGTCTCGGCGCCGATCGCGGTGCCCGAAGCGACCAAGACCTTCCGTTCGGCGGAAGTGCGGCTGCACCGCGTGCCGCAATTGCCGCGCTCCTGCTTCATCCGCGTGTTCCTCAACACACCGGATGCCGACGCCAGCACGCCGCTCAACCTGCCGGGTTATGCCGGTTACGCGGCGATCTTCGGCCACGGCGAATGTTTTGGCGGGCCCGGGCATTGCGAAATTCCACCAGCGGAGAACCGCAAGTTCGATCTGCGCGAGCGCAGCATGAACACGCCGCGCAACCACCGCATCGATGTGACGCGCGCCGCACGCCGGCTGATCGCGGCCGGCGCCACCAGCCTGACAGTAAGCCTGGTCGTGATCGGCGCCTCCTATGAGGAGGACCGCGAGTTGTTGCGACTCGACGGGGTCTCGCTCAACTTTCTCGATTGAAAACATAAGACACGGCCGGCGCAGGCACCGAGGGGAAATCAAATGGCCGACCCAACAGTCTATCGCATCCACCCGGCCGTCGGCATCGCGCGGCTCGGCGACAGCCCCGAGGGTTTCTGCATCTCGCCGGAAAAGCCGGCGCAGTTGCCGATCGAATGCGACGCCAACGGCAATGCCGCGAAAGGCGATGCGCCGATCAAACACTTCAAGGACAGCAAGGGCCGCATCAAGCGCCAGGCCGCGCGTTTCCAGATCTTCGCCTATGACGCGGCCAACCCGCAGGGCAGTCCGCTGAAGATCGGCGACCATGTCGAGGGTGGCGGCAACCGCGGCAAGCTGGTCGATATCCAATGGCGCGTTCAGCTCGCCAACAAGAAGGCGGCATGGTTCACCTTCGACGGGCTGCGCGGCGAGGCCGGCTATGCCGCCGACGCGCCGCTGCGCAACGCCGGCATCACCGATCCAGTCGAACGGCAGAATCTGATCATCGACGCCGGCCCGCAAGCCGTCGACTGCACCGCGCGGCGCAAGGCGAGCTTCGGGCGGGACACCAACCCCGCCTATGCCGTCACCTTCCCGCCGACCGGGATGGTGCCAAACGACATCGACACGCTTGGCGAAATGATGACCGACGACAGCGGGCGGCTGCTGCTGCTTGGCGGACACGGCAACAGCGGCTCGTTCCTCAGCGGGTTTGGCCATCCGCGCATCGAGACCTACGCCAACAGCGACGGCTGGTTCGACGACATCTCGGACGGGCCGGTGATGGCGCGGCTGGTGATGATGGAGGAGCGCGTCCAGGCGCTGCGCTACATCGATGTCGAGTATCCCGCCTGGGTGCTGGTCGGGTATCCGCGCTATGCGCCGGAAGTGCTCGACATGATCACGCTGGAGGACGTGGTCGAGGACATGTCTATCCGGGAATTTGCCTATCGCACCGACATGTACGGCACCGCGGGAACGTTTGACGCGCCGCAGAAGATCGATCCGACCGACACGGCGGCCTTGCTGCACTGGCAGGCAGGACCGGTTGAGTGGAACCCGGCCTATCGCCCCTGGTTCTGGCGCGACATCTGGCCGATCATTTTCCGCGCCGACGAATTCTCCTATTTCACCAACATCCTCCAGCAATCGAACTTCCCGCACAACCAGTCGAGCCGGGGCACGTTCGATCCCTATCGCCTGTGCATCCCGCCACGCATCGCACCGCGTGCGCTGGCGCAAAAGGAAGGCCGCGCGAAGGACGACCATGTCGGCGGACGGCTGCTCGAGGCAGCGGTGGAACCGAGCCTGATGCTACTCGATGCAACGCAGGCGCCGGGCGCGGCTAGAGATGCCGTGGTTGGCGATGCCGCCGCCACGCTGAGGGCGGCAGYGGCGACTTTCACAGCGGCGGTCTGCCCGCCCGACGATGGTGAGACGCCGCGCAGCTATGCCGCGCGCTGGCAAAAAACCTTCGCCGACAACGACACCGTGGCCGAGCCGGCCTATGCAGAGGCGCGCAGCGCCTTCGATGCTGAGATCACCGGCGTGATCGAGCGCATCGCCGCGGCCGCCGCGCCGCCGCGCAAACGGATGCTGACGCTCGCCCGGGCCTCGTCGCGGCAGGAGCCCGGCGAACCAGACCGAACCACCGATCCGGACGAGCCGATCGAGGCTGCGCTCCGCCGGTTGGCGTTCGAATACCGTTCCGGCCAGTTGCTCGAGCGCGCGCTCGCTGCCGCGGCCAAGGATGCCACGACCGATCCCGGCCGTTCCGCGCGGCAGTATCTGTTCGACCTGCTGCGCAAGCCAGGCGAGGAGAACCTGTTCCGGCTCGACGCCAATCCGGCGACGCGGACCTATCATCTGCCGCTGATGCCGCTGCTTGCCGGCGACAATCCGATCACCAACAAGACGGTGAGCAAGTTCCTGCGGCTGACCGACACGCAACTGTTCCTGCTGCGGCAATGGGCGGCGGGCATCTTCATTGACGAGGTGGATGCAGGCTTCGCCCCCGCGATCGATCCCTGGCAGCCCTACAAGGACTGGAACGTGCCGGGCGGACGCGGTCTCGACCAGGGTGTGCTGTCGAACGGACTAGGCGGCGCCTTCTGCCCAGGCGGTGAGGTCACGTGGATCATCCGCAACCCGGCGATCTGGCGCGAGCCCTACCGGATCAAAGCAGACCCGGAATGGTACAGCTTTGCGCTGACCGCGGCGCAGGAGAACGCCAACCGATGGGGAGCGGGCGTCAGCGAGGAAGGCTATATCGCCTATGCCTCCGACCCGCTGTCGCAAGGCAGCGACCTCGATGTGGGATTGCAGCCCGGCGACCTGACCAAGCTCAGCGGGCTGCCATGGCAGGCCGATTTCAACGAATGCTCCACCCAGACGATCGACGTCACCTACGAGGAATGGAACGTCCTTTATCCCGACAGTGTCGGCAACACGCTGATGGAGCGCGAGCGGCGCGTGTGGGAGACCTTATGGTGGCCGGCGCATCGGCCGATGCAGGCCTATTATCCCGTCGGCAAGGACTTCCAGTTCCGCAACTGGGCGCGCGGCATTCCGCAGACGCTTGCCGGCGACCTCAAGATGGTGACCGAATGGTCCAAGCTCGGCTTCATCGTCCGCAATCCTGCGGGTGGGCTCGATCAGCCCTCGCCCGGAATCAAATACATCTGCGTCGAAGATTCGGGAGAATGACCGTGACCAATCCGTTTGTCGGCAACTGGGCCTATCGCAGCTTCAACAACGACCCCGATCTCAGCAAGGCGGCGAACGACCTTTTGTTCGGCGAAGGCACGCTGGCCATTGCGGAGGTTTCCGTGACCGAACTTTCGGGAACGATCGGCGGGCCGGGATGGTCGCTCGATCTGCGCGGCAGCTTCGGTTACGGTTCGCCGATGCAGGTCCGCTTCCAGGGCAAGGGCGTGGTCGGCGGCGAGCAGTGGATCTACGACTATATCGGCTGGCTTGTACCGGTTTGGCCCGACAGCACCGACCGGCTGGAAGTGCCCGCGATCGTCGGCTCGGTGGTGCGCACGATCCCACATTCGGGCGATGGCGGCAGCACGAACCCGGCAGGGGTTGTGGCGTCCTTCTATGCCGTGCGAGCAGGCTGACTTCGTCGTCATCGGCGGCGGGCCGGCGGGTGCCGCGGCAGCGCTGATGCTGCGCCGCCACGCGCCCGGACGGCGCGTGGTGCTGTTCGAAGCGGGGCGGCACGAGCTGATAAAACCGGGTGAGATGTTGGCGGCGGTAGCACAGGGGCTGCTGCGCCAGCTCGGCGTTTGGACGCCGTTCCTTGCCGCGGCTTTCGTGGAGAACCGCGCGGTCGTTTCGGCATGGGCCGGCGAGGCGCTCGACGAGCGTCACAGCATATTCTCCGCCCACGGCGCCGGCTGGCAACTCGACCGGGCACGGTTCGATCGGCTTCTGGTGCAGGCGGCAGCGGCGGCAGGCGCGCAAGTGCGACTTGGGTGCGACGTGCGTTCGGCGGCGCGTGAGGGCCAGGGCTGGCGGCTCAAGCTCGCCGATGGGGACATTATCGCCGGCGCCGTGATCTGGGCGACCGGCCGCAGCTGGAGGCTGGCGCGATCCTTCGGCGCGAAGCTTCGGGTGCATGGTCACCTCGCCGCATACGCCCGCTTCTTCGATCACGCGCCGGGCGATTGCCGCATGGTCATCGAGGCGCGCCCGGAGGGCTGGTGGTATAGCGCCGACTTGCCCGGCGGACGCCGGGTGGTGGCGTGCCTGACCGATCCTGACCTGGGCAGCGGCCTGCGCGACCCGGAATCCTGGTACCGCGCACTGGCGGCAACACGGCTGATCGCACCGCTGCTGCCTCCTGGCGCGCGTGAAACCGCAATGCTGGTGAAATCGGCGGGAACGGCCACCGTCGATCCGGCCGCGGGTGAGCGCTGGGTGGCGGCGGGCGACTGCCTGTTCGCCGCCGATCCGCTGTCGTCGCGCGGGATCGTGCATGCGCTGCGCTCGGGGATCCTTGCCGCCTATGCCGCGTCGGATATGGTCGACGGACGCGACGACCTCGCACGCACGCGCTACGCGATGATCGCCTCGCAGGGCTTTGCCGACTACGCCTCGGCGCTCGGCGTGCATTATGCCGCCGCCGCGCGGTGGGACACTGCCTTCTGGCAGCGGCGTCGGCCTCAACCCGAAGAGCGCGCGGCAGATTTGTATCACAATACGTAGCACATTTACGGAACTGCCCTCGCCTACACCATTGACGTCGGGCTCGGCTGCCTGAAGATGTCGATACTGCCCGCCCGAACAAAACAAGCGTCAGGCCGCCACGTTAGACGAGGGATTTCAGCAGTGCCCGATCGGCGATTTCCATGCCGAAACCGGGCATGCCGTCGTGTGGCTGCATATCGATCGCCAGGGATTGAACGGAATGAACAAAATCGATCTTGAAGGACAGGTCGCCGTCGTTACCGGCGGAGCGCAAGGGCTGGGCCTGGCCTTTGCCAGGCGGATGGTCGCATCCGGCGCAAGGGTGAGCCTGTGGGACATGAACAAGGCAGGGCTGGAGGTGGCCGTTGCCGGCCTCGGGGACGCAGCCAAGGGCGTCCTGGTCGACATCACCGATGCCGAGGCGGTGCTTGCGGCGCACGCCCGCACCGAAAACGAGAGCGGGGCCGTCTCGATCCTGGTCAATTCGGCGGGGATAGCCGGGCCAAATCACACGCTCGAAGAGTACCCGCTCGATGCCTGGCGGCGCGTCATCGATATCAATCTCAACGGAACCTTTCATGTCAACCGCGCTGTCGTGCCTGCCATGAAGGCGCGCAACTACGGCCGCATTGTCAACATCGCCTCGATCGCAGGCAAGGAAGGCAACCCCAACGCTTCGGCCTACTCGGCGTCCAAGGCAGGCGTCATCGGGCTGACCAAGTCACTGGGCAAGGAGCTTGCTGGCTATGACATAGCGGTCAACTGCATCACGCCGGCTGCGGCGCGCACGCCGATCTTCGACCAGTTGAAACAGGAACATATCGACTACATGCTGGCCAAGATCCCGCGCGCGCGGTTCCTCGAAGTCGACGAGGCGGCAAACATGGTCGCCTGGCTGGTCTCGAAGGAGAACAGCTTCACCACCGCGTCGGTATTCGATCTCTCCGGCGGCCGCGCCACCTACTGATCCCAAACCACGAGAATTCGCGCGCGGCCCTTCGTTTCTCTAGCGCTTGATCTCATCAAGACGATCGACCGCCCTGACGTTTTCGGCCGAAGGCCCGGTGGGATCGAAGTCGGACGCCAGATACTTGTCGACAATCGCCTTCGCCAGTTCCGGGCCAATCACACGCGCGCCCATCGTGATGATCTGAGCATTGTTGGACTTGGCGGCCCGTTCGGCCGAGTAGGTATCGTGGGTCAGTGCGGCGCGTATGCCCGGCACCTTGTTGGCGGAAATCGAAACACCGATGCCGGTTCCACAAAACAGCAAACCGCGGTCGAATTCACCTTCAAGCACCTTTCGAGCAACCGTCTGCGCTATGTCGGCGTAAAAGCCCGGCTGACTGAAATCCGTTAGCGTTATGCCGGTCTTTCCGGCCAGATGCGCCGCAATCACATCCAGAAGCGGCTTTCCCGCACTGTCGGCGCCGATAGCGATCTTCATGGGCTCACTTCCTTTCAGATTCTGAGTTGTGCCGCGGATGCGCCGTCTGGCGCCTGGGTCCTGGGCGTCAGCGGGTGCATTCCATCCGCGGCCAACGGTTGGCATTCATAGTTTCGCCCGCAGCTTGACATTTGTCGAGCGCTAATCGACTATTGTAAAAATCGACGCCAAGAACAGAGATCATTCGTGTCGATCAGCTCGCGCCAAGGAGGGGGTGTCGAGTGCCCTTGGGAGGAGAGCCGACGTGGAATTTTTGCTCGAGGTGGAAGGGCTGAAGAAGTCCTTTGGTGGCGTCGCAGCCTTGCGCGAGGGCCGCTTTCAACTTCGCGCCGGCACGGTTCACGCGCTCTGCGGCGGCAATGGCGCCGGCAAGTCGACCTTCCTCAAGATACTGATGGGTATCTTCAAGCGCGATGCCGGCTCAATCCGCCGTCGCGGCAAGGATGTGGAGTTCGCAAGCCCGGCCGACGCATTGGCCTCGGGCATCGCTATTATCGAACAGGAACTCAGCCCTGTCCCTCACATGACGGTTGCCGAGAACATCTACCTCGGTCGCGAGCCTTCCGCGCGGTTCGGAGGCATCGATTTCCGCGCGATGAACAGGTCGGCGCAAAAGCTGCTGGACGATCTCGAATTCGATATTCGAGCCACACAATACATGATGAACCTCTCGGTCGCGCAGATGCAACTCGTCGAGATCGCCAAGGCGCTCAGCCACGACGCCGAGGTCATCTTCATGGATGAGCCGACATCGGCGATCGGCGAGCGGGAGGCGCAGCACCTCTTTGCCGCGATCCGCCGCCTGCAGGCCCAGGGCCGCGGTATCGTCTACGTTTCTCACCGGCTGTCGGAGATCTTCCAGATCGCCGATTCCTACACGGTCTTCCGTGACGGCGCCTATGTCGGCAGCGGGGCGCTTGCAGACATCGATCGGCACAACCTGATCCGCATGATCGTCGGCCGCGAACTGTCCGAGGAATACATCAAGACCAACACGCCCACCTTGGAAACCGTTCTCGAGGTTACCGCGCTCACGTGCCCGAAAAAGATCGAGGATATCTCTTTCACCGCACGAAAGGGTGAGATCTTCGGCATTTACGGCCTGATGGGGGCCGGACGGACCGAGATCTTCAACTGCCTCTTCGGGCTCGACAAGCCTTCGGCAGGAAGCATCAAGCTCGACGGTGCCGAGGTCACTATTTCCAAGTCGTCCGATGCCATGGCGCACGGGCTGGCGCTGGTCACCGAAGACCGCAAGCTGACCGGCCTCAATCTCTCCGATTCCGTGCGCGCCAACATCTGCATGGCGAGCCTGCCGGAAATGAGCCCCGCCTTCAGCATGGATCGGCCGCGGGAGGCGCAAGCAAGCCGCGACATGCGGGAAAAATTCCAGATCAAGGCGGCGCGCGACACGATGCCGGTTTCCGGCCTTTCAGGCGGCAACCAGCAGAAGGTGGTGCTGGCAAAATGGTTCCTTCGCAACCCGAAGGTCCTGCTTTTGGACGAACCGACCCGCGGCGTCGATGTCGGGGCCAAGCGTGAGATCTATCGGATCATCAGTGACTTCGCCGCCGCCGGCGGCACGGTCGTGATGATCTCGTCGGAAATCGACGAAGTTCTCGGCATGTCGGACCGCATCATGGTGATGCGCGCCGGCAAGAGCGCCGGGATCTACAGACGGGAGGAAACGGATGCCCAATCACTCGTCCACCTATCAACCTGAGCAGGGACAGGGTGTTCGTCCGGTGGCAGAGGAGTCAATGATGTCGGTTGGAAACAACGAGAACGCAAAAAGCTGGCTCGGTTCGGAGCAGCGCCGGCTGCTGATTCAGGAATACGGCATCTTCTTTGCCTTCCTGATCCTGGTTGCGGTTCTGTCGATCTCCAACGAGTTCTTTTTGACAGCCGGCAACATCTCGAACGTGCTGCTGCAGACGTCGATCAATGGTGTCCTCGCCATCGGCATGACCTTCGTCATCCTGACCCGCGGCATCGACCTCTCGGTCGGCTCCGTGGTCGCGCTTGCCGGTCTCATTAGCGCCAGTTTCGTGACCACGTCCGCGACCGCCGGGATTTCCGGTTCACCCTATCCAGTCGTCTTCGGCCTCGGCATCGGTCTTTTGGTCGGCGTTGCCTGCGGCGCCGTATCTGGTGCGATCGTGTCGCGCTTTTCGGTGCCGGCCTTCGTGGCAACGCTGGGCATGCTGTCGGCCGCACGCGGACTGACCCTCATCTATGGCGGAGGCCGGCCTGTTCCCGCGCTGACGCCGGCGTTTCGCTGGATTGGCACAGGCGACATCCTTGGCATACCGGCCCCGGTCGTCATTCTGGCTGTCGTGTTTGCCGTCTCCTGGTGGATCCTCAACCGGACCCGTTTCGGCCGCTACATCTATGCAGTCGGCGGCAATCCCCACGCTGCCAGGACCTCTGGCATCAACATTACCCGCATACAGTTCGTCGTCTATGTCGTCTCCGGCGGTCTTGCCGGCCTCGCCGGAATGCTGCTCAGCGCCCGCACCGGCTCCGCACTGCCCCAGGCCGGTATTGCCTATGAGCTGGACGCGATCGCCGCGGTGGTGATCGGGGGAACCAGTCTTTCAGGAGGGGTGGGCCGGGTGACAGGCACGCTGATTGGCGCGCTGATCATCGGCGTCATGAACAACGGCCTCGATCTGATGGGTATCCAATCCTACTACCAGCAAGTTCTCAAGGGCGCCCTGATCGTTGGCGCCGTGATGCTTGATCAGAAGAGAAACTACGGGGCTTAGAGCATCGGACCCAAAGCCCCTCCGGGATCGGACCTGCACACCGCGTGTCCGTTGATAGGCGAACCATGTCGGTCGCTCACTTAAAGTGGAGGTACGAAATGAAAACATTGATGATAGCGCTCGCGTCCGCGACCGCGCTGCTGGCCTCGTCGGCCATGGCGCAGGAGAAGATCAAGATCGGCGCAGCACCTTACGGGTTGAATGCGGAGTTCATGCAAATTTGGGCAGCAGCGCTTCAGGAGCACCCTGCCGTCAAGAGCGGTGAAGTCGAACTGACGGTTTTCGACGGCCGCTATGATGCCCTGGTGCAGCAGGACCAGTTCAAGACAATGGTCACGCAGAAGTACAATGCGATCATCTTCGCACCGATTGACGTCGATGCAGGCGCGGCCGCCGTGCAGTCGGCCGCCGATGCCGGCATCCCGGTTGTCGGCTCCAACACCCGCGTCAATTCCGATCTCCTGGCCTCCTATGTCGGGTCCGACGACACGATCTCGGGCTACATGGAAGCCAAGACCGTGCTCGACAAGATTGGCTGCAAGGGCAACGTCGTCATTCTCGAGGGGCCGGTCGGTCAGTCGGCGCAGATTTCTCGCCTCGAAGGCAACAAGAAGGCGCTTGCCGAGTGCCCGGATGTCAAGATCCTCGAAGATCAGACGGCGAACTGGTCGCGCGCTGAAGCCCAGACGCTGATGGAAAACTGGCTCACCGCCCACCCCAAGCAGATCAATGGCGTGATTGGCCAAAACGACGAAATGGCCCTCGGCGCCATCGAGGCGATCAAGGCCGCCGGCCTTGATACGAAGAGCTTTGCCATTGCCGGCATCGACGGCATCACCGACGCGCTCCACGCCGTCAAGAACGGCGAGATGACGTCGATCCTTCAGGACGCACGTGCCCAGGCACAAGGGGCGCTCGATCTCGCCATCTTCAATGCCAAGAAGGGTGACTACAAACCCCAGTCCGACATTTGGGCAACCTACAAGGACATGCCGTGGAAGGACGGCAAGGAGAAGATCTACAATGTGCCGTGGACGCCGGTGACGGCGGAAAACGTCGACAAGCTTCTTGCGACACGCAAGTAATTCAGCCGTGGGGTGTGCCCTCTTGCACACCCCACTTTCCAACAGGCCGGGAAGAGAACCATGACTGATTCAATACAGGTCGATCTCAATTTTTCACTTGGCGGCAAAGTCGCCCTGATCACCGGCGGCGCCTCCGGCATCGGCAGCGCCATTGCATCGGCATTTGCCTCGAAGGGTGCCGCAGTCGGAGTGATCGACATCAATGAATCGGTTGCGAGATCGAAGGCCGATGAACTCGGCAACGGTGCCAAGTTCTTCGTCTGCGATGTGTCCGATCCGAAATCCGTGGAGGCCGTGTTTGCTGCGGCGGAAGCGGCTTTCGGCCATATCGACATCGTCGTCAACAGCGCCGGCGTCGCCATCCTTGCTCCGGCCGAGGAGCTCAGCCTCGATGCCTGGGACAAGACCATCGCCATCAATCTCAAGGGAACGTTCCTCGTCTCCCAGGCCGCCGGACGCGTCCTGATCAAAGCCGGCAACGGCGGCAAGATCATCAACATGGCTTCGCAGGCCGGCACCGTCGCGATCGACCAGCACGTCGCCTACTGTGCCTCGAAATTCGGTGTCATCGGCCTGTCCAAGACGCTTGCCGCCGAATGGGGCAAGCATGGCATTACGGTCAATACGATTTCGCCGACAGTGGTGCTGACCGACCTTGGCCGAAAGGCGTGGGACGGGCCCCGCGGCGAGGCGCTGAAGCAGCGCATCCCGACCGGCCGCTTTGCCTTCCCGGAGGAAATAGCCGCCGCAGCGGTGTTCCTGGCATCGAACGCCGCCGACATGATCAACGGCGCCGACCTTCTGGTCGACGGCGGCTACACCATAATCTGAGCGGCGCAGGATTGGAGCAACAATGCAGCGGTTTATCAACAATCCCGACGAGGTCGTCGAGGATACGGTCAAGGGCTTCGTCAAGGCGCATGCCGATATCATCAGGCTTGGCGGCAATCCCCGTGTCATCGTCGCCCGTCATGCGCCGGTCTGCGGCAAGGTCGGCGTGATCACCGGGGGTGGCTCCGGCCACGAGCCTGCCTTCATCGGCTATACGGGACGCAACATGCTGGATGCGGTTGCGGTCGGCGAGCTGTTTTCGTCACCGACGGCAAAGAGCTTCCTCGACGCCGCGCGGGAGGCAGATGGCGGCAAGGGTGTCGTCTGCCTCTATGGCAACTACGCCGGCGACAACATGAATGTGAAGATGGCCATCAAACTCGCGGCCAAGGAAGGCATCGACATCGCAACCGTCGTTGCCAACGACGATGTGTGCTCGGCAGGGCCGGATGAGCGCGACAAGCGCCGAGGCGTTGCCGGCGAGATCTTCATGTGGAAATGCGCCGGCGCCAGGGCCGCGGAAGGCGCTGGTCTCGCGGAGGTGCGGGCGACGGCGCAAACGGCGATCGACAACTGCCGCTCGATTGGCGTTGGTCTTGGCCCTTGCACGCTGCCCGCCGTGGGTCACCCCAACTTCTCGATCGAACCGGGCACGATGGAAGTTGGCATCGGTCATCACGGTGAACCGGGTGTCCGGGTCGAACCGCTGAAGCCCGCCGCCGAGATAGCGCGGGAGATGGTCAAGATCGTCCTCGATGATCATGACCTTGCAGCCGGAACGGAAGTTGCGGTGCTGGTGTCCGGCCTCGGCGCAACCCCGGTCAACGAACTCTACATCCTCAACGACACGATCGAACAGGAGATCACCGGACGCGGGCTGAGCATCCACAAGACCTATATCGGCAACTATTTCACGTCGCTGGAAATGGTCGGCGCCACACTCACGGTCATGGCGCTCGACGCCGAACTGAAAAGGCTGCTGGATGTCGATGTCGATTGTCCCGCAAGGTTCTAGGAGACAGGCGAATGCAACATTTTGAAAACGCTTCCGCTGGCGACATCGTTCTTTCGGTGGCGGACCGTATCATCGAAAACCGGGCCTATCTGAGCGAGATCGACGGCAAGATCGGTGACGGCGACCACGGCGTCAACATGGCCAAGGGCTTCGGCATGGCCGCGGAGAGGATCAGGGGCAACGACATGTCGCTGGCCACCGCCTTCGATACGCTGGGCACCGTGCTGATGACCGAGATCGGTGGTTCCATGGGTCCGCTCTATGGCGTCATGTTCACGCAATTCGCCGAGACGATCGAACACTCATCGTCAATCGATGCGAAGACTTTCAGCACCATGCTCACCAATGGTCTCGACGGCATCCAGGCCATCGGGTCGGCCAAGGTTGGCGACAAGACGCTTCTCGACACGCTCGTCCCGGCCATCGACGCCTTCGACAGCGCCAACGCCGACGGGAAGCCATTTCCGGACGCGCTGGATGCCCTGGTTGCCGCAGCCGAAAAAGGCCGCGACGGCACGAAGGACCTTGTGGCCAAGATCGGCCGCGCCAGCCGCCTGGGTGAGCGCTCGCTCGGCGTCCTCGACGCCGGCGCCACATCCTGCGCGTTGATCCTGAAAGCCCTGGCGCTAGGCGCCAAGCAGAAACTGCAGCTGTCCGCGACAGCGGTGCGTTGAATTTTGAAGAATGCTCCTCCCGAGCAATGGCTCCCGGCTGATCTTCCAGCCGGGAGCGGAGCAAGATTGAGAGTTCGCCCGTTTGCGCCCATCTTGGCGACCGATTATGGATTCGGGGAAACCAGGCAGCATGACCGTCAAGGCATCATCGGCGCGGAAGAACGGGACGGTGCGGACGGGGGCCGAGGCCGGCACCGAACCCATCCCGCTGCGCTACGGTGACGACCCCTACGTCTGGGCCTGCTGGCTCTACTACGAAGATCGCATGACGCAAGGCGATATCGCCGACATCATGGGCATTTCGCGGGCGACGGTGAACAGCTATTTGGCCGATGCCCGCGCCCGCGGGATCGTCAACATTTCGCTCGAGCCGTCACGGCTGAGTTCGCTCTCGATCGCGCAGGAACTCAAGCGTCACTTCGGGTTGCATGACTGCCTGGTCGTGCCAAGCGACGACAATGCGCGTCCACTGATCGATCGTCTTGGCGGGGCTGCGGCGCAGGCGCTTGCCAAGCTTTTGAAATCCGGTGACACGCTTGCCGTTGCCTGGGGACGAACTGTGTTGGCAATCGGGGAGCAGGCCTCCGTGCCTGGCCTCCAGGACGTCACCGTCGTTCAGGCGACCGGAGGCACTCGTGCGAGTTTTGCCTATACGCCGGAACTGTGCGCGGCCGCCATTGCCGGCGCTGTGGATGGGAAGCTGATCAACATCACCGCGCCAGCGGTCGTTTCGACGGCCGAGGTTCGCGACATGCTGTTGCGCGAGACGCTGATCGAAAGCCAGTTCGAGGCGCTTGCCAAAGCCAACAAGGCGCTTTTCGGCATCTCTTCCCTGCGCCCGAATTCAACGATCCACACCAGCGGCTTCTTCGAATCGGTCCCCCTTCAACAATACCTCGCCAAGGATGCCGTGGGTGTCGTCGCCGGCCGCTTCATCGACGGACAGGGCAATCCGGTGGCCGGCCCGCTCGACGACCGTACGATCGGAATATCGCTCGACAGGCTGAAGGCCATCGGCCTGCGCATTGCGGTCGCCGGCGGTTTCGACAAGGTGCCGGCAATCCTTGCCGCGCTGCGGGGCGGCTACGTCAACGTGCTCATCACCGACGCCGCCACCGGCCGTGGCATCCTCAATGCCGACGGCGTGACGGAGCTCGACCAGAAGCTCTCGCAGCGCCCAAGGCTCGACAACGCCGTGGCTTTGCCCAGCAACTTCCGCACCCATATCAAGAAGTTCCTCAACGACCCCAACGATGTCGTGGAGGAGATGCTTGACGGCGTGGTGAGGGCCCACGCCGCCTATATTGAGCCGATCAAGGGTTCGCATCGTGCTCTCGTTGCCCGCACGGGGCCGAGGCCCGGGAAAGTCGGGCTGGTGATCGGCGGCGGCACGGGGCACGAGCCCTGCTTTCTCGGCTATGTCGGCAAGGGGCTCGCCGATGCCGTGGCCGTCGGCAACATCTTTTCGTCGCCGCCTCCCGGCACGATCTTCCAGTGCGCCAATGCCGCATCGGGCGGGCAAGGCGTGCTGTTCGTCTACGGCAACTATGCCGGCGACGTGATGAACTTCGAAATGGCGGCCGAGATCGCGGCGGAAAACAACATCGAGGTCCGCACGGTGGTGACGACCGACGACATCGCCTCGTCGCCGATCGAGGACAGGGAGGGCCGCCGCGGCGTTGCCGGGAACTTCTTCATGTTCAAGATCGCTGGCGCTGCCTGCGACCGCGGCTTGTCGCTCGACGCCTGCGAGGCCGTGACGCGCAAGGCCAACGCACAGACTTTCACCATGGGCGTTGCGCTGGAGCCCTGCTCCATGCCGCAGACCCGTCGCCACAATTTCGAAATCGGCCCCGACGACATCGAGATCGGCATGGGCATCCATGGCGAGCCCGGCGTCATCCGCGAAAGGATGATGAGCGCCGACGCGATCACGGACCGGATCATGGACCGCATCTTTTCGGAGATGAGGCCGGCCGCGGGCGACCGTGTCGCGGTGCTGATCAATTCATTCGGCGCCACGCCGCTGATGGAGCTTTACATCCTGTTCAGGCGCGTCGCGCAGCGATTGAGCGCCAAGGACATCACCATAGAGGCGAACTGGGTGGGGCATTATTGCACATCGCTCGACATGGTCGGTGCGTCGATAACGGTCTTGCACCTCGACAACGAGTTGACGGACCTGTTGCATCATCCTTGCGATACGGCCGTCCTGCGGGTCGGCTGAGATACGAGTATGCGCCGATCGACGATGGGTCGCATCCTGCTTGAACTGGGAGGAACACGATGTCGGACAATGCGGCGCGACGCCTGAGCAGGATGTTTTATCGCATCTCCATTGCGATCGAGGCGGGGAAGGACCACCTCTCGGATCTGGATGGCGCCATCGGCGATGCCGACCATGGCATCACCATGTCGCTCGGCTTCATGGCGGTGAACGCCGAGTTGGCCAAGCTCGACCTCGACCACATGCCCGCGTCGGACGTTTTCACCTCTGCCGCATCGGCCTTTCTCGATGCGGTCGGCGCCTCCACGGGGCCGCTCTATGCGACGGCGTTCCGAAGAGCAGCACAGGCCCTCAAGCAAGATGAACGCCTCTCGACTGCCGACCAGGCGGCGATCGTCGAGGCCATGACGACCGGCATCAAGGAGCGCGGCAAAGGGCAGCGCGGCGACAAGACGATGCTGGATGCCTGGATCCCAGCAACGGAAGCAGCCGTCGGTGCACGTGCCCGCGCTGCCGGAAGCCGGGAAATGTGGAGCAGCATCCTGGAGGCCGCGGAAGCCGGCGCAAATTCGACACGATCCATGGTCGCTGCCCGCGGAAGGGCGGCGCGGCTGGGAGAGCGATCCCTTGGGCACATGGACCCGGGAGCGGCCTCGGCCGTCATTATCCTGCGCGCGATGAAAGACAGCTTTGGTGAAGACAGCGCGAAGTAATCGCGATTGTGCCGCCCGGCTTTGCCACGACAACCCATGACTGGGTTGGAGTTATTCCAGGAAGGTGTGAAACGGTTTTCCCGGGAAAAGCGCGCGGCGCTTTCCCTGAGGGAATTGCTCTAGAACGAGATACCGTCGTGTTTGGCGGGAGACGCTCCGTCGGGCTTCTTCTGAACCGCTCGATCGGCATCGGTCGCTTCATCGACGCGGCGGAAAATCATGACGAGCAGGCAGGCGAAATACCCCACCTGCAGCACGACGGCGCTGATGACTGTCCACGCCAACGAGACCCAAAACGAGCCCGTGACGCTGTAGATCCAGCCAAAGATGACGGCCAACGCCGCCGTTGCTCCCACCAGAAACTGTGGAAAATACATTCGCCCTCGAAAGATTCCGGGAAGAATCAACCCGGTTGTCTTTCGCCCCATCGCATGATTTCTACCCCGCACGAACAGTTCCAGTTTTTGGACATCAATGCAAGCATGAACTAATATGCCTTGGCGGCTCGCTATGTTGGATTTTTGTCTGTCCAAATTGCAAACGAAACCCACGCGGCGCAAAGCGTTGCTGCAACGCCCGCGTCGTCACCCCGAGGGGACCGAGCGCCGGCAAACTGGAGAGTCTGGTGAGCGCATATTTGCCGGCGCTCGGTAATCGCAGCACCGGGGGGTCGTTTGGGGTGTTTTGGGCTGCGACCTCTATACGTTAGCACAAGCTAATATAGAGGTATACGGCCATTTTTCTGGCTATCTAAACTCGAGGTTCAGTTAAGCTGATTCAGAATTCCAGTGCTGGTCGCCAGCACCAAACTTTTGTAGATCAGGAACGCTATCGTACAGATCGCGGCTATCGAGATCGGCACTCCGAATGGCACCACGCCCTTGCGGTCCAAATGCTGGATAATGAGCCGAAAAGCGCCCTCAGGCAGCATGAAGGGTCTTTTCACAATCGCCGCGGTGGCGAGGGAGAGAACCAGGAGCAGCACTGAAAACACAATGAAATCGCGTCCACCGATCAGGAAAGGCACGACAGCCATTAACTTGACGTCACCGGCGCCGATCTTGCGTAGCACCCAGAACGGGAGCAGCGCGACGAACAACACAAGCCCGGCCATGGCGCTCAGCCCCATCTCAAACCACGATCCGGATTGGAGCGACAGCAGCAGCAGGCTCCCCGCCCCCAGGCAGAGCAGCAGCAGCACGTCGCGGTTGGCGATCTTCTGGGTGGTGAAGTCGATCCAGGCAATCCTTGCCAGCAGCGGGATCGCGAGTGCTTTCAGCAGCAGCGATTCGACCAGCAGCATGCTAGCGCTCGATATTCTGCACGCTGGATGACAGCAGCTTCAGATTGTTGGCGACAGTCGGATCTTTGGGCGCCAGTTCGTAGGCCTTGAGGAAATTGCTGCGTGCATTCTGCAGCTTGCCGCGCAGCAGGTAGGAATAGCCGACATTGTTGTAATATTCCGCCGTCGGGCCAACCAGCTTGAGGGCTCGGGCATAGGCCCGGTCGGCGAGATCGAAGCGGTGGATCCGGTCGCTGCAGGCAGCCAACCCCATCCACGCGTTGCCGTCATTGGGGGACAGTTGCGTCGCCTTGAAGAACAAGGCGCCAGCATTGCCATAGTTTTCCGCGCGGAACTGGTTCTTGGCTTCGGCCACGGCCTGGTCCGAGGCGTGATATTCGACATCGGCGACCGTCTTCAGCCCGTCGAAAGCATCGCCGAAAGACGTCACATCACCCTTCGACGGCTCGTTGGTGCGGACCACACCGTCGGTGGGGTCCGTCTGGCAACCGGCAAGGACGACCGTCAACAGGCAGGCTGCGACAGCGATAACCCGTTTCATACAGTTCCCCTCGAGCGTCCCCCGACTCACATTAGGACCAAAGCATACACGTAACTAGAAGAAAAGGCCCTTCATCCGGATGATGACCGGCAGCATGATGACCATCAGCACGACCGGAAAGATGCACAGCCCCAACGGAATCATCATTTTCACGGGCAGTGAGTTGGCTTTTTCCTCCGCGGTCAGAATCCTCTGGCCTCGCATCTCTTCGCTGTAGACGCGCAGCGCGTCCGTCAGGCTGGTGCCCAGTTCTTCCGATTGCCGGAACAGTACGGCTAGAGACCTTGCTTCTTCAAGCCCAATGCGGTCCGCGAGTTCACGCAGCGCCTCGCGCAAGGGCTTTCCCGCCCGCAGTTGGAGATTCATGATCGCAAGCTGGATGCCCAACCATTTATGGGTGCCAGCCAACTCCGAGCCAACTCGCTCGACTGCTGCCTCCAGGCTCATGCCGGCGTCGGCGCAGGTGATCATCATGTCCATGAAATCCGGGAACCCACGGCGGTAGGTTTCCTTCTGGGCATTCTCGAAGCGATCGAGCAGAATGGCCGGAATCACTATGCACGCCAATCCTAGCAGGGCTGAGCCGGCAAGGCCTACGAACCCGGGCAGATGCGGTGGCAACACGCGTGGCAGAAGTGCGTAGGCAACCAAGAATCCGAAACAGACCACGCCGAGTCGCGACAGCGTATAGATCAATGGGGCACTCGCTTGGTAGAAGCCGGCGCGGAAGAGCTTTGCTTCAAGCGCACTCGGCTCCTGGCGCTCCTTCTCCATCGTTCGAAAGTATGCGTCGACCGGCCGTTGCGCCGCGATCTTGACCAACTGTTCCTGACCCGCGAGCGAGCGAGGATCAACCGCACCTTCGCCCATGAGGCTTTTCGCAATGAGCTTTCGCGTCTGCAGGGCCGGCAAGAAGACAAGCGCGCCAAACAGGAAAAGCGCCACCGCGGCCACGAAAACAGCGACGGAGACCAGAAAGCTCAGGTCGTTGGTGTTGGAAAACAGGTTGATCGCACGCTCCTCAAAAATCGAAGTTGACCATTCTATACATGATGTAGTCGCCCAACAGAGCCCATGCGCCGAAGCCCACAAACACGGGCAAAATCATCGGGTCGTGCCATATCTTGCCATAATAGGACGGGGCAAGGACCTGAAGGATCAAGAACATCACGATTGGAAACAGCGAGATGATCCAGGCCGAGACCCGCCCCTCGGACGAAAGCGCTCTGATCTTCATTCGCAACTTCTGGCGCTCACGCAGAACCGAGGACAGATTGGCCAGGATTTCGGTAAGATTGCCGCCGGTCTTGGACTGAATGGATAGCGATATCGAAAGCAGGTGAAGGCCCTCGAACCCGACCCGCTGAGACAGTTTTCGCACGGCCTGCTCAATGCTCAGACCAAAGGTGATCTCGTCGGAAACGATGCCGAATTCCGTTCCCAGGGGATCAGGCATCTCGCGCGCCACAAGGCCAATGGCCACCGAGGCCGGATGTCCGGCGCGCAGCGAGCGCACGATCATGTCGAGAGCATTCGGCAGTTGCGTCGCGAACTTCAAGATTCGTTTTCTGCGCGCGCGGCGAAGCATGAATAGGGGCAACGCAAACCCGACAATCATGAATACAATGAATGCCACTATTGCCGACATGTGGAAGACGAACGACAGCAGCAGCGCCAATGCAAACCCGGCACAGATGAATATACCGGCGAATGTCAGTGGGTTTCCCGTGATGCCGGATTGCGTATAGAGCCTGTTCAGTGCGACCAGCCCAAAAAGAAAGTCCCCCGATTCCGACAGCCCCCGCTCGCG
>NZ_JBFUDZ010000043.1:0-67119 GCF_056404455.1 Mesorhizobium sp. P2_D1
AGTTCGACGTCACCGTCACGATCGCCGCGGCACTCGTTGCCGTCATCAGCGCCGGGTTCAGCACGCCGTCCGTCGTCGCACCGTTGTTGGTCTCGTCAAGCGTCACCGAGCTGCCGACAACCGCGCTCGTGATCGACGGGCCGTCATCCAGGAAGGTCAGGTTGTTACCGATATTCAGCGTCGCCGACTGATGATCGCCATCCGCATCCGTCACCGTCGCCGTCAGCGTCACCAGATTGTCGGCGTTCAGGCTGACCGGCTCGTTCGGATCCGTCGTCGGATGGACAACCGCCCGCTGCTGGTCGAGCGTCACATTGCCAGACGCATCAGTGCTGACCGTAAACACGATCACGCCACCGACGCCCGCACGGCCGACCACCTGCCCAGCCTCGAGGCTCAGCACCACCGCCTGGCCGCTCGCCGTGTCGACCAGCCCAGTGACGCCGGCATTGAAGCCCAGCGCGTAGGTGATCGTGCCGGCGCCATCGGCGCCATAATTGGACGTGAAGGCGCTGGCGAAGCTCTGCGTGTCGTTGGTCGTCAGATCGGTCTCGTCGACGCTCAGCGACGGCAGCTTCACATCAGCCAGCGCGACCGTCGGAGCATCATCGTTGAAGGTTATGGTCAGCGTGCCCGGTGCCGTGGAGCCATCGGCGTCGGTGATCACATAGCCGAGGTTGACCGTCGCATTGTTCTCGTCGTTAGGACCCTGTACCTGGAGCACGTTGTCGAGCAGCGTCACCGTGTAGGCGCCGGTGGCCGGATCGGTCACATGCACCGTGAACAGGTCGCCGCGTGGACCCGTCGCCGTCAGCGTGTCGCTGGCGGCGTTCCAGCTGTAGGTAACGTTCTCCTGGCCGACCGTCCCGCTGGTGCCGTCCAGCGTCGCGAATGAGAAGCCGTTGGAACCGGCGCCGTCGCCGCCGACGCTGCCGCCCAGCGTGCCGTTGTAGGTTGCTTCGCTGGCGCTGAGCGGAACCTCGCCGGCATTGGCGTCGATGTCGCCCGCCGTGCTTGCCGCATTGCCGCCGGCCAGCCCGTCATCATCGACCGTGGCCGCCGCCGTGCCGGTCGTCGGATGGTTGGCGTCGGTCACCGCAAAGCTGATGCCGGCAGTCGCCTTGTCGCCATCGCCGTCCGTCACGGTATAGGTCGCCGAGGCCGCACCGGCCCCGATGACCGGACTGTTGGCAGTGAATGCATAGCTGCCGTCGGCCTTGACCTTTATAAAGCCGTCACCGATGTCGATCGCCTGCGAGTAGCCGTCGCCGCCGAAGACCAGGGCGGTGGCGCCAATATGCGTCACCGTGGCGCCGTCGGCGCCGGCGACGAAGTCCAGCGTGCCGGTGATGGTCGCGCCCTCAAGAACATTCTGCGAAGCCTCGGTCGTGGCCGTCGGCACATCGTCGACGATGTTGACCGACAGCGTGCCGTGTACGCTCTGCGCGTCCTRGTCGGTGAGCGTGACGGTGAAATTCTCGAACAGGCTGTTGGTGCCCTGGACGGCGGGATGCGCCTCATTGTCGAGGAGCGTGTAGGTGTAGCTCACCTGACCGGTCGCGGCATCGTAGGCCGTCACCGTCAGCGTGTTGCCCAGCGCCGTCGTGAACGAGCCCGCCGTGAACACGCCATTGGTGATGAAATTGTGGCCGTCGATCGCCAGCGAGGCGATGCCGTCGGGCGAGGAAATTGCGAAAGTGCCGCCTTGCGTGGTGCTTTCCTTGGCAGTGTCGGAGCCGTCCGACTCACCGGATCCACGGTTGGCCAGCAGGTCATTCTCGTTGACGACGACGTCGCCGCCTCCGGCCGCCGGCGTCAGGTCGCCGATCGTCGGTGTCGAATTGCCGATCGAGATCGTCAACGTCGTGTGCGACAGGTCTCCGTCGCCATCCTTGATCGTATAGGTGAACACGTCGTGGACGCCGCCAGGCGTGCCGGCATCGCGCACATAGGTGTAGGAGCCGTCCGCCTGCAGCGTCAGCGTGCCATAGGCGCCATGGATCGGCGTGTTCAGTGTGACCCCGCTGTCCAGATCGGCATTGGTCGTGCCGGCGGCAACGCCCGCAACCTTCGCGTCATCGGCGCCCTTGGTGTCGGCGCCTGCCGCATTGCCGTCGCTGCCGGCGCCGCTTATCACATTGCCGCCTATAGGCGCGTGCGAACCCGCCGCCACCGCGTCGGTGTCGGCAACTGCCGTCGGTGCGTCATCGATGATGTTGATGACCAGATTGCCGCCCGGGGCCGGATTGCCATTTGCATCCGTCACCGCGACCGGGAAGCTCACATTGGTGGCGTTGCCGGCGGTGTTGTCGAGAAGCGTGTAGGTGTAGTGGATGGTGCCGATACCGGTCGCCGCATCGAAGACATAGCTCGCCGTCAGCGAGCCGGTCCCATCGGTGAAGGTCTGAGCCACACCGCTCAGCACATGGCCGTCGAGCGAGACCACCGACACGCCGTCAGGCGAGGTGAAGCCGATGTTGCCCGAGGTCGTCTCCGACGACGCGGACGCGTCCGAGCCGGCGGGCTCGCCGCCACGCGCCGGCAGACCGGCCTCGTTGACTGTTGCCGAGCCTATGAGATCGATCGAGGGGGTGGAGTCTTCCTTTTCCGCAACGCCAATCGTCAGCTCGCGCCGGTCCAGCAACCCGAACTGCAAGTCTGTCGGGGGCAACAAGGCCGAAAGGCCGAACCCGTCACCGATGCCGCCGGGGGGGATTTCGAAATTCCCGCCTGCACTGGGTGGCGAACCGCCCGTGCCGGCCGACATGGAACCGTCGGCGCCGAAGGCAACGTCGACATGGCTTGCCTCGAGCGCGGCCAGCAACGCAACGCGCGGCACCTCGACGTCGCCGATGACGAAGGTCGGCACGTTCAAGGCGCCGTCCTTGATCACGATCACCGAGCCGTCGGCCTGCTCGAGCACAAGGTTGTGGCCGTCGACCTTGATGTTGTCGATCGAAACGTTGGAGGGAAGTTTCACGATGTTGCTGGCGTCAGCCACATATTCATGGGGTGCCGCCGCTGCGGGTGCGTTCGCTGTCGCCGGCGCTTCCGGCTTGACAGGTGCTCCGCCACCAACATCGACCGGCACCGGTTCAGCCGCTGCCGGCGCGGGCTGCTGGGTCGAAGTTGCTTGTGCGACCAGGATCTCTCCCGGCGATGCCTGACCATTGTGTTCGCTGGACGCGGAATGCTCGTTCAAGGAACCCGAAGAACTGTCCAACTCATTATTGGTGATCATTGCTGAAACCCCTCCGACATTTCCCGGCAAGAGACATTGGCCACTTCTGCTTTGCAACAACCCCGCAATCTGTTTCATATACTCCGATATGCTTGCCCCATCATTTTTTACACGTTGGTAAACCTCGAACATATAACCTGATATATGCCGGCTTCTGCGTAGCGCGCTCGGTGGAGGTTCGACGCGGTCTCTTGGTAAATGGGAGTATAAAATTGAATAAAATTTTAGATAAAATAGACAAAGCCACTTGCCGTAAAGTTATCCACCTTTCTTGCCAATAATTTGAGACAAGATTGGTAGCGTCCACAGTCAAAGGTGGGCGCTATGAAAAAAGAAAAATCAGTCCTGGGAAAAACCGGGCTCAAGGTGCTCCTGCTGGCAATCGGCCTTGTCGGCCTGGCAGGACCTTCATTCGCAAGTGCCGTTTCCGGGGAGGCTGCCGCTACTGGCACGCCTCTGGAAAGGGTCCTGACGCCACCCTGCCTCGGCGGTGTTTCGCTGGCGAGGCCGCAGCCCTGGCAGCCTTTGGCGCCTTACCGGATCAGCATGGTTTTCGGCAGCTACGGCCCGGCATTTGCTGATCGCGAGGATGGTTCGTCGACGGCGCGAGCTGATGCCGGGATAGATCCGGTGCAGACGGCATCGATTATTCCCGGCGTATTCGGATCGGTCGCCTTGTCGATGCGCAATTTCCCCGTCTCGGCTCGTTGGGCACCCGTCTACCAGGCAATCACCAGCTGCTCGGCAGGCAGCGCCTGCGAGCGCAAGAGTGCGGCATTTGCCAGCATGGTCGCCGCTGCCCAGGGCAAGGGGTTCAGCGAGAAACTATCCTTCGTCAACAGCAGCGTAAATCACCTGATTGCCTACAGGAAAGACAGCGTCGTCTACGGCAAAACAGACTATTGGGCAAAGCCATCGGAAATTCTCGAACGGCGAGCCGGCGACTGCGAGGATTTTGCCATCCTCAAGATGACGGCTCTGCTAAGGGCCGGCATTCCAACGCAAAGCATGGCGCTCGTTGTTCTCCAGGACCGCAAGCGAGGCTTCTTTCACGCGGTGCTGTCGGTGAGCACAGGCAGCGGCACCTTCATTCTCGACAGCCTCAGCAACACCGTCGTGCGCGACAGCGATCTTCCCGACTACGTTCCGCTCTATTCGTTCAGCACGGACCGGGCCTGGATCCACGGCTCGAAACCGGGCGCAGCCCAGATGGCTGAGATCAAAGGCGGCTTCGCGACCGTTGCGCCGGGCGAAGGCGTTCAGCGATAGATTTTCCGGCAAGATCACATGTCGCCAAAAGTGATTTTGGGACAATGATTTGCATGAAAACCAGAGCGTGAGCGCATCGGCTGAATCCGGGTCAACGTGACGCGCCTCAGCCGCCGAAGACGAACGCCATCAGCAATTCCGGCTCGACCACCGGGGCTCGCACAACATTCAAATGACCCCGGTATCGACGTTCACCGGCGCCGATGACAAAGCCGGTAGCCACCGGCGCTTGGCCATTGGCGTCGAGCCGCGCGAAAATGTCGGCTACATTGAGGTCCAGCGCCAGCTTGAGGTCATGGCGCGCATCGTCGTTTGGAGCTATCGGCAATTGACGCTTGACCAGTTGCTGGAACGGCGCGTTGAACGTCAGGATCTTCTTCGACGATGCCAAGGCAAAGGCTGGCGACGGGCAGGCGACCACTATGGCGTTGATGGTGTTGATCGACGCAAGCCTTCGCAAGGTCAGGTTTTCCTCCCCCAATCCACGCATGCAGGCCACCCTGATCGCAGATGTCAGGTTACCTGTCTGTGCCTGACTTTCGGCGATCTCATCGATGAGCATCCCGATCGTGCACTTCCTGCTTTCGGCCATCTGCTTCAGCGTGACCCAGAAAGCCCGTTCCAAACGGATGCCGCGTCGTACGCCGCCGCGTGCCACAACCCGAAATTCCAGCCCAAAATCCTCAGCCGTGACAGGAGGCAGCAGCCGCTCGTGATCGGGAAGAGGAGAGCTGGCGCTACCGCTCACTCATCGCCTCCTGACGTGCCTTGTTGATCGGCTTCAAGAGGTAATTCAGGATCGTCTTGCGCCCGGTCTTGATGTCGACGGAACAGATCATGCCCGGGATGATCGAATAGGCCTTGCCGTCTCTCTCGAGTGTCGATTTGTCCGTCGACACGCGCACTTGGTAATAGGGTTCGCCTGTCTTCTGGTCGACCAGGCTGTCGGCTGTGATGTTGGAGACCTTGCCTTCGATGCCGCCGAAGATCGAGAAATCGTAGGCGGTGACCTTGATAAGCGCGTCCTGGTCCGGCCGGATGAAGGCAACATCTCGCGGTGAAACCCGCGCCTCAACCAGAAGGGTCTCGGAGGTCGGGACGATGCCGGCCACGACCGCGCCAGGCTGGACGAAGGCGCCGACCGTGTTCAGCTCCAGCGTGTTGACAATCCCATCCACCGGAGACCGGATATCCGTGCGCGCGACCTTGTCGGTGGCGCCACGTATGGTCTCATCCACCACCGAGAGATCGGCCAGCGCCTCCGTCAGGTCGCTCAGGGCTTCCTGCTGCAACTGCAGGCCGAGCTCGTCGACCTGAAGCTGGGCTTCCGTAATAGCCCCCTTGGTTTTTTTGATGGTCTCACCGGCGAGGTTCAACTGCCCTTGCAGTTCGGTATGCTCACGCTCGACGCGGATCTGCTCGGTCCTCGCCATCAGCCCCTTCTTGACCATGGAATCGACCAGCTCCTTTTCCTGGTCGCTAACGGCCAGGTTCTTGGTGAGGCGATCGAGATTGGCGGTGGCTTCGTCCAATTCATTCTGGCGCTGATCGAGGCGCGACTTGAGAACCGACAGCTTGACTTCGAAGTTTTCGCGGCGCGCGACGAGCAGCTTCTGCTCGTTTTCGCAGATTTCCGGCGCTGGCTTCTGGATCTCGGGCGGACAGGGAAATGCGCCTTCGAGATTGCCGCTCTGCTCGAACTGGAGCCGCGCAATGCGCGCCTGCAGGGCTCGCGCCTTGGCCTGCTGCTCACCAAGGCTGGAGGTGTTGAGCGTGTTGTCGAGGCGAATGATGAGATCATTCTTCTTGACGACCTGGCCAATCGTCACTGCGATTTCCTGGACGACACCGGCTTCGCTCGCCTGAATGATCTGGGTCTTGGACGCGGGTATCACCTTGCCGTCTCCCCGCGCGATCTCATCGACTTCGGCAAAGGCTGCCCAGGCGACAAATACAACGAAAAGCGCTCCTATGATGAATATGGACGCCGACGCAAAGAGCGGCGGCCGATCTTCCCTTGCAAGCATTTCCTACGCCCCAACGCATTGGATGCATTCAATTTGTTCGATCAGGCGCTTGTTTTCTGCAACGCCTGTATAACCTGGTCCTTCGGTCCGTCAGCAACGATCTTGCCCTGCTCGATAACGATCAGGCGATCGGCCAGTTCAAGCATGCTGAAGCGATGTGTGGACACGATCAGCGTTGTGTCGCGGTCAAAGGCGACCTTGAGCTGCTTTATCAACTGGCGTTCCGATGCGAGATCCATCGAGCCCGATGGTTCATCCAGAAAGACGATTTTCGGCTTGGTCAGCAGCAGGCGTGCGATAGCCACTGTCTGCCTCTGGCCGCCTGAAAGATTGGTGCCACGCTCGCCGACATTCATGTCGTAGCCACGCGGATGGCGTGAGACGAAATCGTCGACGCCAGCCGCCTTTGCCGCGTCGATGATCTGCTCATCGGTAGCCTCCGGGCAAGCCATCAGGAGATTTTCCTTGATGGTGCCCGAGAACAGATCGCCAGCCTGCGCAACGATGCCGACAGCGGCGCGAACTTCTGACGGGTGATACTGGCGAATATCGATCCCATCCAGCAGCAGCTCACCCGAGGTTGGCAGGAACAGCCTGCCGACCAGACGACCCATCGTCGTCTTTCCCGATCCTATGCGACCGATGATGCCGATCCGCTCTCCCGGCTTCACCGTGAAATTCAGACCGGTCAAAACCTCGTTTTCCGCGCCGGGATAGACAAACCCGACATTCCTGAACGCCATCGCCCCGTTGCGAATGGGTCGGTTGACGAAACCCACCGTGTCCGGCCGGTCCTCCGGTTGCTCCATGATCGAGTTCACCATCCTCAACGAGAGCATGGCCTGGCGAAACCGGGACAGCGTGATGGCGATCTGGCCGAGCGGAGCCACCGCCCTGCTCGCCAGCATGACCGTTCCTATGATTGCTCCTGTCGAAACATGCCCTTCCGAGAAGGCGTAAGCGCCGGCCACCACCAGAGCGACGGTCACCAGCTGTTGTATCGACTGGGTTATGTTGCCTGCGGCCGCCGAGAGCTGCTTGATCTTCTCGGACGTGTTGGCGGCGTTCTTGGAGTGCTCTCCCCATTTTCGCAGCAGATACGCCTCGGCGCGCAGCGACTTGATCGTCTCCAGCGTCGAGATGGATTCGACCAGCAAGGCTTGGCGTTGCGAAGCTTCGTTCATCGAGGCGGCGACGCGCTTGCCGATGCGGCGCTGGGTAATCAAGCCGACGATGACGGACATCACAAAGGCCAGCGCCGGTATGATCACCAGCCAGCCGCCTATCGCATAGATGACGAGAAGAAAGACGAAGACGAATGCCGTGTCGATGAACACGCTGATGGTGTTCGAGGTGAAGAACTCTCTGACGAACTCATATTGCGTGACCCGGTTTGCGTACTCACCGGTCGAGTCGGGACGCGCCGACAGTGACGAGTTCAGCACTTTTTCGAACAGAAGATACGATATCCGAAGATCCGCCTTGCGCCCGGCATAGTCGATGAGGGAAGCCCTGGCCGTCTTCAAAAGCAGATCGAACAGGATGACGGCGCCGATGCCGATGGCCAGGACCCACAATGTGGATATTGCCTTGTTCGGCAGGATCCTGTCGTAGACGTTCATCGTGAAGATGGGTGAGGCAATGGCCAGCACATTGATGAATATCGCTGCAAGGACGACTTTCGAATAGGTGCGCCAGAAGGCGCCCATCGTCCCCGTCAGCCAATGGCGCCTTTCGATCTTCTGTGCCGAGCCGACCTTCATCGCCTCGGTGGCATTGGCATAGGTGATCGAGAAGGACGCGCCGCCGCTGATATAGCTGGCAGCCAGCTCGGATCTGCTGATCGTGGTGCGGCCGTCTTCTTGGGGCGCAGTCAGGTATTCGCCCGCTTCAATCTCCGCGAGCAGGGCGACAGGCAGCTGGCTGGCGCGAAACAGAATGGCGGGCAGATCGACGCGCCCGCGCAGGAAATCGCGATGACTGACGTCCTTGACCTCGAGGCCGATGCGCTCGGCAAGGTGCCGAATATCCTCTACCTCAATTCGCGTCTCTGAAATCGGCACCCCGGCAAACAGCACTGTCTCGGCGCTCGGCCTGCCAAGATAGCCGGCGACCGCTGAAAAGCAGGCTTTGAATGCCTCCTTGGGGGAGAGGATGTTGGGTTGCTGGTTCACGATATGCCCGTAAGGACCCTCGCTGGACCTTGCACCGTCCTACTTCTTCCTCACTGGCGCAAGGATATCGAAAGGCAGGTCGTTTTTCTGCTCCGATGGCGTCCGCGCATAGGTTTCAGTGTCCGCGGTTTCTGGTGCGTTGAACTCGGATCGTGCATAGGCCGTCGCTTGCTTTGCCGGCTGAAGACCCATCGTTTTCAGCAATTGACCTGTCGCGGCCAGAAGTCGGTATTGGGCGAACAGCGATGCATAGGATGCTGTGTCCGCCAGCGTTGCCGTGTTGAACCGGGTATTCTGCGCATCGAGCACGTCGAGCAGCGACCGTTGCCCTACCTTGAATTGCTCGCGGTAGGACGAAACCAGCTTTTCACTGGAAGCGGCTTGCAGCCTGAGCGTCTTTGCCAGGTCGGCTTGCCGGAAACGGCGATCCCATGATGTGCGGACAGCCTCCTCGATCTCACGCAAGACCTGGTGATAGGCAAGCCGCTGTTCGCTGGCACGGCGGATCTGCTCCTGTTCATTGGCCTTGTCTATGCCGCCTCGATACAGGTTCCAACGCAGCACCAGACGCGCCTGCAGGTCACTGGCGTCGCCATTGTCGCCGTCAATATCATACCCTCCCCTGGCACGGCCTTCAGCCAAAACTTCGGGGCCGTATTTCGCCCGGGCCGCATCCACCATGGAAGCAGCAGCGGCGATATCGCTGGTGGCCATGTGAACGCGTGGATTGTTCTGTCGTGCCAGGCCCAGCGCATCGTCAAGTGACCTCGGCAGTGCGGCGGCGACATCACCGGGCCGCGAAGCATTGACCAGCGGTTTGCCGACGGTCTTGAAGAACCGGATCCTAGAGGCTTCCAGTTCTTCGCTCGCCTCCTGCATGCGTGCCTGGGCTGCGAACAGACGCTCTTCGGCCTGCTGCCGGTCGGCCTCGTTCAGCGCCCCGCCCGAGATGCCTTGCCGGATGTCGCCGAGTATCGCCTGATGGAAACCGAGGTTCTTCTTGGCTTCGGCGACGATCGAAGCCTGCAGCATGTATTCAAGGTAGTCTTGGACGACCGACAGCCCGATGAATTCCGAGCGTTCCAGCACCCGAAAGGACGCTCCGTCGACCCGCGATGCCTGGCGGTTCAATTCCGCCCGCCGCGCGCCGCTGTCAAACAGCTTCTGTGTGACCACCAGATCCGCTTCCGCCGGATAGAGCGAATCGTCCTCTATCGACAGTGCGCGCCGGGACGTATTGTCGAGGCGACGAACTCCAGCCGATGCCTCGACATCGACACTGGGAAGATAAAGGCCCTTGGCCTGTCGCAACTCGAACTCGATTGCTTCGCGGTTTTCGATTGCCTGTCCAATCTCGGGATTGGATTCCACCGCAACAGCCATCGCCTCCTTGAGCGTGAGCGCATGAGCACTCGCACAGGTCAGCATTGTAGCCGCCATCAAAAGACCAAGGCGCTTGCCGACGGCCGAGATGCTTGTCTTATTCATATAACCCACCCTAAAGTTTCCCCCAGCACCCTTATTCGAGAGCGCTACGCCAAGCCAAGGCCTGCCTCCGAGAACTATCCACAGTTTCACGAAATGTGTGAGGAATTATTGAATTAGCTCCTGCTAAATCGATGATTCAGGCGACAAGATTGTTAGATGTAGCAAAAATGGCACATAAGCATAGACCCCCTGCGATCGTATCCTGACGCTGTCAGTTGGGAAAAGGACCAAAAACGGAAGGTGGTTAACCAACGCGGGCAGAATCAAGCAGGGATAGCCGCTATTTGCGACCAGACCAAAGGCGGATCGCTGTTGCGGCAATCTTTTCGGGGGATCAAGGATTGCGACGGCTCCGTGAACTAGATGTTCTCGCGGGTGTAGATGTCGAAGGGCAGGATCGTCGTGAAGTTGCCGCCTTCGTTCGGGGCCGAGACGGCGCGGACCATGCCGGCCAGCGCTTCTTGTGCGATGCGCGCCAACGGGTGCGAAATGACGAAGGTCAGTGTGCCGTCGAGAAGTGCGGCGCGGGTCGTGTCCATCAGTTCATAGCCGACGACGACGACGCTGCCGGCCCGCCCGGTGGACCGCAGTGCCGCAATGGCGCCGGTGATGCCGCCGCCGGCAACATAGAGGCCAGACAGATCCGGATTTTCGTTCAGCAGCTTTTCGGTCATTTCCTGGGCGATGGCGCTGGATTCGAAGGTCAGCAGCGGCTCCAGCAGCGTGAAGCCAGGAGCATGTTCGCGGAAATAGGAACGGAAGCCGCTCTCGTTCATCTCCTGGCAGCGGTAGCGATGGTTGCCGACCAGGATGCCCAGTCTGCCGGGCGCCCGGCAAACATGCTCGAACACCCAGGCCGCGGTGCGCCCGACCTTCCAGTTGTCCAGGCCGATATAGTTGATATGGCCGGTCGCCGAGATCTGCGAGATCAGCGCAAAAACCGGCACGTTGCGGGCCTGCAGCGCGTCCACCGCCTGGGTGACCAGAGGATGGACCGCGGCAACGACGCCGACGGCATCGCATTCGGCRCCCAGTGCCAGCATCCGCGAGGCGACGTTCTGCGGCGACAGATCGTCGAGAAACTCAGTACGCAACTCTATTTCGCAGTCGGGCATCGTTTGGGCCGCAAGGCGCAGTGCCTCGGCCATGTTGCGGTAGAAGGCTCGGCCGGGCTGGTGCAGCAGGAAACCCAACCGGTAGCGCGGCCGGGCGGCCGCTATACGGCTGCGCAGCGCGCCCATGCCGTAAAAACCGATCTGCTCCGCTGCCAGCATGACGCGCTCGCGCGTGCCCTGGCGCACGCCGCCCGAGCCGCTGAGCACCCTATTGACGGTGGCCACCGAAACATTGGCCTCGGCGGCAACATCCTTGATGGTCGGCCGCTTGTTCTGATCCATTTCGTGTCATCAGCCTATAGCAATTGATACGAAGATATCATTGGTCAGGCAATCCTGAGACGAATGATACAATTAATTTGGAATAAACATTCTATTCTTGATTCACTTTGGATCAAGATGTTTATCTCGGGAAGAAGCAAAGAAGGCGCAAGCACCGCCAGCCCAGGGATAGAAGCAGCACAGCGCAGACAAGGTTCTGACCCTCCGCCCGACGGCGGTGTGAGGCAGCGTGCGCGTGCGAGCCATCCCAGGCACTGCGGGTGGAGGATCCGGGATGGACGATCTCAAATACGGCGTGCGCGACAAGCGCGGCGACTGGAAGCCGAACGGGCGCATCGAGGCCGTGCCGTTGTGGAACTGGCCACCGAGGCTGCCGAAGATCCTGGCGTGGCTGCCCGGCTATATCTGGCCGTGGAATGCCTTCCACATGGCCACCGCCCTCCTCTACTGGTTCTATGTCGTTCCCGGCGTCGAAACGATGAAGACGCTCAGCTGGGGTTGGGCGCTCTGGCTCTACGCCGTCAACGCCTCGGCGATCCTCGTCTTCTACGGCATTTTCGAGCTGCGCTATTACGTCAGGCGGGCGCAAACGACGCGCTTCAAATACAACCACAAGTTCCCCGCCGATGCGCCCTCCGACGTGTTCTGGTTCCAGAGCCAGAACCTCGACAACTTCCTGCGCTCGTTCTTCATCACCATCCCGCTATGGACGGTGGTCGAAGTCATCTTCCTGTGGTGCTTTGCCAACGGCTACGTGCCGTGGGTCGGCTGGCAGGACCACCCGGTCTACCTCGCCGCGCTGGTGCTGGTCGCACCGGCCATTCACGAGGTGCATTTCTTCTTCATCCATCGCCTGATCCACTGGGGTCCGCTCTATCGCTGGATCCACTCGGTCCACCACAATTCGATCAACCCGTCGCCCTGGTCGTCGCTGTCGATGCACCCGGTGGAAGGGTTCCTCTATCACGCGGTCGCCTTCTGGCACCTCCTTATACCGTCCAACCCCATCGTCGCACTGTTCCAGTTGCACGTCGCCGGCTTCGGTGCCGTCAACGGCCATCTCGGCTTCGAAAAGCTGGAACTCACGCAGGACACAGCCGTATCGAGCCACGCCTACGCGCATTACCTGCACCATAAATATTTCGAGGTGAACTACGGCGGCGACGGGCTGATCCCGCTCGATAGATGGTTCGGCACCTTGCACGACGGCACCAGAGAGGGCGACGCCATGATGGACGCCCGGTTCCAGAAAAAGAAGCAGCGCATGAATGCCAGGGCGTAACCGACGCCGGGCGAAGCATTGTTCACGCGACGCGCCGGGAGGGGAGCGTCGGGACCAAGTTTTCCAATCCGTCTGATGACGGCAACCGGGAGGAAATGAAATGAACCATATCACGAAGCTTTTGACTGCGGCGATGACGGCAGCCTTGGTGGCGACAGGTGCCACAGCCGCAATGGCTGATGGGGCGAAGATCTTCGTCATCGGCGGCAAGGCGGACGACCCGTTCTGGTCGAAGGTCAAGAAAGGTGCGGACGACGCCGGAAAGGTCGCCGAACTGACCGGCGGCTCGGTGACTTGGCTCGGCCCGCAGAACTACGACAATCTTGGCCCGGACGCCGCCAAGCTGATCCGCACCGCGCTCAGCCAGAAGCCGAGCGCCATCGTCGGTCCCGACTGGGTGCCCGAGGCCATGGATGACGCCTTCAAGGAAGTCGTTGCCGCCGGCGTGCCGCTCATCATCTACAATTCCGGCGGCATGGACGCAGCCAAGCGGCTCGGCGCCATGAACTATGTCGGCAACGAGGAATACGTGGCCGGTGTCGGCGGCGGCGCCTATTTCGGCAGCCATGGCGCCAAGAATGTGCTGTGCGTCAACACCTTGCCGGGCTCCACCAACACCGAAGACCGCTGCAAGGGCATCGCCGACGCCATCGCCAAGAGCGGCGGCAAATCCATCCAGCTGCCGCTGCCTTCATCCAGCTTCGGCAACCCGACCGCGGTCGCCGAGGCGATCAAGGCCGCCGTGCTGAAAGACAACACCCTCGACGGCCTCATCACCATCAGCGCCGGCGACGCCAACAGTGCGGCCAACGCCATCAGCCAGGCCAATCTTGGCGACAAGGTCAAGCTCGCTTCCTTCGACATGGACGAAACCGGCCTGCAGCGCATCAAGGACGGCACGCAGATGTTCTCGATCGACCAGCAGCCTTATCTGCAGGGCTATCTCGCCGTGTCGCTGCTCAACGGCTTCGTCAACTACGGGCTCGACCTGCCGACGAAGCCGGTGCTGACCGGACCGGGGATCGTCGATGCCGCCAACGTCGGCGCGACGATGGGTGGTGCGGCGGCGGGCGCCCGCTAATTCGCGCAACCGAGTGTCCGGCCCCGCCGTGGGCCGGACATCGCCGGCCGGCGCCCCTCCGAGGGCCGCGCCAGGCACCCCCATTGTTCAAGCCAGGGACCACTTCGATGACATCCCAAGCCCATGACCAACCCGCCGTGGTAGCGACTGCGCTACCCACCCCGCATTCCTCGATACCCTCGATCGGCAGGCTCGTCCGGCGTCCGGAGGTCGGCTCGCTGATCGGCATGATCGCCGTGCTGGTGTTCTTCTCGATCTTCGGCGGCGCCAACTTCATGTCGGCCGGCGGTGCCGCGAGCTGGCTCAACGTCGCCTCGGAACTCGGGATCATCGCCCTCCCGGTGGGGCTATTGATGATCGCCGGACATCTCGATCTCTCTGTCGGCTCGATGATCCCCGCCAGCTCGATGACCATCGCCATCATCTCGGGCCACTACGGCCTGCCGATCATCGTCGGCATCCTCGCAGCCCTCGCCCTTGGCCTCATCGTCGGCTTCATCAACGGGCTCCTGGTAATCCACACCAAAGTGCCGTCCTTCGTCGTCACACTGGCAACGCTGTTCGCGCTGGCCGGCCTGACGCTCGGTCTCTCGATCATCCTGTCCGGCAGCACCAGTGTTGCGCTGAAGAGCGGACCGATCGCCAAGCTCGTGTTCGGCGACTATCTCGGCGGCAAGTTCCAGGTGACCCTGTTCTGGTGGATCGCCATCGTCCTGGTCGTCGGGTTCGTCCTGAACTTCTCGCGCTTCGGCAACTGGATCCTGGCCATGGGCGGTGACGCGGTCAGCGCCCGCAATGCCGGCATCCCGACGGACCGGGTCACCATCGCGCTGTTCATGAGCAGCGGCCTGTGCGCGGCCTTCGTCGGCATGTCGCAGGCGATCCTCTACAACAGCGCCCAGGTGGCTGCGGGGCAGTCCTTCATCTTCAACTCGATCATCGCGGTGGTCATCGGCGGCGTGCTGCTCACCGGCGGCTATGGTTCGGTGGTCGGCATCGTGCTTGGCACGCTGACCTTCTCCATCGTCAACCAGGGCATTTTCTACACCGGCTTCGACGCCAATTGGGCAAGCCTGATCATCGGCGTCCTGCTGCTGGCGGCCGTGCTGATGAACAACACCTTCCGCACCATGGCGCTGACCTACGCGCCGCGTACCAAATCGAGGGTCCGCTCATGACCACGCCCCTGCTCAGGCTGACCGGGATCAACAAGTCGTTCGGTCCGATCGACGTGCTTCACGACATTTCGCTGGAGGTCAACAGAGGCGAGGTGCTGTGCCTGCTCGGCGACAATGGCGCCGGCAAGTCGACGCTGATCAAGATCCTCTCCGGCGTCCACAAACCGACATCGGGCACGATGGAAATGGATGGCAAGGCTGTCGCCTTCGACAGCCCGCGCGACGCCAGCGACCACGGCATCGCGACGGTGCACCAATTCGGCGGGACGTTCCCGCTGATGAGCATCGGCCGTTCCTTCTTCGTCGGCGCCGAGCCGACACGGCGCTGGGGACCGCTCACCATCTACGACCGCAAGCGGGCCAACGAGATCGCCGTCACCGAGATGCGCCAGCTCGGCATCACCCGCATCGACGACGGCGATCGCCTGGTCGGTGGACTGTCCGGTGGTGAGCGCCAGGCGCTGGCGATCGCGCGCGCCGTCCATTTCGGCGCCAGCGTGCTGATCCTCGACGAGCCGACTGCGGCTCTTGGCGTCAAGGAGGCGGCGCATGTCCTGCGCATCGTCCTGCAGGCACGCCGCAAGAGCATCGCGGTCATCTTCATCACCCACAATGTCGTTCATGCCCTGACCGTCGGCGACCACTTCGCCGTCCTCATCAGGGGCGCCAAGGCCGCCGACTTCCGCAAGGGCGAAAAAAGCCGTGAAGCGATCACCGACCTGATGGCAGGCGGCGAGCAGATGGCTGAACTCGAAGCCGAGATCGAGAGCTTCTCGGCGGCTGACGACAGGCATGCGCCGCATGGCGCAAGCCATGCATGAACCCAGTGAAGACGCCCATCTCCTCCTCCCGGGCATCTTCCTGTGCGGCCGGCGGAACGCGTGGTTCCGCCGGCTGTCTTTTCGACCACCCCAAGAACAGACTGCAGGGCGACAATGGCAAAGTGGATTGATGCGTGTGCGGCCGATGATATCGAGGAAGAGGACGTTATCCGCTTCGATCACGAGGGCCGGACATTCGCCATCTACCGCAGCCCCGACGATGCTTTCTTCTGCACCGACGGGCTGTGCACGCATGAGAAGGTGCATCTGAGCGACGGGCTGGTTATGGAATACAGGATCGAATGCCCCAAGCATAATGGCGTGTTCGATTACCGGACCGGCGAAGCGCTGCGCGCACCGGTCTGCGTGAACCTTAAAATCTACAGCACCAAGGTCGAGGACGGCCGCGTGTACATCAAGGTCTGACATGTCCGATACCTTCACCCTTGCGGCCTGCGCCGAGATGCTCTGGCGCGACCGGCCGATGGAATGGCGCGTGCGTCGCCTGACCGAAATGGGCTTCCAGGTCGGCCTCTGGAACTGGCCCGATCACGACCTCGCAATGCTCGAGAAATCCGGCGCGACCTTCTCGATCATGAACGGCTATCTGCGCGGCCGTCTCTCCGATGACGAGGGCGCCGCGGAACTGCTGAAGACGGCAAAAGAGACCGCGGCGGTCGGCAAACGCCTCGGCGTCGCCCGGCTCAACCTGCACGGCACCGGGCTGGGCGAAGGCGGCCTGCCGGTCACGCCCTGCGAGACCGTCACCGGCGCCATGTGGCTCAAGGCACGCGACACGCTGAACCGGATTGCCGACCTTGCCGAGGCTGAAAGCGTGACATTCACGCTGGAGAATTTGAACCTTCCGGTCGACCATCCCGGCGTGCCGTTTGCACGCGCCGAAGACACGCTTGCACTGGTGTCGAGCGTCAACCGGCCGGGCCTGCGCCTCAACCTCGACCTCTACCATGCACAGATCGGTGAAGGGAACCTGATCGAGCTGTGCCGCGCTTGCCTGCCATGGATCGGCGAGGTCCAGGTGGCCGACGTGCCGGGACGAATGGAGCCCGGCACGGGCGAGATCAACTATCGCGGCATCGCCCGCGCGCTGAAGGACATGGGCTACCGCGGGCCGGTGGGCATGGAAGCGTTTGCCTCCGGTGATCCCGAAGCGGCACTGCACGCCTTCCGCGACGCTTTCACCATCTGAGGAACAAGAATGGTCACCAAGAACAGCCGTCCCACCGTCGCCGGCATCCGCGCCATGAAGGGCCGTGGACAAAAGATTTCCATGCTCTACGTCACCAATCTCGAAGAGGCGGCGGCAGCTGATGCGGCCGGCATAGACATGCTTTCGATCGAGGGCCGCTTCTTCTCGCCCGAGATGCGCGAGGCGGCCGGCCGATGCTTCGGGCAGGTCGGACTGCCCTACGGTCCTGCCGGCAATCTGGTCACCTCGAAGGACTATCTGAAAACCGCCTACCAGTTCATGCGCATCGGCGGCGACTGCTTCTACTGCGCCGCCTCGCTCGATATCCAGAAGGCGCTCTGCGACAACGCCGTGCCGGTCGTCGCCCATGTCGGCCTGATCCCCTCGCAATGCACCTGGACCGGCGGCTTCAAGGCCGTCGGCAGGACGGCCGAGAGTGCGCGTGCGGTGTGGGATCACGTCAAGCGCCTGGAGGCCATTGGCTGCTTCGGCGCCGAGCTGGAGGTGGTGCCCGACCGGGTTGCCGATCTGATCACCAGGAATACGCCCATGATCATGCTCGGCATGGGCGCCGGGCCGCATGCCGACGCGCAGTATCTTTTCAGCGAGGACGTGCTCGGCCACACCGCTGGCCACAGGCCGCGCCACGCCAAGACCTACCGCAACTTCGCCGCCGAATATGAGCGGCTACAGCGCGAGCGCATCGCCGCCTATCGCGAGTTCATATCCGACGTGCAGACGGGCGCCTACCCCGAGCCGCAGCACGTGGTCCCCGTCACCGACGACGAGCTTTCTGCTTTCAAGATTGCCCTGGGTCTTTAGTGATTTGCCTAGATGGAGCGGATAATCATTTGTCCGTCGGGCGGCAATCAGGCACATCCCAGTAGGGCGGATCACCGATTGCAGTGATCAGACATTCCGCGAACGCCTTGAGCTTGGCCGATGGCGGCGGTCCTTCAGGATACGCGATATAGATGAATTCGCCTTCGGCCTCGACGCCGATACCGACGACCTTGAGTTCACCGGTTCTGATCGCTCCTCCGGCAATGAATGTCGGCAGCAAGGCTATTCCTAGACCCGCGATCGCAGCCTCACGCATGACGTCACCATTGTTGACGAGCAACCCGATCCGACCCCGGACAATCGCAGCGCCGTCGGGGCTGGGAAAGCGCCAATCGGCGACGCCGCGATGGGTGTAGAAAATGCCCCGATGGCTGGCCAGGTCAGCCATTGACGTAGGCGCACCGTTCCGGGCGATATACTCCGGCGACGCGACGAGAACGCGTCGGCTCGCCGCGAGGCGCCATGCTATCAGCCGCGAATCCTGGATCGCACCGTGTCGCACAACCGCATCGTAACCATCTGCAGCGGCATCGGCGCGCCGGTCGTCGAGATCGAGCGTCAGTTCGATCCCTGGATGGCGCGCCAGGAAAGGGTAAAGCGCCGGCCCGAGATGCATGCGTCCAAATGTGACCGGCGCGGAGATACGCAGCGGCCCGACCAGTTCGCCGCGTCGTTCCGCCATGTCGGCGCCGGCGTCCCCCACTTCCCTGACGATGCGGCGCGCTCGTGCGAGGAAAGCTATCCCATCCTCCGTCAGGGTAAGTCTGCGCGTCGTACGATGCAGCAATGTCGTGCCCAGGCTTCTTTCGAGCTCGGCCAAACGCTCGCTCACCACCGATTTGGACAATCGTTGACGCCGGGCAGCTTCGCTGATCGAACCCGCTTCCGCGACGGTGACGAACGTGCCGATGCCTTCAAGCTTCATGATTGTCCGCATTTTCCGAAATCGAGTTCCCGAATTATATGGCTAACCAGAACGAAAGTCCTGCGCCATACTCAAACAAGGTACAGATGATGGTCACGAGACTGGGACCAATTGGCGGAGATTAAGAGATGTTCAGGTTCCTGCTTGGCCTGTTTGGCATGCTTGTGATTTCATTGCCTGCCGCAGCGCAGGTTCAATCGTTGCCCCCTGGCTTCCAGACGCAGGATATCAAGGTGGGTGACGTGACGCTGCATGTCCGTGTGGGCGGACAGGGCTCCCCGGTGGTTTTGATACATGGTTTCGGTGACACCGGTGATATGTGGGGGCCGCTGGCCACCGAACTGTCCCGCGATCACCGGATCGTCATTCCGGATCTGCGGGGTATGGGTCTGTCGTCCCATCCAGTCGATGGCTACGACAAACGGACACAGGCGGCCGACATCCGCGCAATTCTGACCGCGCTTGATATCGACCATGCCATCATTGTCGGGCACGATATTGGCACGATGGTCGCCTACGCCTATGCGGCACGTTATCCGGACAAGACCGAAAAGCTGGTGGTGATGGACGCGCCGGTTCCCGGCATTCCGCCCTGGGATGAGGTCGTGCGCAGCCCGGCGCTGTGGCATTTCGATTTTGGCGGGCCGGATGCAGAGCGGCTGGTGGCCGGACGTGAACGCATCTACCTTGATCGTTTCTGGAACGAATTCGCAGGCGATCCGTCCAAGATCAACGAAGCAACGCGTGAACACTATACCAAGTTCTACGCCCTTCCGGGAGCGATGCGCTCGGCCTTCGCGCAGTTCCGCTCTATCCGGCAGGACGTCGAAGACAACAAGGTATCCATGATGACGAAACTCACCATGCCAGTGCTGGCAATCGGCGGCGAAAAATCCTTTGGAGCAACCGAGGCGGTCGTCATGCGCAATGCCGCGACGGACGTGACCGAAGTCGTGGTACCCCATTCGGGACATTGGCTCATGGAAGAGCAGCCGGAGGCCACGATCGCAGCCGTGAGGACTTTTCTCGACCGGAAGTGAGGCGCACAAGTCTTCGCCCGGCGAGTTCCTTGGCTTGATCCTCAATCGTATCGCCCTGACTGACAGAAAGATTCCGAAGCCGGTAAAAGCAGATGGAGCTCCCAGCCTGCTGCTCCGTACCGAGACAATTCAGATAGTGCCCTCGGCTACGCCGCTCGCAACGGTTGCAGACACTTACCCGGTAACGCCGATCCGTGGGTTCGCCCCCCACGCCGGGGCCGCATTGCCTTCTGCAACCGCTCGCTGGATAGTCCCGGCAATGTTCGAGACTCTAGCGACTCACTGGCCCCAAATCCTTGCGATCATCTCGGTGGTGATGGCGACCGTCGGCATCATCCACGTCGTCATGACCAAGGAAGATGTCCGCGCAGCCACCGGCTGGGTCGGCGTGATGGTGCTGTCGCCTATCATAGGCGTGCTGATCTATGCCGTCGCCGGTATCAACCGCATCCGTCGCGCCTCGATCAGCGCGCAGCGCCCACTTACCGGCGGCGCGGTGTCCGCCAAGCATGAGCGCGACGTTGTCGCCGAAGAGGCCCTGATCGTCGAGCGATACGGGCAGCGGTTCACCGGTCTGCGGACACTGGGCGACAGGGTGGCGCGGCGCGCGCTCCACCCTGGAAACGCAATCGATGTGCTGGAGACAGGCGACGAAGCCTATGCCGCCATGTGCGCGGCGATTGACGGCGCCGAGCGCAGCATCCTGCTCGAGACCTATATTTTCGACAATGATGCCGTCGGCATGCTCTTCGTCGAGGTGCTCGCCGGCGCCGTCCGGCGCGGCGTCACGGTCCGCGTGCTGATCGATGCCGTCGGCGCCCGCTATTCCGTGCCGAGCATCCTGGGGCATCTGCGCAGCGCCGACATCACCGCCGATGTCTTCAACGGTAACATCGTCATGGGCCTGCGCCTGCCCTACGCCAATCTCAGGACCCACAGGAAGATCCTGATCATCGACGGTAAGGTCGCCTTCACCGGCGGCATGAACATCCGCAAGGGCTTCTCGGCCGAGTTCGCCGGTTCCAACTGCGCCAGGGACACGCATTTCCGGGTCACTGGTCCGGTCGTCGCCGATCTCTTCTCGGTCGCCGCCGAGGATTGGCGCTTCGCGACCGACGAACCGTTGAAGGGCGATGCCTGGCGAATTGGGCCGCTGTCGCCTGCGCCCGGCCTGCCCATGCTGGTGCGGGCGGTCGCGTCCGGCCCGGACGCCAGCATCGAGACCAACCACAAGCTGCTGATCGGCGCGTTCTCCGTCGCTCGCAAATCGATCCGCCTGATGTCGCCCTATTTCCTGCCGGACCGTGAACTGATCAGCGCCTTGGCCACAGCTGCAAGGCGCGGCGTCGAAATCGACATCGTGGTGCCGGCGGTCAACAACCTTTTCCTTGTCGACCGCGCTATGACGGCGCAGTTCGATCAGCTGCTGAAGAACTATTGCCGCATCTGGCGCACGAAGGGACCGTTCGACCATTCGAAGCTGCTTTCGATCGACGGCGTGTGGGCGTATGTCGGCTCTTCCAACCTTGACGCCCGGTCGCTGCGGCTGAATTTCGAGATCGACCTCGAGGTCCTCGACGCCGGCTTTGCCAGCGAGATCGGGGCACGGATCGGATCGGCGCTCGCCACCGCAGTGCCGGTGACCCTCGACGCCTTGCGGGCCCGACCTTTCCTAATCAGGCTGTTCGACCGGGTATTGTGGCTCGGTTCGCCCTATCTCTAGCCAAGGTTGGCGCGTGTGAAGCCTGCCTGTCATGGAATATATGCCGACGGCGCCTATTTTGACTGTAGCCCGGTTCCGAATTGAAGCCAGCGAGGACGAGCAGCACGGATATGCACAGAACTGGACGCAGCCTTCCGGCAAGCATGCTTCTATCCATTCGCGACCGCAGGATGCGGAAGGCAAACGCCGGTGCGCCCAAGCGGACAGGCACAACCGGAACGCTGGTTGCCTCCTACAACGTCCACAAATGCATCGGCCTCGACAGGAAGTTCGATCCCGACCGGACCAGCCGCGTCATCCGCGAAATCGATCCTGACGTGATTGCACTGCAGGAAGCCGACAACCGCTTCGGCGACCGTGACGGGCTTCTCGACCTGTCTCGCCTGGAACATGAAACCGGCCTGGTACCGGTGCCGATTGCAGCCAATGGCAAGGGGCATGGCTGGCATGGCAATGTCCTGCTGTTCAAGAAGGGCGTCGTCCGCGACGTGCATCAGATCAGGCTGCCGGGGCTGGAGCCGCGCGGCGCCGTGGTGGCGGAGATCGATCTGGACGGAAATCGGACCCTGCGCGTCATCGCCGCCCATCTCGGTTTGCTGCGCCGGTCCCGTTCGCAGCAGGCCCGCGTCGTGCTGGATATCATGAACAGCCCCGATGCCACGCCGACGCTCCTGCTCGGCGATCTCAACGAATGGCGGCTCGGCAACCGCTCCGCGCTGAATACGCTGCATGTCACCTTTGGCCCGCTGCCGCCGGCAGTGCCCACCTTCCCGTCGAACCTGCCGCTGCTGGCGCTCGACCGCATCATGGCCAACCGGCACGGCATGATCTCGGCCGTGGAGGCGCATGACACGCCGCTTTCGCGGGTAGCGTCCGACCACCTGCCGCTGACGGCATTTGTGCGCCTGTAAGGCAAATTGTCCCGCCGATGACGGCCAACCTGGCGTCCACGGCTATGAAAAGCGATATTGGAACGCTAAGTCTTCCCGCGAGTTCATAAGATTGAACCTAGGAGGACAAGATATGAAAAACCTATTCCTGGCTTCGGTGATGGCATTGGCCGCAACGGCCGCCGTCATTGCGCCAACGCAAGCCGCAAGCTTGATTATCCAGTCCGACGACAACCAGTACTCATCGGACGATCAGCCCGACAACGGTGGCCAGATCATCATCCGCCGCCATCATGACCGTCATTACGATGACAACCAATATGGTGACGATCAGAACGACGGCGCGCAGTTTGGCGACTATCAAGGTGGTGAGTATCGCCGCCACCACCGGCGCGATTACGATAACCAGTATGGTGACGACAGCGTACAGTTCGGTGATTACCAAGGCGGCGAATATCGCCGCTACCACCGGCATCACCGCTGTCATATCGAACTGGTCAGGACCTGGCGCCACCACCACAGGGTGATCGAGGAAGTCCGCGTCTGCGGTTGATCTCGCCCGGAACAACCGGTCGGCACAAGCCGGCCGGTTTTCGCTTTGCCTCATCGGCCGATGATCAGCTGACGAAAATAACGCTGCCATTCGAGGTCGGTGATGTGCGACGGCATCGAACTCGCCTTCGACGGCGGCCCGCTGATGCGCATGTATCCGGCGCGCCGGCCGTCTGGACACGACCGCGGAAACAGCAGAAATCGAGGTGAATGACCGCCGGCAAAGCCGGTCAAACCTGTCCAACTGTTAATTCGACTTGGGTCGGTTTCAGCCATATTGGTTGATGGGGGTGAGAGATGCCGCCATGGACCAGCAGTTGGAAATACCCCTGCAGACGCCCCTGCAAACGAATGTCGCGCAACGCCGTTCGCGTGGCTGGATCCCGTGGCTGATCTTTATTGCAATTGTCGCCGCCACCGGCACCTATCTCTACCAACGCCCGCATGTCGAGGCCAGGCAGCCCGGTGGTAGAAGAAACGCGCAACCGATGTCGATCGGCGCCGCCACCATCGAGAAGGGCACGATAGACGTCACCCTCAACGCGCTTGGCACGGTGACCTCGCTCTCCACCGTCACGGTCAAGCCGCAGGTCATCGGCCCGCTTGTCCAGGTGAACTTCAAGGAGGGTCAGGACGTTGCCAAGGGCGATCTGTTGGCTGAGGTCGATCCCCGTCCCTACCAGGCAGCACTCGCCCAGGCCCAGGGCCAGTTGGCGCGCGACCAAGCGATGCTGAAGGACGCCCAGCTCGACCTTGCACGAGACAAGACACTGGTGACCCAGGGCGCGGCGACGCATCAGACGCTCGACGCGCAGGTCGCCCTGGCTGCGCAGGACGCCGGCTCCATCCAGGTCGACCAGGCCTTGGTTCAGACCGCGACCCTCAATCTCGACAATTGCCGCATCCTGGCGCCGGTCGACGGCCGCGCCGGCCTGCGCCAGGTGGATGAGGGCAACTACGTGACGCCGGGCGATGCCAACGGCATTGTCGTCATCACAAGGCTGCAGCCGATCAGTGTCCTCTTCACCGTGCCCGAGGACGATTTGCCGGAGATCGCGCAGCGCCTGCGGCAGGGCGCCACGCTGCCCGCCACCGCCTTCGACCGCGCCGGCAACAAGAAGCTCGCCGACGGCCAGCTTGAAACCTTCGACAGCCAGATCGATCCGAGCACCGGCACCATCAAGCTGAGGGCGGGTTTCGCCAACGAAACGCGCATTCTCTATCCGAACCAGTTCGTCAACATCGAGCTGCTGGTGGACGAGCACAAGGACGTGGCGATCGCCCCGATCGCCTCGATACAGCGCGGCCAGCCCGGCACCTTCGTCTATCTGGTCAATCCCGACAGCACCGTCTCCGTGCGCAAGGTCACGCTTGGCGTCACCAATGGCGAGCACGTCGAGATCCTGGCGGGCCTGACCCCCGGCGACCGCATCGTCGTCGACGGCGCCGACAAGCTTCGCGACGGAGCCCATATCAACCTCCAACAGGACGGCCAGACACAGGCTCCGGCACAGACAGCCCCGCAGGCCTCGGCGCCTGCACCGGCAGGGACAGCGCCTCAACCGCGGGCGCAGCCACCCGATCAGCCGGTATCCTCGACGCTGAAGCCGGACGACACCGGGAGGCACAAGGGCCAGGGCCGCAAGCATCGCCATGCGGAGTCCGGGCAGCAGCAATGAGCCCGTCGCGAGCCTTCATTCTGCGGCCGGTGGCGACATCGCTGTTCATGGTCGCCATCATGCTGTCAGGCCTGCTGGCTTACCGCTATTTGCCGGTCTCGGCGCTGCCCGAAGTCGACTATCCGACCATCCAGGTGCAGACCTTCTACCCGGGCGCAAGCCCGGACGTCATGACATCCTCGGTCACCGCGCCGCTGGAAGTCCAGCTCGGGCAGATTGCCAACCTGAACCAGATGAATTCGGTCAGTTCGGCCGGCTCCTCGGTCATCACGCTGCAGTTCAGCCTGGCGATCTCGCTCGATGTCGCCGAGCAGGAGGTGCAGGCGGCCATCAACGCCGCCGGCAATCTGCTGCCGGCCGATCTGCCGGCGCCGCCGATCTACGCCAAGGTCAATCCGGCCGATGCGCCGGTGCTGACGCTCGGCCTGACATCGGACACGATGCCGCTGCGCGATGTGCAGCAGCTTGCCGACACAAGGCTGGCGCAGAAGATCTCGCAACTGGCGGGCGTCGGTCTGGTCAGCCTCAGCGGCGGCCAGCGCCCCGCCGTGCGCGTCCAGGCCGATCCGCGCAAGCTCGCCGCCTATGGCCTCAATCTCGACGATCTGCGCACCACGCTGGGCAGCGCCAACGTCAACACGCCGAAAGGCAATTTCGACGGGCCGTCGCGGGCCTACACCATCAACGCCAACGACCAGCTGAAAAGCGCCGAGGAATACCGCTCGCTGATCGTCGCCTACAAGGACGGCGCCCCGGTGCGGCTAAGCGATGTGGCAACGGTGGTCGACGCCACCGAGAACAACAGGCTGGCGGCCTGGATGAACAGCACGCCGGCCATTATCGTCAACATCCAGCGCCAGCCCGGCGCCAACGTCATCGAGGTGGTCGACCGCATCAAGGCGCTGCTGCCGCAATTGCAGGCCTCGCTGCCAAGCACTGTCGACGTCAAGGTGCTGACCGACCGTACCACCACCATCCGCGCGTCCGTGCGCGACGTCGAATACGAACTCACGCTCGCCGTCATGCTCGTCGTGCTGGTCATTTTCGTCTTCCTGCGCAGCGCCCGTGCGACGCTCATCCCGAGCCTCTCGGTGCCCTTGTCGCTGGTCGGCACGCTGGGGGTGATGTACCTGTTCGGCTTCAGCCTCGACAATCTCTCGCTGATGGCGCTCACCATCGCCACCGGCTTCGTCGTCGACGACGCCATCGTCGTCATCGAGAACATCGCGCGCTATGTCGAGGAGGGTGCGACGCCGCTGCAGGCGGCGCTGAAGGGGTCGCAGCAGATCGGCTTCACCATCATATCGCTGACCGTCTCGCTGATCGCCGTGCTGATCCCGCTGCTGTTCATGGGCGATGTCGTCGGCAGGCTGTTCCGCGAATTTTCCATCACGCTCGCCACCACCATCCTGATTTCCGCGGTGGTGTCGCTGACGTTGGTGCCGATGGCCTGCGCCAAGCTGCTCAAACCGTTGTCGGCGGTGCGCGAGAACGCCCTGCAGCGCGCCAGCCGCGACTTCTTCGACTGGGTGATCAGGGGTTACGGCCGCGCGCTGACCTGGGTGCTCGACCGGCAGACGCTGATGCTTCTGGTGGCGGCGGCCACGCTGGTGCTGACGGCTGCACTCTACGTGGTCATCCCAAAAGGTTTCTTCCCGGTGCAGGATACCGGCGTCATCCAGGCCATCACCGAGGCGCCGCAATCGGTGTCCTACGCCTCAATGGCCGAGCGGCAGCAAGAGCTGGCGGCGATCATCCTGAAAGACCCCGATGTCGACAGCCTGTCGTCCTTCATCGGCGTCGACGGCACCAACACCACGCTCAATGTCGGCCGCATCCTGATCAACCTCAAGCCGCATGAAAAGCGCACCGCCGATATCACGCAAGTCATAGCAAGGCTGAAGCAGGCGACCGCCGCCACGGCCGGCGTCACCCTCTACATGCAACCGGTGCAGGATCTGACCATCGACGGCACTGTCAGCCGTACGCAGTATCAATTCGTGCTGCAGGACGCCAATCCTGACGAGTTGACGCTGTGGACGCCGAAGCTGCTGGCCAGGTTGAACACGCTGCCTGAGATCGCCGACGTCGCCAGCGACCTGTCGGATGCCGGGCTCGCCGTCTTCGTCGACATCGACCGCGACCAGGCGGCGCGCTTCGGTATCACGCCGGCGACGATCGACAACGCGCTCTACGACGCCTTCGGCCAGCGCATCGTCTCGACCATCTTCACCACATCCAGCCAGTACCGGGTCATTCTCGAAGCAGACCCCTCCTTGCAGGATTCGCTCAACGCGTTGTCCTCCGTCTACCTGCCGTCATCGAGCGGCGGCAGTCCGGTGCCGCTGGCCGTGGTCGCCAGCACCCACGTCGCCACGGCACCGCTGCAGATCACCCATATGGGGCAATTCCCGGCCACCACCGTCTCCTTCAACCTGGCTCCCGGCGTGTCGCTTGGCGAAGCGGTCACCGCGATCCAGCAGGCGCAAAGCGAGATCGGCATGCCGCTCAGCGTCATCACCAATTTCCAGGGAGCGGCGCGCGCATTCCAGGCTTCGCTCGACAACACGTTGTTCCTGATCCTGGCGGCGGTGATCACCGTCTACATCGTGCTCGGCGTGCTCTATGAGAGCTTCATCCACCCGATCACCATCTTGTCGACACTGCCTTCAGCCGGCATCGGCGCGCTGCTGGCGTTGATGATCGCCGGCGAGGACCTGACCATCATCTCGATCATCGGCATCATCCTCTTGATCGGCGTGGTCAAGAAGAACGCCATCATGATGATCGACTTCGCGCTCGACGCGCAGCGCAACGAAGGCAAGGCGCCACGCGAAGCCATCTACCAAGCCTGCCTGCTGCGTTTCCGCCCGATCCTGATGACGACGCTGGCGGCGATGCTTGGCGCGCTGCCGCTGATGCTCGGCACCGGCGTCGGCTCGGAACTGCGTCATCCGCTGGGCGTCACCATCGTCGGCGGCCTGCTCGTCAGCCAGTTGCTGACGCTGTTCACGACGCCGGTCATCTATCTCTGGTTTGATCGCCTTGCCGCCCGGCTGCGGGGCGTCCAGCCCGACCTTCCACGTGCCTATGGTGCGGACGCCGCGCCATGAACCTGTCGGTTCCCTTCATCCGGCGCCCGGTTGCAACGACCTTGCTGACCTTCGGCCTGCTGGCGGCAGGACTGGTGGCGTTTCCGCAATTGCCGGTGGCGCCGTTGCCCGAGGTCGACTACCCCGTGATCTCGGTGCAGGCGTCGCTGCCGGGCGCCAGTCCGCAGGTCGTGGCAAACACGGTCGCCAGCCCGCTCGAACGGCATCTCGGCGAGATCGCCGATGTCAACGAAATGACGTCGTCGAGCAGCGTCGGCAGCGCGCGCGTCACTTTGCAGTTCGGCCTCGACCGCGACATCGACGGCGCCGCACGCGATGTCCAAGCTGCCATAAATGCGGCGCGCGCCGACCTGCCGTCCAGCCTGCATTCCAACCCCACCTATCGCAAGGTCAATCCGGCCGACGCGCCGATCGTTGTTCTCACTCTCACCTCGGACACTCTGTCCAAGGGACAGCTCTACGATGCCGCCAGCACCGTGCTGGCGCAAAAACTCTCGCAGGTCGATGGCGTCGGCGAGGTGTCGGTGGGCGGCAGTTCGCTGCCGGCGGTGCGCGTCGAGCTCAATCCGCAGGCGCTCTACAATTATGGCATCGGGCTGGAGGATGTCCGCGCGGCCCTCGCCGCGGCCAACGCCCACAGCCCCAAGGGCGCCATCGACGTCGGTCCGCAGCGCTATCAGATCTACGCCAACGACCAGGCCAACCATGCGGACGCCTATCGTTCACTGGTGGTGGCGTATCGCAACGGCGCGCCGGTGCGGCTTTCCGACGTCGGCCAGGTCAACGATTCCGTCGAGAACATCCGCAATGCCGGTCTTGCCAATGGCAAGCCGGGGGTGCTGATCATCCTCAACCGATCGCCCAACGCCAACATCATCGCCACGGTCGACCGCGTAAAGGCGCTTATGCCGTCGCTGCGCGCCTCGATCTCGCCGGCCATCGATCTGTCGCTGGCGGTCGACCGCTCGACCACTATCCGCGCTTCGCTGTGGGAAGTCGCGCAGACGCTGATGATCGCCATTGGCCTGGTGATCCTGGTCGTCTTCGCCTTCCTGCGCGATCTGCGTTCGGCATTGGTACCGATCGTGGCGGTGCCGGTGTCGCTGGTCGGCACGCTGGGCGCCATGTACTTRCTCGGCTTCAGCATCGACAATCTGTCGCTGATGGCGCTGACGGTGGCCACCGGCTTCGTCGTCGACGACGCCATCGTCGTGCTCGAGAACATCTCCCGCCACGCCGCTTCCGGCATGGGCCGCATAGAGGCGGCGATCAAGGGAGCGCAGGAAGTTGGCTTCACCGTGCTGTCGATGAGCCTTTCGCTGATTGCCGTCTTCATTCCCATCCTGCTGATGGGCGGCATCATCGGCCGGCTCTTCCGCGAGTTCGCCATCACGCTGTCGGCCGCAATCCTGGTCTCGCTCGCGATTTCGCTGACCACCACCCCGATGATGTGCTCGATCCTGCTGCGCGGCGAACGGGATCGCAGCCATGGCCGGCTCTACCGCTTCAGCGAGCGCGTCTTCGACGCCATGCTGAGCGGCTACCGCCGCTCGCTCTCCTGGGCGCTTGACCATCCGCTGCTGATCATGGCGGTACTTGCGGCAACGCTCTGCCTCAATGGCTATCTCTACGTCACCATCCCCAAAGGGTTCTTTCCGCAGCAGGATACCGGCCGGCTTGTCGGCTCAATCCAGGCTGACCAGGCAACCTCCTTCCAGCTGATGTCGCAAAAACTCAGCCAGTTCGCCGGCATCGTCAGCAAGGACCCTGCCGTCGATGCCGCTGTCGGCTTCACCGGTGGCGGCCAGACCAATTCCGGCTCGATGTTCGTGTCGCTGAAGCCACTGGCCGAACGCAAGGTTTCCGCCGACCAGGTGATCGCCCGGCTGCGCCGCGAACTCGCGGTGGTGCCGGGCGCCACCCTCTTCCTGCAGGCGGTGCAGGACATCCGCGTCGGCGGGCGTCAGTCGAACGCGCAGTATCAGTACACGCTGCAAGGCGACAGTTTCGACGACCTCGCGCAATGGGCGCCGAAACTCGCGGCGGCACTGCAGACGGAGCCGAAGCTGACCGACGTCAACAGCGACCAGCAGAACAAGGGCCTGGAGGCGGATATCGTCATCGATCGCGACACCGCGACGCGCCTCGGCATCACTGTCGGCCAGATCGACAACACGCTCTACGATGCCTTCGGCCAGCGCCAGGTTTCCACCATCTATGTCGCGCGCAACCAGTACCACGTCATCATGGAGGTGGCGCCGCAATACTGGCAGAACCCCGAAGCGCTGAAACAGGTCTATGTCAGCACGTCGGGCGGATCGGTGCACGGTTCGCAGGCGAGCAATGCGGTTGCCGGTACATTCGTCGCGCCGGGACAGTCCGGCAGCGCCGCGGCCGCAGCGACGGATGCCGCGCGCAACCAGGCGACCAATTCCATCACCAGCACCGGCAGGACTGCCGCATCGACCGGATCGGCCGTCAGCACCGGTGCCGAGACGATGGTGCCGTTGTCGTCGGTCGCGAGCTATGGCCCCGGCAGCACGCCGCTTTCGGTCAACCACCAGGGCCTGTTCGTCGCTACCACGCTGTCGTTCAATCTCGCGCCGGGCGTCGCGCTCAGCGACGGGGTCGCGGCCATCAATGCCGCGGCGGACCGCATCGGCATGCCGGCCACCATCCATGGCAGTTTCCAGGGCACGGCCCGGGTGTTCCAGGATTCGCTCTCCGACCAGCCGCTGCTCATCCTTGCTGCGCTCATCGCCGTCTATGTCGTGCTCGGCATCCTCTACGAGAGCTACGTCCACCCGCTGACCATTCTCTCCACGCTGCCTTCGGCCGGCGTCGGCGCGCTGCTGGCCCTGTCGGCCTTCGACATCGAATTCAGCATCATGGCGCTGATCGGCGTCATCCTGTTGATCGGCATCGTCAAGAAGAATGCGATCATGATGATCGACTTCGCGCTGGCCGCCGAGCGCAACGAGAACAAATCGGCGCATGATGCCATCTACCAGGCGTGCCTGCTGCGCTTTCGCCCGATCATGATGACGACCATGGCGGCACTGTTCGGCGCCGTGCCGCTGGCCATCGGCCTTGGCGAAGGCAGCGAGCTGCGCCAGCCGCTCGGCATCGCCATCGTCGGCGGCCTGATCCTGAGCCAGATCCTGACCCTCTACACGACGCCGGTCATCTACATCTATGTCGACCGCTTCGGCCGCTGGTGCCAGGGGCTGCGGTCGCCGGCGTGGCGCCCTTGGCAGCCCGGTGCACAGCCGGGAGAATGAGATGGCGACCGGCCGACGCAGAGAGTCCGAAGCTCCCCTCTCTGCGATCAACGGCTTGTAACTTGGCCCGCCTCAGCCATGTCTCTCCGTGCCTGTGGACCGGATGGAACGTCTGGACACAAGCGGCGAAGGCTGAAAAAGTGGTTACGTCGTCTGGGTTGCAGCGGCTCGCTCGGAACACAAGGAGGATTTCGCTGAATCTGGAAGACATTGCCGGCCATCCAGCCCTGCATCGCCATGTTCAGGCACAGTCGCTGGCGCTGATCCGCATCTATGAAGAGAGCCCGCGGCTGGCTTCCATTTTCGCCACGCAGCAGCGTTGGCTGATGGGCCATGTCGGCCTTGCCATGCATTTCAGGCGTGACCCGCACGACCGCAGCAAGGAGCTGACGGTGTCGCGCTTCATCGAGGTCGTGCACCAGCACGCGGTGGCCAGCCGCAACACAGCGGACGCTTTCATCAAGGAGATGCTGCACTACCACATCGCCGAATATGTGTCGGGCGGCGACGGGCGCACGCACCCCCTGCAGCCGACGGCGGCCACCGTGCAGACTTTTACCGGCTGGGTCCTCGCCCATCTGCAGACGCTGGATCAGCTCGACGGTGGGGATCGCCTGACGAGGTTCCTGGAGCGGCCCGAGATGGTTGCCAGGCTGCAGCCCCTTGTGGCGGACGGCCTGCTTTCCTCCAAGCCGGTGCGCGAACCCAACCAGACCTTTTCCCTGTTCATCTGGCTCAACAATGGCGGCATCGTCATGGACTGGCTGATGTCCGGTATCGATCCCGATCATGCCGGCCTGGACCGGATTCCAACCAGCGTGGTTTCGATCGGCGACTTCGCCAGATGGCTCAAGCTCTCGCGCACCCATCTTGCCCGCAAGCTGCGCGCGGCAGAGAACCTTGGCAGCATCGGCTGGCTCGGCCTGCGCGGCCATTCGGTGATGTGGGTGTCGAAGACGTTCTTCCAGGAGTACATGACCGTCCAGGCCGCCAAGCTGGCCATTGTGGATGCCGCTTTCAACGCCTGTTTTCCGCTATCCGAGGCCCGCCGACCCTCGCCGTGACCCGATGCATGTTGCCCGAAAGTGGCCCGGTTCTGGGACAACGACATACATAAAATCAAGACCTAGCGCGGGTCATGCACCAAACCCACGATGCTGTGAACCGGCACCGGCGGACTGCTTCTGGACACAGAAGCGGAAGGCTGAAAATGTGGTTGGGTCTTCGCAGCCGTCAGGCCGAATCGGAGCAGGGGGAGAATGGCGCTGACCTCGGAGCTTATTGCCGGCCACCCGGCATTGTATCGCTGTGTCCGTGCCCAGGCACAGGCGCTGATCCAGGCTTACGGGATGAGCCCTCGGCTTGCGTCGGTGTTCGCCACCCAGCAGCGTTGGCTGATGGCGCATATCGGCCTCGCCCTGCATTTCAGGCGGAAGCCTGACGACTATCGCAAGCAACTGACGGCGGCACGTTTCATCGACGTGATCCGCCAGAACGCCGTCGCCAGCCGCAACACCGCTGACGCCTTCATTAAAGAGATGCTGCATTACAATTTCGTCGAGCTTCTGCCGACGACGCAGGACGGCCGCATCCGCCCGATACAACCCACAGTAAACACGCTGGAGACGGTTGCCGGCTGGATGATGGCGCATCTGCACACGCTGGACAGCCTCGACGGCGCGAACCGTCTGGCGACGTTCCTCGAACGGCCCGACGCGCTCGCCAGGGTGCAGCCGCTGGTGGCCGACGGCCTGGTCTCCTCCAGCCCCGTCCGCGAGCCCAGGCAGACCTTTTCCCTGTTCACCTGGCTCAACAACGGCGGCGTCGTCATGGACTGGCTGATATCGAGCGTCGATCCCGATCATGCCGGCCTCGATCAAATCCCGACCGGCATCGTCTCGATCGGCGATTTCGCCAGATGGCTCAAACTGTCGCGAACCCATCTGGGGCGCAAGCTGCGTGATGCCGAGGACCTCGGCAGCGTCGGCTGGCTCGGCCAACGCGGCAATTCGGTGATGTGGGTGTCGGCCGATTTCTACCGCGAATACATGACCGCCCAGGCCGTGAAGCTGGCCATCATCGATGCCGCCTTCGTCGAGGCCTTCGGCTTGCCGGCAGGCAGATGATCGGTGCGGCATCCCCCGTGCGGGAGATGCATAGGAGCCCCGGCGTCCTTAATCGATGTCGAACGAAACGCCCTGCGCCAGCGGCAGTGCCTTGGAATAGTTCACCGTGTTGGTGGCGCGCCGCATATAGGCCTTCCACGCATCGGAGCCGCTCTCGCGACCGCCGCCGGTTTCCTTCTCGCCGCCGAAGGCACCGCCGATCTCGGCGCCCGAAGTGCCTATGTTGACATTGGCAATGCCACAGTCCGAACCGTCGACACCAAGGAAGCGCTCGGACTCCTGCAGGTCGCGGGTGAAGATCGACGACGACAGGCCGGCGCCGACCGCGTTATGCTCATCGAGCACGGCGTCGAAATCCGAATATTTCATCACATAGAGGATCGGCGCGAAGGTCTCTTCCGTCACCGGCGAAACCTGTTTCGGCATTTCGACCAGCGCCGGATGCACATAATAGGCATCCGGATGGCCGTTCTCGACCCGGGCGCCGCCGGTCACCTTGCCGCCATGTGAACCCGCCTCCTTCAGCGCCTTCTGCATGGCGTCGAAAGCAGCCTTGTCGATCAGCGGTCCGACCAGTGAAGAGGTCTCCAGCGGGTTGCCGACCGAGACGCTTTCGTAAGCCTTCTTGAGACGTGGAACCAGGGCGTCATAGACGCTGTCATGCACGAACAGGCGCCGCAGCGTCGTGCAGCGCTGTCCCGCCGTGCCCATCGCGCCGAAGGCAATCGCGCGCAGCGCCATGTCGAGATCGGCGGTCGGGCAGACAATGCCGGCATTGTTGCCGCCGAGTTCCAGGACCGCGCGGGCAAAGCGCTTGGCCAGGCGCGGGCCAACGTCGCGGCCCATGCGCGTCGAGCCGGTGGCCGATACCAGTGGCACCTTGGGATGATCGACCAGGATCTCGCCGACCGCGCGGTCACCGATCAGCACCGGCGCCAGGCCCTGTGGCGCGTCGGTGCCGAAACGCTTTACCGCGCGGGCAAAAATCGCTTCGCAGGCGAGCGCCGTCAGCGGTGTCTTCTCCGACGGCTTCCACACCACCGCGTCGCCGCAGACCAGCGCCAGCGCTGCGTTCCACGACCACACCGCGACCGGGAAGTTGAAGGCGGAAATGACGCCGACGACGCCGAGCGGATGCCAGGTTTCCATCATGCGATGGCCCGGGCGCTCGGTGGCGATGGTCAGGCCGTACAATTGCCGGGACAGACCGACGGCGAAATCGCAGATGTCGATCATCTCCTGCACTTCGCCAAGTCCCTCGGACGGGATCTTGCCGACCTCGATCGAGACCAGCCGGCCAAGCTCGGCCTTGTGCGTGCGCAGCTCCTCGCCGAGCAGCCGCACCAGCTCGCCGCGCCGCGGGCCCGGCACCATCCGCCACGCCTGGAACGCCTTGTGCGCGGCATCGATGGTCTTGGCCGCGTCGGCCGGCGAGATCGTCTTCAGCGCCGCGATCTGCTCACCCGTCACCGGGCTGCGCACGATCAGGTCGCCGCCAACAAGCGCGTCCTTGGCCACACCCAGTTTCGCCAGCAGCTCGGCCGTTTCCTTCGCTATGGTCATTTTTTGTCCCTTTCAGATCCCGTCGCCATCATATGGCGCCGGATCAAGCCTTGCGCCATGTCGCCTGCGTGCCGAAAAGACACCTCAGGCACTGTCATGGCGTGGCATTACTCGTTCCAGGGGAAAATCGCCACCCCGGCATGGTCCAAGCCGAGAGCAGACCGTTGAACCAGACCAAAAGTCAGTCATTTCGCCGTGCGGGCAGGTCCCCGTACCGCACCGTCTTTCATCAGCCGGTCGATATGCATGCGGATATGGGCGGCTTCCGCGGCCGTGTTGGCGAGCGCGATGGCGCGGTCGAAGGCGACACGCGCCTCTTCGCCCCGGTCAAGCTGCATCAAAAGGCCACCCTTGAGGCCGAAGAAGTGGAAATAGCCGGAAAGCCTCTGTTCGAGCGGCTCGATCATGGCAAGCGCTTCCGCCGGTCCGCGCACCTTTGAGACCGCGACCGCGCGGTTGAGCGTGATCACCGGCGACGGCTGCATCTGTTCGAGCAGGCCATAGAGCAGGTCGATCTCCACCCAGTCGGTGTCCTCGGACTTCTCGGCCCGGGCGTGCAGCGCGGCAATAGCGGCCTGCACCTGGTAGGGGCCGGGTTGGCGATGGCGCAGCGCCTTGTCGACCAGCGCCAGCCCCTCGTCGATCATCTTGCGGCTCCACAGGCTGCGATCCTGATCCTCGAGCAGCACGATCTCTCCGTCTTCATCGAAACGGGCCGGCGCGCGCGCATGCTGCAGCAGCAACAGCGCCGTCAGCCCCATGATCTCCGGCTCGGTCTGGAACAGCCTGAGCAAAAGCCGCGCCAACCGGATCGCCTCCTCGCACAGCGGTGCGCGCGCCGGCGCCTCGCCGCTGTTGGTCGAGTAGCCCTCGTTGAAGATCAGGTAGACCATGGCGGCGACAGCGGCGAGCCGTTCCGAGCGCTCGACCGCGCCCGGCGTCTCGAACGGCACGCCGGCGTCGGCAATGCGCGCCTTGGCGCGGGTGATGCGCTGTTCCATGGCGCTTTCGCCGACCAGGAAGGCGCGCGCGATCTGCTTGACGGTGATGCCCGAGACGATGCGCAGCGCCACCGCGATCTGCTGCGTCGGCGACAGATCGGGATGACAGCAAATGAACAGCAGCCGCAAGATGTCGTCGCGGTAATGCGCGCCGTCCAGCCGCTCGGCCATATCGCTCTCGGCATCTTCCAGGTCGGAGATCTGGTCTTCCTCCGGCATCGGCGCCTGCTTGGCACGCTTGCGTACCGCATCGATGCCGCTGTTGCGGCCGACAAAGATCAGCCAGGCCGCCGGATCACGCGGTGGCCCGTTCTGCGGCCAGTTCTTCAGGGCTCTGAGACACGCATCCTGGAAAGCTTCCTCCGCCGTATCGAGATCGCGGAAATAACGCAGCAGCGCGCCCATCGCCTGCGGACGGGCGGTGTTGATTGTCGAGCTTATCCAGGCGAGTTCGGTCATGCGGGAATCTTGTTGGTGTGAAACATCTGAACCGGCCGAATCTCGTAGGAGCCGCCGCTCGGGTTGACGTCGGACAGTTCACGGGCGAACTCGACAGCCTCGTCGAGATCTGCGCATTCGAGCGTGTAGAAGCCGAGGAATTGCTCCTTGGTCTCCGCGAAAGGCCCGTCGATGACGACGGCTTCGCCCTTGACCTTTCTCAGCGTCGTTGCCGCCGTGGTCGGCAACAGCCGCGCCACTGGGCCAAGTCGTCCGGCCTGGACGTACTTTTCCTGAACGTTGAGAAGCTTGCCTATGACTTCATCGTCCTGCGCCTTGCTCCACGAGCTGACGACGTCTTCGGAGGCATAGCAGAGGATTGCGTAGAGCATGGTTGGTCCTTTTCTCTGTCAAAGGACGAAACACTAGGACCGATCCCGACACGACGTCGATAAAAAAATCTGGGTGCCGCGCATTTGGCAACCGCCCTTGCCGCCGGTCAGCTTTCGCACACCTTCAGCCATCTCAGCACGAGAGCTTCCTCGCCATCGAGGCCGTCTATCGAGCTCTTATGCTTGTTGGCTTGCCCCATTTCGTCGAGCAATCGTCCTTGCGACCAGGCCTCGAACACCTGCGGATGGATATAGCATTTGCGGCAGACGGCGCGCGTATTGCCCAGCCGCTCGGCGACCTTGTCGACGACGCTGTTCATCACCCGCTTTTGCTGCGCCTGGCTTTCCGGCAATTCCGTCTGCGCAAACAGTGACGCGGCGTGGATGGTGCCGCCCCAGGTGCGGAAGTGCTTGGAGCTGAACGCATCGCCAACGGCCTCCCTGATATAGCAGTTGACGTCCTCTGAACGGACCGGCCGCCTGTTGCCGTCTTCGTCGAGATACTGGAACAGTTTTTGGCCGGGCAAGTCCTGCGCGCCGCGCACGATCCCAGCGATGCGGCGATCCACCAGCTTCAGCCTCCACTCCTTGCCGGACTTGCCCTTGAAGGCGAAGCGCAGGCTTGAACCGACGATGTCGACGTGGCGGTCGCGCAATGTGGTCAGCCCGAAACTGTTGTTGTCGCGGGCATAGGCGGCGTTGCCGACGCGGATCATCGTGTTGTCGAGCAGCCAGACGACGGCGGCGACGACACGCTCGAGCGGCAGGCCGCGACGGCGCAGATCGCTGTCGATCCGGCGCCGCAGGGCCGGCAGACTTTCGGCAAAGGCGACAAGGCTAGAATATTTGGCGCCGTCGCGTTCTTCGGCCCAATGCGGATGGTAGCGGTACTGCTTGCGTCCGCGCTGGTCCCTGCCGGTCGCCAGGATATGGCCGTCGGCGTCCGGCGAAATCCACACATCCGTCCAGGCCGGCGGAATGACGATTGCCTCGATGCGCGCCCGCGTGACGTCGGGAACTGGCCGCCCGTCCGGTCCCTTGTAGGAAAAACCCTTGCCTGCCTTCAGCCGCCTTATGCCGGGCGCGGCATCGCTGACATAGGTAAGCGATGCATGATCGGCCGAGGTTTGCGCCCCGTTCTTCGGCACAGCATCTTCGTCAGCCGGCCGGCCGTGCGACGATCCGGATTTTTGCAGCATGTCTGCTCCACGCAAATATCCGTAGATAAGCTGCGGGCCGATTGCTGGTTCCAAAGGTCGTGTGAAAAGCCGGCGACAGCGCTGGCGCCGAGCCTGCTTTCAGGCTTTTTCGAGCACAACCGGAATGACGTCGACAGCCTGTTCGCCGACCTGTCCGCCGGTGGTCTTGAGCACGCCGACGATCGGCGCCACGTCCGAATAGTCGCGGCCGTAGCCGACGGTGATGTGGTCGTTGCTGGCCCGCATGCCGTTGGTCGGATCGAATTCCTGCCAGCCGGCGTCCCGCCCGCACCAGACCTTGACCCAGGCATGCATGGCATCGGCGCCTTCCAGCCGAGGCTTGCCCTTCGGCGGGATGGTGCGCAGGAAGCCGCTGACATAGCCGGCCGGAATACCGAGTCCGCGCAGGCCGGCGATCATGATGTGCGAAAAATCCTGGCAGACGCCGCGCTTCAACCTGAAGGCGTCGCTGGCCCGGGTCCGCACCGTCGTCGCCTCGCCGTCATAGGTGAAATCGCGATGGATGCGATTGCACAGGTCCATCGCCGTGCCGGCGGCGGAGCCGCCGACGCTGCCTTGCGCATAGAGGGTGATCGCACCATCGATGCCAGCATGGGTGCTGCCCGTCAGGAAATGATGCGGTGCATCTGACGCCAGCGACCGCACTGCGGCGAGTTCCTGCCTGAGCCGGCCGATATCCGGCGACACGTCGAGCCCGGGCTCGGGCCGTGACACCGATACGCGTGCGCTCATCCTTATGTCGAGCGCGTCATGCGCGTCGCGAAAGGCGATCGAGGTGACGTTGTTGCCGAAGAAGTCCAAAAAATCCGAACGCTCGTTGGGCGCCGGCGCAAAGGACAATGACGCGGCGATGACGCGCTGCACGCCGGAAATCGTCGATGGCAGCACGCGGATCTGATGGCGGCCGCCGCCGGCCGCCGCGGCATAGTCGTAATGGAGATGGAGCCGAATGTCGTAAAGCATGCGCTACTTTTCTTGTCTTGGCGCAGGGTCTTGTCGCAAAACCATGTGACCCTTTTGCGGAACCTGCCTAGCCGAAATAGGCTTTGGCGAGGCTGTTGTAGAGGCCGCCGATTTCATAGGCGAGATCGTCCAGCGCCTTTGCCGTCATGTCGGAAGGCTCCTTGATGGCGATCTGGGTGTTGAGCTGCAGGATCTCCTTGGCCGCCGGCGACATGTGCCCCTCGCCGCCGAGCGACGGCAACAGGCCGATCTCTGCCTTCAACCGTTCGAGCTGGAACAGGATGGAGCGCGGATTGAGCGGGTCGAGCGCCAGGAGATCGACCACCGTGCGCCGGCCGGCCTGCACCGGATATTGCCGGCGGTGGGTCATCACGCTGTCGCCGATCTCCAGCATCATGTCGAGCGCGCCGTCCGGCGCCTTGGCGCCGGTCAGCCGGGACAGCGTGCGGGCGATCTGGATGCCGCGCTCCAGCCGCCGGCCAATCTCGAGGAAACGCCAACCGGCGAAGCGGTACATGTTCTCATGCAGCAGGCCGGAGAAGCCGGCGAGCTTGCGCAGGATGACCGTCATGGCCCGTGTCGCGTCGTCGCCGGGCGCCACCGTGGTTGCGAACTGATGGATGGTCTTCGACAGATCTTTGAGCGCCAGCCAGCCATCGGGTGAGAACCGGTCGCGGATCTGCCCGGCGCTGTAGACGGCGCTATCCAGCGTGCCGATCAGTCCCGACGGGATCGCCGTCTCGACATCGATGCCGAAAGGTTCGAGATAATCCCTGATGTCGGCAAGCAGCGGCATGTCCGGATCGGAGGTCTCGGCGAGCCGCACATGATAGGCGCGCAGGATGCGCACCGTGTCTTCCGAGCGCTCGATGTAACGGCCGAGCCAGGTCAGGTTTTCCGCCGCCCGGCTGGGCAGGCTGCCCGGCCTGGTGCGGATGAAGCTGTCGCCTTCTTGCGGCAGCAGCGTCTCGCGCTCCACCGGTCTGTCGCTGACCACCCAGACGTCCGCCGCCTGGCCGCCACGCTGCATGGCAATCGCCGTCGGATCGAGCGACAGGCCGACGCGGGCAAAACCGCCCGGCATCACCGTCCAGCCCTCGGGCGTGCGCGCCAGATAGACGCGCAGGCTCGCCGGCCGTGGCTCCAGCCAACCGCCGACAAAGACCGGTGTCGTCGAAAGCGTGACCGCTTCCTGGCCGACGAAGGCGCCGCCTTCGCCTTCGATGCGCGCCACCAGCTCCGCCCGTTCCCCGGCGGACAGCGCCGAGCCGAGCTTCGTCTGGTTGTCATCCTCGAAGGCAAGCCGTGTCGACAGCGCCGGACCGATCACCATGCGGTCGATATTGGCCAGCACATGCGCGCGCTCCGTCGCCTGCCCGCACCACCACGTCGCGACGCTAGGCAGCAGCAATTCCTCGCCCCGCAAGGCGCGCGAGATCTTGGGCAAAAAGGCGAGCAGTGCTCGTGTTTCCATCAGGCCGGAGCCAAGCGCATTGACGGTCGCAACCGCACCCTGGCGGATCGCCTCGACCAGGCCCGGGGTGCCGATCTGCGAATCCGGGCGCAGTTCGAGCGGATCGGCGAAGGCAGCGTCGAGCCGCCGCCACAGCACGCTGATCGGCATCAGGCCGGAGACCGTGCGCACCATCAGCCTGCCGCCGGAGACGGTCAGGTCCTCGCCTTCGAGCAGCATGATGCCGAGATAGCGGGCGATATAGGCGTGTTCGTAGTAGGTTTCGTTGAGCGGCCCCGGCGTCAGAATGGCAACACGGCCGTCGGTTTCCTTGGCCATACCGATCAGCGCATCGCGAAAACGGCGGAAGAAGCCGGCAAGGCGGTGCACATGCATCTCGCCGTAGATATCGGACAGCGCGCGCGTGGTGGCGACGCGGTTCTCCAGCGCAAAGCCGGCGCCGGATGGCGCCTGGGTGCGGTCGCCCAGCACCCACCATTGGCCGTCGGGCCCACGGCCGAGCTCGAACGCGCAGAAATGCAGGAAATGGCCGCCAGCCGGGCTGGTGCCGACCACTGGCCGCAAATATTCCGGGCTGGCGGCGATCAGCCCCGCCGGCAGGATGCCCTTTTCGACCAGCCGGTTCGGCCCGTAGATGTCCGCAATCGTCTCTTCGAACAGTTCGGCGCGCTGCACCAGGCCGGCGCTGATCGCGGCCCACTCGCTGTCCTCGATAAGCAGGGGAATATGCGCCAGCGGCCATTCGCGCTCATTGGCGCCGGCCTTGTCATAGACGCGGTAATAGACGCCGGCGTCGCGCAGATACTGGTCGGCGCGCGCGAAGCGCTGGCCAAGCTTTTCAGCCCCAAGTTCGTCGAGCGCCTCAATGAAGTGCTTCCAGACCGGACGGGGAGTGCCTGACGCATCGACCATCTCGTCGACGACGCCGTCGATCGGCTGGTAGTGCTCCAGCAGGCTGTGGATCTGCGGCTTGCCGCGTACCCTTTTGTGATTCCCCTTTGCCATCGTTGATCAGAGTCTTGCCGGCCGCCGAAGGTCAAGGGTCATCGGGAAATCTTCCGCCGGTTGTTCCTCACGCAGCACATAGACGGACGGCGTATGGCCGCGCGGTTCGAAGCGGGCGAGCCGCCGTGCCTCCGCCTCATTGCCGTTCACAGGGAAGGTGTCGTAGTTGCGCCCGCCCGGATGCGCGACATGGTAGACGCAGCCGCCGACCGCGCGGCCCGACCAGCGGTCATAGATGTCGAACACCAGCGGCGTGTTGACCGGCAGCGCCGGATGCAGGCCCGAAGCCGGCTGCCACGCCTTGAAGCGGACGCCCGCCACCGCCACCTCGCGGTTGTCGGTGACCTTCATCGGCACGATGCGGCCGTTGCAGACCACAGCATGACGCTCAGGGTTCAGCCCCTCGGTCTTGACCTGCAGCCGTTCGACAGAGGAATCGACGAAGCGCACGGTGCCGCCGATCGCTCCCTGTTCGCCCATCACGTGCCACGGCTCCAGCGCCTGCCGCAGCTCCAGCTTGATCCCGGCGTGCTGGACCTCGCCGCAGAACGGGAAGCGGAATTCGAGCTGGGCATCGAACCATTCCGGACGGAACTCGAAGCCGCTGAGCTTGAGATCGTCGAGCACGTCGAGAAAATCCGCCCAGACATGATGCGGCAGCATGAACCGATCATGCAGCGAGGTGCCCCAGCGCACGAAGCGGCCGTCGAGCGGGTTCTTCCACGCGCGGGCAATAATGGCACGGACCAAGAGCTGCTGCGCCAGGCTCATGCGCGCATTGGGCGGCATCTCGAAGCCGCGGAACTCGACCAGGCCGAGCCGGCCGGTCGGCCCGTCCGGCGAAAACAGCTTGTCGATGCAGATTTCCGAGCGATGCGTATTGCCCGTGACATCGGTCAACAGGTTGCGGAACAGCCGGTCGACCAGCCACGGCAAGGGTGCGGCGCCCCGGTCGGGATGCGGTACCTGCGCCATTGCGATCTCGAGCTCATAGAGCGAGTCGTGACGCGCCTCGTCGAAGCGCGGCGCCTGGCTGGTCGGGCCGATGAACAGGCCGGAGAACAGGTAGGACAGCGACGGATGCCGCTGCCACTGCAGCACCAGGCTCTTCAACAAATCGGGCCGGCGCAGGAACGGACTGTCATTGGGTGTCGCGCCGCCGACGACAACATGATTGCCGCCGCCGGTGCCGGTGTGGCGTCCGTCGATCATGAACTTGTCGGCGCCAAGCCGGGTCTGCCGCGCCTCCTCGTAGATCGCTGTCGTCGTCGCCACGCAATCCTGCCAGTTGGCGGCAGGATGGATGTTGACCTCGATGACGCCGGGATCGGGTGCGACGCGGATGACGTTGAGGCGCGGATCGTGTGGCGGGCCATAGCCTTCGATATGCACCGGCAGGCCGATGGTCCGCGCTGCATTCTCGGCAGCCGCCACCAGTTCAAGATAGTCTTCGAGCGCCTCTACCGGCGGCATGAACACGCAGAGCCGGCCGTCGCGCGGCTCGACCGAGAGTGCGGTGCGCACCGCGCCGCCGATCTCGGTGATTTCCTGCTCGACCCGGTCCTGTTGACCGCTTGCCGCGGTGAACGACACCGCCTGCTGGCGGCGCGCCATTTCATCGGCGCCTTCGAGTTCGGTCGAAGCCGCTACCGGCAGGATCGCCTCGCGCGCCGGCAACGGCCCGCGCGGCAGCGACGGATCGACCGGCACGATATAGGGGAACTGCGCCGGCGGCACATAGGGAAGCGTACCGAGCGGCAAGCGATAGCCGACGGGAGAATCGCCCGGCACCAGGAACAGCCGGCCGCGCCGCGTCTTCCACTTTTCCGAACGCCAGCGCGGTCCCGACGCCTGGCTGTTCCAGCGCTGCACTGGCAACACATAACCTGACGGCTTGGTCAGCCCGCGTTCGAAGACTTTTGCCATGCGGCTGCGCTCTTCCGGATCCTCCAGCTTGGAGTTGGAGGGATCGACATTGTCCGGCAGCTTGCCTTCCTTGAGCAGCCACTCGGCCGGATCCTCATAAGCTTCGCTGACCATGGATTTTTCGATGCCAAGCTCAGCGGCAATCGCCGTCAGCAGGTCTTCGGCCTGTTTCGGTCCGACATCGGCCGCGCTCTTTTCGCGGGCGATCAGCGACGGGTCGCTCCACACCGGCTCGCCGTCGGCGCGCCAGTAGAGCGAGAAGGTCCAGCGCGGCAGGCTCTCGCCCGGATACCATTTGCCCTGGCCATAGTGGAGAAAGCCGCCCGGCGCGAAGCGCTCGCGCAACCGCCGGATCAGCGCATCGGCCTTCTCACGCTTGGTCGGTCCGACGGCGGCGGTGTTCCACTCCGCGGATTCGAAATCGTCGATCGAGACGAAGGTCGGCTCGCCGCCCATGGTCAGCCGCACATCCCCTTCCGCAAGTGCTGCATCGACCTTGTTGCCGAGTGCGTCGAGCGCCTGCCAGCTTTCATCCGAGAACGGCTTGGTGATGCGCGGGTGTTCGGCGATGCGGTCGACCCGCATCTCGAAGCCGAAATCGACATTGGCAAAGCTCGCCATACCGGAAATCGGAGCCGCATTGCGGAAATGCGGCGTGGCGGCGAGCGGCACATGGCTCTCGCCGGTGAGCAAGCCGGAGGTCGGATCGAAGCCGATCCAGCCGGCGCCGGGAAGATAGACCTCGCACCAGGCATGCAGATCGGTGAAGTCTATCGCCGTTCCCGGCGGTCCGTCCAGCGCGACGAGATCCGGCTTGAGCTGGATCAGATAGCCGGAGACAAAGCGCGCGGCGATGCCGAGATTGCGCAAGATCTGCACCAGCAGCCAGCTTGAATCGCGGCACGAGCCTTTTTTCGCGGCCAGCGTCTCTTCCGGCGAGAACACACCGGTCTCCATGCGAACGATATAGGCGATTTCGCGCTGCAGCCGGGCATTGAGATCGACGAGGAAATTGACGGTGTTCTTTGCGCTGCGGTCGATGGTCCCAAGCAAGGCCGAAAGCAGCGGACCGGCCGGCTCCGGCGTGCGGTAGATGGCGAGATCGTCGCGGATCTCTTCCGGATACTCGAACGGAAACGCCTCGGCCGACGGCTCGACGAAGAAATCGAACGGATTGTAGACCGTCATGTCGGCGACGAGATCGACCTCGATCTTCAGTTCCATAACCGGCTCGGGAAAGACGAAACGGGCGAGGAAGTTGCCGTAGGGGTCCTGCTGCAGATTGACGAAATGGTTAGCCGGTTCGACCTTGAGCGAATGGCTCAACACCTTGGTGCGGGAATGCGGCGCCGGCTGCAGCCTGATGATCTGCGGCCCGAGGACCACCGGCCGGTCATATTTGTAGTGGGTCAGATGGTAGACAGCTGCCAGAATTGCCATGGGGCCCCGGAATTCAGCGTTTCAAACGAATTCGCTGAACCCTGACACAAATGGCGGCCATTCTCCAAGCAGAGATGTTGCGGTGCACCTAATTTAAGCAGGTGTGCCGGCTTAAGGTGTATTGAGATTCAGGTCAGGCCGAGTCGAAAACGATGGTTTCCGAGAACCGGAGCGGAGCGTACCTATAGTACGTGAGCACCGGAAGCGCAGGAAACCAACGTTTGCAGGCCGGCCTCACCTGAATATCGGCGCAGCTTAGAAAAACGCCTGCAGGCCCGTCTGTGCCCTTCCCAGGATCAATGCATGCACGTCATGCGTGCCTTCATAGGTGTTGACCGTCTCCAGGTTCTGCGCGTGGCGCATGACGTGGTAGCCGATCTGGATGCCGTTGCCGCCATGCATGTCACGGGCCTGGCGGGCGATGTCGAGCGCCTTGCCGCAATTGTTGCGCTTGACGATCGAGATCATTTCCGGAGCCATCTTGCCTTCATCCAGCAACCGTCCGACGCGCAGGCTAGCCTGCAATCCAAGCGCGATCTCAGTCTGCATGTCGGCGAGCTTCTTCTGGTAAAGCTGCGTGCCGGCCAGCGGCTTGCCGAACTGCTTGCGGTCGAGGCCGTACTGGCGGGCGCGATGCCAGCAATCTTCCGCGGCACCCATCGAGCCCCAGGAAATGCCGAAGCGGGCTCGGTTGAGGCAGCCGAACGGACCGCCAAGGCCCTTGCCGTTCGGCAACAACGCGTCCTCGCCGACCTCGACATCTTCCATCACCACCTCGCCGGTGATCGAAGCCCGCAGCGACAGCTTGCCGCCGATCTTCGGCGCCGAAAGCCCCTTCATGCCCTTTTCCAGCACGAAGCCGCGGATCTGGTTGTCATGCGCCGATGATTTCGCCCAGACGACGAACACATCGGCGACCGGCGAGTTGGAAATCCACATCTTCGAGCCGGAGAGCTTGTAGCCGTTGGCTGTCTTCTCGGCGCGAGTCTTCATGCCGCCCGGATCGGAGCCGGCATCCGGCTCGGTCAGGCCGAAACAGCCGATCCATTCTCCGCTGGCAAGCTTGGGCAGGTACTTCTTGCGCTGCTCATCCGAGCCATAGGCGTAGATCGGGTACATCACCAGCGACGACTGCACGCTCATCATCGAGCGATAGCCGGAATCGACGCGCTCAACTTCGCGCGCGACCAGCCCGTAGGTCACGTAATTGGCACCAAGCCCGCCAAACTCCTCGGGAATGGTGATGCCGAGCAGGCCGGCGTCGCCCATTTCCCGAAAGATCGCCGTGTCGAACGTCTCGTTGAGATAGGCGTCCTCGATCCGCGGCGCGAGCTTGTCGGCGGCGAAGGCCGCGGCACCATCGCGCACCATGCGCTCGTCTTCCGAAAGCTGGTCCTCGATCAGGAACGGGTCTTCCCAGACGAATGCATTCTTGTCGGCGGCCATGGCTCTCTCCCAACTGATGCAGGTCGCCCAAAAGTGTCAGCGGTTTTGGGATGACGACATGCATGAAGCAAAATCTTGGCCGGCTTATCGACCCGCGGCCCAAAAAAATCAAACGAAATTGCTTCGCCGATCAATGAGCGTTAGTAATGGATCATGAGTGTCCAGCGCCGTCTTTTGCCCAACATCAGCGCCCTTGCCGCCTTCGAGGCGGTGGCCCGCCTGGGCAGTTTCACCGCTGCCGCCCAGGAACTCGACCTGACCCAGGGTGCGGTCAGCCGGCAGATCAGGCTTCTTGAAGACCAGTTCGGCCGCCGGCTGTTCGAACGCGACAGCCGCAATGTCAGGCTGTCGACCGCAGGCGAAATCTATGCCGACGCGGTGCGGTCGGCGCTTGGCCAGTTGCGTGACGCGGCCCTTGGATTGATGAGCAATCGGCATAGCGGCATCCTGAACCTTGCCATCTTGCCGACCTTCGGCACGCGCTGGCTGATGCCGATGATCCCCGATTTCGTCGAAAAAAATCCGGATATCACCATCAACTTCGTCACCCGCGTCGGCCGCTTCGACTTCGCCCGCGAGCGGCTGGATGCCGCCATTCACTACGGCCTGCCTGACTGGCCGGAGGCCGACTCGACGCTCTTGGTGCGCGAAACGGTGGCACCGGTCGTGTCGCCCGAATTCCTCGCCGGCCGCGCCATCGCCACACCGGCGGACATCGGCCGCCTGCCGCTGCTGCACATGGCGACGCGCCCTGGCGCCTGGACCGAATGGTTCGATCACCAGGGCCTGAGCGCGCCGACCGGACCGGGCATGCAGTTCGAACAGTTCGGCACCGCCGCCCAAGCCTGCATGGCGGGGCTCGGCGTGGCGCTTCTGCCGCTGATCCTCATCGCTGGCGAACTGCAGCGCGGCCAGCTGGTGCCCGCGCCCGGCCAACCCATGCAAAGCCGCAGCGCCTACTATCTCGTCGTCCCGCACGACAAGCGTGGCCACCCGCCGGTCGCCAGTTTTCGCGACTGGCTGCTGATGCACGTCGGGTTGCGCGAGGACATTCGCAAAGGTGTGGAGAGTGGCCCAGGCATCCCCGCGGAGCAGGTGTTTGATCGGCTGGAAGCAAGATAGAGCGGCAAGCCTTGAGTACTGGCGGCTTCGAATGCCTCCAGTGACCTTTACGGGCGGTGGCGCCGCCCCTCACCTGCCTGCCGGCATCCTCTCCCCGTATAGTGACGGGGAGAGGGGGCTGTCTTTGGCGATTTCACCAATCGCCAGCGTTTCAAGAAGAGTGACGGCGATGCAGCTAGCCCTTTCTCCCCGTCACTAATCGTGTCACGTGGCCCGCTGCGCGATGCACCACCTTCTCCGCCATCCCTGCGCATCGAGAGGGCGATGCGCTTGCGCTTGATGTCGACATCGACGACGCGCACCTTGACCACGTCGCCCGCCTTGACCACCTCATGTGCGTCCTTGATGAAACGGTCGGCCAATTGCGAGACATGCACCAACCCGTCCTGATGCACGCCGATATCGACGAAGGCACCGAAGGCGGCGACATTGGTGACGGTGCCTTCAAGCAGCATGCCGGGCTTCAAATCCTTGATATCGTCGATGCCGTCGGCGAAGGTCGCGGTCTTGAAACCAGGGCGCGGGTCGCGGCCGGGCTTTTCCAGCTCCGCCAGGATGTCGCGCACCGTCGGCAAGCCGAAACGCTCATCGACGAAGACACGCGGATCGAGCGCCTTGAGCACAGCACTGTCGCCCATTAGCGCGCGCACGTCGCGGCCGCAGGCGGCGACGATCTTCTTGGCCACGCCATAGGCTTCCGGATGCACCGAAGAGGCATCGAGCGGCTCACTGCCATTGGCGATGCGCAGGAAGCCGGCGGATTGTTCGAACGCGCGAGGTCCGAGGCGGGGCACCTTGAGCAGATCCTTGCGGCTGGCAAAGGGTCCGGTCGCATCGCGATGCGCGACGATAGCGTCGGCCAGCGATGCGCCAAGGCCCGAAACGCGCGCCAGCAGCGGCGCCGAAGCGGTGTTGAGATCGACGCCGACGGCGTTGACCGCATCCTCGACCACCGCTTCCAGCGAGCGGCCAAGCCGGTACTGGTCGACATCGTGCTGGTACTGGCCGACGCCGATCGACTTCGGCTCGATCTTGACCAGTTCGGCCAGCGGATCCTGCAGGCGTCTGGCGATCGACACCGCACCACGCAGCGACACGTCGAGGCCGGGGAATTCCGCCGCCGCCGTCGCCGATGCCGAATACACCGAGGCGCCCGCCTCGCTGACGATCACCTTGAGCGGCTTCGGCCCACCATCCGCCGGCATATCGGACAGCATGTCGGCCACCAGCTTTTCGGTTTCGCGGCTGCCGGTGCCATTGCCGATCGAGATCAGCTCGACCTTGTGCAGGCGAATAAGTTTGGCCAGCTCCGCCTGCGTGCCGCGCACATCGTTCCTGGGTGGAAACGGATAGACGGTCGTCGTCGTCAGCACCTTGCCGGTGCCGTCGACCACCGCCACCTTGACACCGGTGCGGATGCCAGGATCGAGCCCCATCGTGGCGCGCGAGCCGGCGGGCGCGGCAAGCAGCAGATCCTTCAGGTTGCGGGCAAAAACATGGATCGCTTCCTCTTCCGCCCGCTCGCGCAGGTCGCGCATCAGGTCGAGCGTCAGGTGCAGCGACAGTTTTATCCGCCAGGTCCAGCCCGCCACCTCCATCAGCCAACGGTCGCCCGGCAGGCTGCCGCCGATGGCATAGGCGTTGGCGATCATGCGCTCGACCGGCTTCACCGGCGACGTGTCATCGGCATCGACCTCGATGTCGAGCGACAGCACCTCTTCATTGCGGCCGCGCAGCATCGCCAGCGCGCGATGGCTTGGCACGGTGGACCAGCGCTCGACATGGTCGAAATAGTCCGAGAATTTGGCGCCGGCCTCCTGCTTGCCGTCGACCACCCGGGCGCGCATGAAGGCGCGTTCCTTCATGTAGGTCCGTAATTTGCCGACCAGGTCGGCATTCTCGGCGAACTGTTCCGACAGGATGTCGCGCGCGCCCTCAAGTGCCGCCTTGGCGTCGGCCACTTCGTCGGTCACATAGGTCAGCGCCAGTTCGGCCGGCACCAGCGACCGGTCGGCGAGGATGGCTTCGGCCAGCGGCCCCAGCCCGCGCTCCCTGGCGATTTCAGCCTTGGTCCGCCGTTTCGGCTTGTAGGGAAGGTAGATGTCTTCCAGCTCCGCCTTGGTGGTGGCGGCGACGATCTTGCCTTCAAGCTCGTCGGTCAGCTTGCCCTGCTCGCGGATGGACCCAAGGATGGTGTCGCGGCGCGCATCGAGCTCTCGCAGATAGGCGAGACGCTCCGAAAGCAAGCGCAGCTGCGTATCGTCCAGCCCGCCCGTCACCTCCTTGCGGTAGCGTGCCACGAAAGGAACCGTCGCGCCCTCGTCGAGCAGTTCGATCGCCGCCGCGGCCTGTTCGGGCCGCGCGGTGATCTCGGCCGCGATGATGGCTGCGATGCGCTTGATGTCGGATGCCATGTCGTTCCTGCTCTCGTCGAAAAGAGCGGCGACCATAGGCGCAGACGTTCAGTCCGCCAACCGCCGCGTTTTCATCAGCCCGGCGGGTCCACAGGAAAGGACCTGACAATCCTCCTGCCACTTCGCAGAAATGACACCTCCAAAGCGTCGGCGCCGCCCCTCACCTGCCTGCCCGCATCCTCTCCCCGTATAGTGACGGGGAGAGGGACGCTGTCATCGCCGGTTTCGCCAATCACGAGCGTTGAAGGGAGGCGCAGGGGCTGCCGCCAGCCCCCTTCTCCCCGTCACTATACGGGGAGAAGGTGCCGGCAGGCGGATGAGGGGCAGCGCTCACATCGAGGTGGGATGCGATTGCCCTGCTAGACCATCCGGCTCAGCGCCTCGAAGAAGGCAACGATCTCGATATCGAGCGGATCATCGACCGGCACCGGCTGCGACGACATCTTGGCGATCACCACTTCGGTCCTGGGATCGACATAGAGCCACTGGCCGTGGATGCCGATGCCGCAATAGGCGCCGCCCGGCAGGCCCGTCTGGTACCATTTGTTGCGATAGCGGCCCTTGGGGAACAGCGGCAGCATCGCGCCACGCTGCCAAGCTTCCGAACTCCCGCCGGTGGCAATCGTATCGCGCACCCATGCCTCCGGCACGATGCGGCGGCCATTGGCCGTGCCGCCTTGCCGCATCATCTCGCCGACACGCGCCAGGTCGCGCGGCGTCACCGAAATGCCGCCGGCAGTGCGCGCCGTGCCTTCCATGTCGACGCCGATCGAGGCTTCGTTGACGGCGCCGAGCGGCAGCCACAGTTTCTCGCGCATCAGGTCGGTGAAGCGCTGGCCCGAGGCACGTTCGAGCAGGATGCCGAGCAGGTCGGAATTGGGCGAGCGGTAGCGGAAGGTCTGGCCATGCGGCTCGGCAAGGCGCTGCAAGGTCAGGATGAATTCGCGCAGGCTTTCCGTGCCACCCCCCGGATTCCACAGCGTCGCCCGGCGATAGCGGGCAAAGGCGCTTTCCGGATCGAGATAGGCCTCCTCGAAGTCGAGGCTGACGCTCATGTCGAGCACATGCCGAACGCTCGCGTCGGCGTAGGCTGATCCGGCGGCTTCCGGAATGTAATGCGTCACCGGCGCTTCTGGATCGAACAAGCCCTCGCCTTCCAATATGCCGGCGACAATGGCGGTCAGTGACTTGCTGATCGAAAAGATGATGTGGCGGGCGCCGAAGTCCATATGCGGTGCGAACCAGTCGCCGACGACCGTGCCGCCCCTCATCACCGTCAGCGCGTCGGTGTTCGAGCGTACAAGAAAATCAGCCACCGTCTCCGGCGCGCCGGCGATCGTGACCTTGTTGCCCAGCAGGCCGCTGATATCCCGCACCGGTGCCTCGACACCACCCGGGGCGGCGGTCACAGGCGCCGTCGGCACCAGCTCGCCGAGATTCTGGAACGACCACCGATTGAACGGGTTTTCGCGCCAGTTGGCGAGCAGCACCTCATTGCGGCGGAAGCCGTAGCGGGTCTCGAACGCGGTCTTGCCGGTCATGGCGTATCCTTCTGGATTTCTTTGGGTTTCTTGGAGGCTGTTTCGAAAGGTGCTCCGGCGATGGCCGCCGGAGTGGGTTTCCAAACAGCCTCTCAGTCGAGTGCCGCGGCGATGGCATGCACGGCCTTCACCGTCGCCACCGAATAGGCGACATTGCTGAAGTCCGGATAGGTCGAAAGCTTCACCACGACCATGCTTGTGTTCCAGTCGATGTGGATCATCTGGCCGAACACCCCCCGGCACATCAGTGCGCGCGAGCGCGGATCCTCGATCCAGAACTGGTTGCGGTAGCTGCCTTCGGGCAGGCTGGGATTGAAGTCCGGCCCGTGCCTGCCGTTGCGCGTCGCCTCGATCCAGTCGGCCGGCACCACGCCGCCGCCATTGTCGAGGATCAGCTGGCCGAAGCGGCCATAGTCGCGCAGCGTCGCGTTGAAGCCGCCGTCGGCGACCGCATAGCCGGCACTGTCGACGGTGAAACAGGCGCTTTCATCAGCGCCGAGCTTTTGCCAGAGTTCTTCCGAAACCAGCTGCGGCAGACGCTTGCCTGTCACCCGTTCCATGATGAAGGCGAGGACATCGGTCTCGATCGAGCGATATTCGAAGGCCGCGCCATGCGGGCGGATCGTTTCCGTGAGGCCGAGGATCAGTTCGAACATGTGCGAGGGCCAGCGAAAGGCCGGATCGCTGCCCGGCGGCACCGGTTTCCAGCCGGTGGCGACATCGACCTGGCCGATGTCCGAATAGCGGTCGGTATATTCCTCGGAAAAACGCACCCCGCTGGTCATGTCGAGCACGTGCTGGACGCTGGCTCCCGCCCAACCGGTGACGCTCAATTCCGGCAGGTAGTCCGTCACCGGCCTGGCCGGATCGATCAGGCCGCGCCCGACCAGTATGCCGAACACCGAGCCGGTGACCGACTTGGCCATCGACTGCGACAGGTGCAGCGACCGCTCGCCCATGTCGTTGAAATAGCGCTCATAGGCTATCCTGCCGTCCTTGAGCACCAGGAAGCCGTCCGTGTAGGTCTCGTCGAGCAATCCGGCGAGCGTCGTTGGCTGACCCGTGCTGTCCTTGACCGCCAGTCCATCGAGATCGACTTCGGCGCGTTCGAAGCGATGGCGATGGCCATTGCCGCGCCAGACTTCGGCGGTCGGCAGGAATTCGCGGACATGCTGGAACGCCCAGCGGTTCCATGGCGGCCGGTCCCAGTCGAGCTTGGGCAGCACCATGGCCGGCGGCGAGCCCTGCATGATCGGCGGCCGCGGGTCGGAATTGCGATAGGAGTCCATGAAAGGCTATTCCCGGAAAAGAAAAGACCCGGCGGCGTGTGCCGCCGGGTCCGTCATTCAGAGATTACTTCTGCAGTTCGGTCCAGATCTTCGTGTAGAGTTCCTGCGTTTCCGGCGCGCACATCTTCTGGAATTCGCCTTTCGGCTTGGCGTCGGCCGGAATGACGACTTCCGGCGCGTCCTTCATGTCAGCCGGCATGTATTTGTCCGAGCCGGTGATGGCGTTGGCGTAGCGGTGGAAGGCCGAGAGGCCAGCCGCGTTTTCCGGATCCATGATGAAGTTCTGGAACAGCTTGGCGTTCTCGACGTTCTTGGCCTCCTTAAGAACGACCACATTGTCGCTCCACAGGCCAAAGCCTTCCTTCGGATAGTTGTAATGGATGGCCGGATTGGCCAGCCGCTGACGCAGCGCCGAGCCGTTCCAGTCGCTGGTCGCCTTGAAGTCGCCGGGTACCATCTTTTCGATGGTGTTGTATTCCATCGCGATCCAGTTCGGCTTGGCCGCCACCAGCAGGTCGCGCACCTTCTTCAGCACCGTCTTGTCGTCGGTGCATTGCTGGCCGCCGACATATTTGATCGCCGCGAAGATGACATCGTTCATTTCAGGAACGACGTTGACCTTGCCCTTCAGCTCGTCGGGCGTGTTGAAGACGATGCCCCACGTATCGGCCGGCCCCTTGTAGGCATCGGTGTTGACGACGACGCCGATCGTTCCCCACGCCCACGGCACCGAATATTTGCGGCCCGGATCGAATTCAGGATTGGCCCATTCCGGCGCCACGTTCTTGAAGTTCTCCATCTTGCCCGGATCGGTTTCGAGCAGGAGGCCTTCCTTGATCCAGATCGGCACGTAGGTCTGCGATGGCACGGCGATGTCGAAGCCGGTGCCGCCCTGCCGGATCTTGGCGAGCGCGGTGTCGTTGGAATCGTAGTCGGTGATGGTCACCTTGATCTTGTATTTATCCTCGAACTTCTTGATCACATCGGGGCTGGTGTAGTTGCCCCAATTGTAGATGTTCAGTTCGCCATCGGCGCGAGCCAGGCCCGTCGAAGCGAGCAACGCCAACCCCATGGCGGTCGCTGTTGTCTTCCAGTTCATCGTTCTAACTCCCATTGTTGGTTTCAGTTTCGTTTCCTGCTGACGAAGAAAAACAACGTGACGATCGCGACCGAGAGCAGCAGGAAAGCGGTCGATATCGCGTTGATCTCGGGTGTTACGCCACGGCGGATCTGGCCGAGCATGTAAGTGGGCAGCGTGTCCTGGCCACCGGATTTGACGAACTCGGTGATGACGACGTCGTCGAGCGAGATGACGAAGGCCAGCATCAGTCCGGCCAGCATGCCGGGCCACAAAAGCGGTAGCGTGATGCGGCGAAAGGTCTTCCACGGCGTCGCGTAGAGATCGGCCGCGGCGCGCTCCAGCGTCAGATCCATGTTCTCCAGCCGCGCCCGGATCGGCAGATAGGCGAAGGGAATGCAGAACGCCGTATGCGCGGCGATCAGGTAGCCGAGGCCGGAATAGCCGGTGAAGATCTTGATGCGCGAGAAGAAGATCAGCAACGCCACGCCGGTGACGATCTCGGGCACCATCAGCGGCTGGTTGATCGCCGCATATTTGAACGTCAGACCCGGATAGGGTGCCGTCCGCGTCGTGGCGAGCGCGGCCATGGTGGCGAAGATGGTCGAGAACACCGCGGCGGTGGCGCCGATCTGGAACGAACGCAGGGTCGCATCGATGACCTGCGTGTTCTGCCACGCCGACTGGAACCATTTGAGCGAGAAGCCGCCCCATTCCGATGTCGAGTTCGCCGCATTGAAGGCATAGACGACCAGCACGATGATGGGCAGGTAGAGCAAGACGAAGCAGGTCGCCGCGATCGCGGTAAAGCCCGGCTGATGCTTGATGGAGAAATTGCTAGCCATGACGCACCCCTGACGTTCCGGCATTGCGCACATAGGCAAGCAGTGCCACCATCACGATGATCATGACGGCGATCGACAGCGCTGAACCGAGCGGCCAGTTGCGGCCTTGGCCGAACTGCAATTCGATAAGGTTGGACAGCATCATATTCTTGCCGCCGCCAAGCACGCTTGGTGTCACATAGGCGCCGAGTGCTGGAATGAAGACCAGGATGGAGCCGGCGATGACGCCGGGTTTGACCAGCGGGAAAATGATCTTCCGCAGCACCTTGAAGCGTGTCGCGTAGAGATCGTAGCCCGCCTCGACCAGCCGGAAATCGAGCTTCTCCATGCTGGCGTAGATCGGCAGCACCATCAGCGGCAGATAGACATAGGCCATGCCGATCAGGATCGCCGTATCGGTGAAGAGGATCTGGATCGGCGCCGAGATGATGCCGAGCTTGAGCAGGATCGTGTTGACGATGCCTTCGTTGCGGATGATCTGCAGCACGGCAAAAGTGCGGATCAGAAGGTTGGTCCAGAACGGAATGGTGATCAGGAAGAGCCAGAGATCCCTGGTCTTTTCGCTTCGTGTCGCCATGAAATAGGCGGTCGGGAAACCGAGCGCCAATGTGGCGAGCGTGGTCACCACGGCAAGCTTGATCGAGCGCCAGAAGATGGTGACATGCGCTGCCGCGAGAGAAAGCGTATCGTCGAAAATGTCGCGTTCCATGAACACCGACAACCAGGCATCGGATGAAAACTGCCACTTCACGTCGCCATAGGCGCCGGGCGTCAGGAACGAATAGACAAGCACGATCAGCAACGGGCCGGTCGCGGCGAGAAAAATGACCAGCAGTGCTGGGGCTGACAAAAGCCAGCGGTCGCGGATATCGCGCCGCTCTGCTGCCTTGGCGACTTCCTCTGCGGTCGCCATCGTCAGTCCTTCAAGACCTGGGCGGCGTCGCCGCCAATCAGGATGCCGACCTTGCCGCCCTGGACGATACCGTCGCCGGTGCCACGGCTGTTCTGGCGCCGCACGATGAAGGGCTCACCATCGGCGAGGCGCAGATGGAAATGCGTGTCGGTACCGAGATAGACGATGTTCTCGACCGTGCCCGACAGCGATGCACTGGGGCTTGCGGCGCTCAACTGCGCATGTTCGGGGCGCACGACGATGGTAACCTTGCCCTTGGGAACCAGGCCCTCCGGCAGCGAGGCCGGGATTTCCGTGCCCGACGACAGTTTTACCGTCGCGCGGCCTGCCGAGACACCAACCACCTCGGCCTTGAGGAAGTTCGACTCGCCGATGAAATCGGCGACGAAGCGTTCCGACGGCCGGTCGTAGATGTCGCGCGGCGAGCCGACCTGCAGGATCCTGCCGGACGACATCACCGCGATGCGGTCCGACATCGTCAGCGCTTCCTCCTGGTCATGGGTGACGAAGATGAAGGTGATCCCGGTCTCGTGCTGTAGCCGCTTCAGCTCGATCTGCATTTCCTTGCGCAGCTTGTAGTCGAGCGCCGACAACGGCTCATCGAGCAGCAGCACTTTCGGCTGCGGTGCGAGCGCCCTGGCCAGCGCCACACGCTGCTGTTGGCCGCCGGAGATCTGGCTGGTGCGGCGCGCGCTGAGCGCTTCCATCTTGACCAGCTTCAACATCGCGTCGACGCGCGCCTTGATCTCGGCCTTCGGCTTGCCCAGCATCTCCAGGCCAAAGCCGATATTCTCGGCCACTGTCATGTGCGGAAACAGCGCATAGGACTGGAAGACGGTGTTGACCGGCCGCTTGAAGGGCGGCAGCGGCGCGATGTCCTGGCCGTAGAGCAGGATTTCGCCGGCGGTTGGAAAGTCGAAGCCGGCAATCAGCCGCAGCAACGTCGTCTTTCCGCAGCCCGACGGGCCGAGCAGCGTAAAGAACTCGTTTTCGCGGATGGATACCGAGACCGTATCGAGGGCAGCGACTTGGCCCTCTCCTGATCCGAAAATTTTGCTTACTTTGACAACTTCAATCGCATTCCGATCCGGTTTATCCGGCACGACTACGCCTCACTGTTGACCCCGCTCTTGCTGGCGGAATGTTCCCCTGTTCGATGTGAACACAAGGCCGGTATGTTGGCAAGCCCGGCACTGAATCACAGTTCAATTCGTAATTTGGCTAGCAAGCCTCATGCCACAGTCAGGCCTGATAGGTGATCTTGCCACCACAGATCGTCGTTACCGGATGCACCTTGTGCAACGCCTCCGGCGCGGTCGCCTCGATATCGGCCGAGAGCACCACCAGATCCGCCATATAGCCGGGTTTTATCATGCCCTTGCGGTGCTCTGCGAATTCGGCATAGGCACCTTCGACGGTGTAGCCGGCGAGGGATTCATGCAGCGAGAAACTCTGGTCCGGGTCGCCTTCTGCCCACGGTTTGCGCAACACTGCCGCCCGGATGCCCAGGATCGGATCGATCGGCGACACCGGCCAGTCCGACGCAAAGACCACGCGCGCGCCGGCATCCTTCAAGGTCCGCCAGGCATAGCTCAACGGCCAGCGCGCCGGCCCGATGCGCGATACGGTCGGCTCCAGCGGAAAATCCATGGCGCCAGGCGGGTGCGGCGGCTGCATGGAAGCGATGACGCCGAGTTCGGCAAAACGCGGAACGTCGGCGGTGGTGGTGACCTCGATGTGCTCAACCCGGTGGCGGCTGTCGCGCTTGCCGTTGGCCTTCTGCGCCGCTTCGTAACCGTCGAGCACCGCGCGCACGGCGCCGTCGCCGATCGAATGCACGGCGATCTGCAGCCCGCGTTTGTCGACGGCGACAGCCAGGTCGATGAATTGTTGCGGCGTGAACAGCGGCTCGCCCACCCAGTCCGGACGGTCGGCATAGGGCTCGACCATGACCGCTGTCCAGGAATCCAGCACGCCGTCGTAGAACACCTTGACCATGCCTGATGACAGCCACTCACTGTTGTAGCGCTTGGCCATGTCGGACGCCTTGTCGAGCATGTCGAGCGTCATGAAATTCTTGTAGTGGAACGGTATCTGCACGCGGCAGGGCAGCCCTTCCTCGGCTTCGATCTCGGCCAGCAGTTCAAGCTGATAGAGATTGCCGTCCATGTTCTGGATCGAGGTGATGCCATGGCGCGCGCACCAGGCAAGCCCGCGCCGCATGATATCGCGGTCGGCGGCCCGCTCGGCCGCGGTCGGCATCGGGTCCGGCTCGCCGCCGGTGGCCAGGCCCAGCCGCACCCGGCTTTCGCCGGCAAGGTCAAGCACCGGACCGAAGGCTTCGCCCTCGCGCAATTCGCCGCCGGCCAGGCCATCATCGCCCATGACGATCTCGTTGCCGGGGCCAAGCGTGCGCCCATGCAGGATGCCGGCCGTTTCCAGCGCCCTGGTGTTGGCCCACATGGTGTGATGATCGGGCGCCGCCATGCAGAAGGGGCGATCGGGCAAAATGGCGTCGAGATGGTGTCGTGTCACCCGCTCGCTGCCGAGCACCGTGTAGTCGACACCCTGCCCGACCAGCATTTTCGCATCCGGCTGGGTCGGCGCATAGTCGCGGATTGCCTTTTGCAGCGCCTCAAACCCGTGAATACCGGTGAGCTGGAGGTGGGCAAGTTCAGCCCCGCCTGAAAACAGATGCATATGGGCTTCGATGAAGCCCGGGATCACCGAACCGCCCTTGGCGTCGATGACCTTGGTGGCCGGTCCCTTGAGCTCTTCGATGGAGGCGCGGCTGCCGATGGCGATGATGGCGCCGTCCTTGACGGCAACAGCCTCTGTGACGGGATTGTCATGGTCCATGGTCAGCACGCGACCGTTGATGACGATCAGATCAGCATTATGACCCGCACCCGTGACAGACATCGCGACTCCACGCTTTTGACGACTGACTGAGACCGACAACCCTGTGCCCACGAGCGGCCACTCCACTGGAGCGGCGCTACGGACAAAAAACGATGCCAGCGTGCTGTCTTCGAAATTCCCCTTGTTATCCCTGAAGACAGCGTGGATAAAGAATGCGACTGTTTATTCGCGTTTGTCAACATGCGGAATTTGGAATGTATTGTGGACAGCACCCTCCCCGTGTGTTGGGACCGGGCGGGGAACGGGGACATCAGGCAGTGAAGCGCAGTCTCGACCGCAAAACCAGGATAGCGCTCGAACCGCGCAAGCAGCCGCGCCAACAACGGTCGAGCAAGGTGGTCGACAGGATTCTCGACGCGGCGCTGATCCTGACGCGGGAGCAAGGAACCAAGACGCCGACGACGCTCGCCATTGCGCAGCGCGCAGGCCTGTCGGTCGGGTCGGTCTACCAATACTTCCCCAACAAGGAAGCCATTCTTCTGGACCTCGCCCGGCGCTGGCTGTCCTCCTTTCCCGAAGTGATCGAGAAGCGTATCAAGGTCCCCCGGCCCACCAACCGCGAAGAATTCCGGCGCGAAGTGCGCAAGCTCTTTATCGACACGTCCAGTATCTATCTCGAGAACGCGACCCTGATGCCGGTGATCGAGGCCATTTCAGGCAATGCCGATCTCAGGCCTATCCAGGACGAATATGACGAGCAGATCATCGCGCTTTACGCCGCCTGGCTGCGGCATGTGAATCCTGTTCTTGAAGACAAGATCGCCAAACGGCTCGGCCTTGTGATGATGGAGGTCGGGCACGCCTGCCGGCTGGTCGGACTGAAGAGGGATCGCAGGACATACAACCTCATCGAGGACGATGTGGAAACCATGTGGCTCGCTCTGGTGAGCCCCTATCTCAACCTTGACTGATTTCGCACTTCGAGAGGAATTTCATGAAGACTGTCTATTCGCCGCTTCATGSTGGCCATGCCGGCCAGATGGAACTGGTCACCGCTGCGATCGTGCCGGGTTTCGAAATGCCCTCGCGGGCCGAATTCATCAAGGCGCGGGTCGAAAGCGAGAAACTGGGTCCGATCGTCCTGCCGCTCGAGCACGATCTTGCTGCCGCCAGGCGTATCCACAAGGCCGACTACATCGACTTCCTGCCGACGGTCTGGCCGCAATGGGTGGAAGCCGGTTTCAAGGGCTCGGCGATGCCCTTCACATGGCCGACCCGCGGCCTGCGCGGCGACGTGCCGCCAAAGCGCATCGACGCCCTGCTCGGTTATTATTCCTTCGATGCCGGCGCCACCTTCGTCGAAGGCACCTGGGCCGCGATCAAGTCGTCCTATGACGTGGCGCTGACCGCCGCCGGCCTGGTCAAGGGCGGCGAGGCATCCGCTTTCGCGCTCTGCCGCCCGCCGGGCCATCATGCGGGAGCCGGATTCATGGGCGGCTATTGCTTCATCAACAACGCCGCCGTCGCCACGCAATGGTTCCTCGACCAGGGCGCCAGCCGTGTGTCCATACTCGATGTCGACTACCATCATGGCAACGGCACGCAGGAGATCTTCTATGACCGCGCCGACGTGCAGGTCCTCAATCTGCACGGCGATCCGATGGTCGAATATCCCTTTTTCCTCGGCCATGCCGATGAACGTGGTTCGGGCGCCGGCGAAGGCTTCAACATCAACTATCCGATGCCGTTCGGCACCGACTGGGACGCCTGGAATGCCTCGCTTGAAGATGCCTGCGCCAAGCTTGCCGCTTACGCGCCGGACGTCGTCGTCGTCTCGCTCGGCGTCGACACTTTCGAGAAGGACCCGATCAGCCAGTTCAAGCTGAAGACGTCGGACTATCCCAAGATCGGCCGCCGCATCGCCAGGCTCGGCCTGCCGACGCTGTTCGTCATGGAAGGCGGCTATGCCGTCGAGGAGATCGGCGTCAACGCCGTCGGCGTGCTGACCGGTTTCGAGGGCAGGTAAATGCCGTCACCCCAAAGGCGTGAGCGATTTTGGGGCACCGACTGCAGAAGCAAAGCGAGGGACCGGGCGGCGCTGCTGCCGGGTTCTCGCGATCAGGTTGCGGTGCCGGTGCTCGGCACGACCGCCGGTGCGGCTGCCTTGCGTGAGCGGCCGAAATAATAGACCGCCGCCGCCGCGATGACGCCGGCGGCCAGGATGCCCGCCGCCAGCACCGGCCGATACCAGAACCAGGCGATGGCGATCGTCGTCGTGCCGACCAGGATCGCCAGGAAGAAGGCGATGATGCCGGTGCCCATCCGCGCCATGCTGCCAAGGAACGGAATGACGTCGAGGATCACCCCGATCGGGCTGAGGAACAGGGCAAAGCCGATGGTCAGCAACAGCAGGCCGGCAGCGCGCAGCAGCCAGGTGATCAGCGTGTTTGCGCTGACGGCTTCGGCAAACATCTTGTCGGCCGGGACAGTGCCGGTGTCGACCATCAGCAATTCGTCGCCGGCCACCGTCTGGTAGGGTTCGAACCGGCTGCCGGCCTGACGTGCCACGATGCTGACCACGCCGAGCGGCGCCAGTTCGTAGCCGATGCGGTAGTCGCCCAGCGCCGGCGTCGTCGTGTCGACGCCGAGATAGATCTTGCCGTCGACGATGTTGAGCGGCCTGGCGCCGGCATAGGCGGCCTTGATCGCGGCTGACTGACTGGCCGACAGCGAATAGTCCTTGTCACCCTCGATGCGATCGAGCACTGGCTGATCGAGCGTAAAAGCACTGAGCTTGCCTTCCGGAATCTGGAAGGTCCGGCTGTGGATCGCCATCGGCGGATTCTGGTGGCCGTCCGGCTTCTTGAAATCCGAGGAGTCGATCTGGCTGTCGTCCCACACCTTCGAATAGCTGTAGGTGGTGACCGTCTCCTCGCCGCCGCCAAGTTTCTTGGTGGTCTCGGATTTGGACTCTTCCTTCCACTGGTACATCTCGACGTCGCGCGACAGGCGCAGCCCTTGCGCCGCGATACCGAAATCCGGATCGGACAGGCCGCTGTCCGCCGTCACCGGCCCGCTGACATGCACCAGCCTGCCGTCATTGGCGGCATCGACGCTGTCGGCGCTGACAGAGACCACGGCGCCAGCCCCTTCGGCGAGCGAGCGTGCCGTCTGCACCGCGCGGCCCTCGTTCCAGAACAGGCCGATCACCATCAGCACGATCAAAAGCAGGCCGAAGATGACACCACCGACCGCGCGCTTGATCCGCCCGAACCACGAGACGGATGTAACTTCCCGAAATGAATCGCTCATCGTTTCCCCCGAAACCAACAGTGCCAAGATTTGCGCGCGGCCGGCGGCCGCGCATTGAACCGATCAATCGGCGTGGATTTGCGCACCGCAATCCCTGGCCGAAGCACAGGAATGCACCGCCCGCGTCGTGCCACCGTCGCCGACCCGCCACGGCGAGGCGGACAGCGGCGCTTGCTGCTTGCCGCCGAAAAGGTCAAGCGCCCGCATCGCCGTCTGCTCGCCTTCCGCGTCGCGCTTGACGATCTCGACATTCCTAAGTCCGATCGCGGCAAGCTGCGGCATCACCACATCCGGGTCGCCCGCCACCACGATCAGCGACGGATCGAGCGAAGATAGTGCCAGCGCCTGCTTCTGCACCGCACCGAGCGTCAATTGGGTGCGCGCCGTCATCCGGCTCTGCTGGTCCTCCAGCGTCGAACCGGAGCCGACGGCACCGATCAGCGAACCGAACAGGCCGGCCGAAGTCTCCGCCGATCCGGCCAGCGCCCGGCGATAGACCGTCACCGTGCGGTCGACCTCGTCCTGCGCCACCGGCAAGGTGGTCAGGCCGGCAAAGCCTTTCAGGATCTCGGTGATCGCCGGACCAGTGTTGGCCCGCTCGACGGTGGTTGCCACCACCAGCCCGGACCCGACTTTCATCGGGCTCAAGAGATAGCTCGACACGCCATAGGAATAGCCCTTCTCCTCGCGGATCACCGAGTTCAGTCGGCTGGAGAAATCGTCGCCGAGCAGATTGGCGACCGCGGTCGATTCCGCGCGCTCGCCCTCGTCGGTGCCGGGCGCCGGCCGCGCCACGAACAGCGCCGACTGGCTGGCGCCGGGCTCGGGCACCAGCAGCACTTTCTGGCCGCCATTGAAATGCGCCGCCGGCGATGGCTCGACCGCATAGCCGGCGGCGTTATCCGCCCACGTGCCGAACGCCTTTTCAAGGCTTGCCGCCACCGTCGCAACCGGCATCGGACCGACGCTGTAGAACGTCACCGCCTTCGGCGTGAACTCCGTCCTGAAGGCGGACCTGGCATCGTCGAGCGAGATCGAGGCCAGCGCCTTGGCCGACCAGTCGATCGCGGCCTTGTCAGGCACCTGTGGAATCAGCGCCGCCTTGGCCGCGCGGCCGGCAACGCCCGGCAGGTCCGCCTCGCGGCCATTGAGCCAGTCGACGGTCTGCGCCATCAGCACGCTCCAGTCGGCTTTGTCGAAACGCGGCTTCAGCACCGCATCGGCAAGCAGACCGACACCTTGGTCCAGTTTTTCCGGCGGCACGCCGAGCGTCCTCGCGGTGGTCAGGTATCCGGCCTGATAGCCGACGCTGGCACCGATATCGCTGGTCGCCTTGGCGAAGTCGGCCGAGCCGCGCTCGCCGGCGCCACGCGTTGCCATGCTTGCGGCAAGCTCGAGCAGCCCTTCCTTGCCTTCCGGCACACTGTTCCAGCCGCCGTCGGCGCTGGCCGCCACATAGACCATCGGCGCTTCCGGCATGGTGTAGTGGACGAGCTTGATGCCGTTCGACAGCGTCGCCGTTTCCATGGCGGGCAACGCCGCCGAAGGCGCCTCGCCGGCCTGGTGCTTCGGAATATCGATCGCTGCCCGCTCCGGCGCCGTGAACGGCAGCGGCGTGCCGGACGATCCGATCAGCGCGTCGGGGTAGCCGCCGCGCGGACCCGGCTTCAACACCAGCACGCTTGCATCTTCCGGCCTCAGCAGCCGCTTCATCGTTGCTTCGACATCAGCGACGCTGGCATTGCTGACGTGCGGATCGTCGACCAGCGCGCTTTGCGCGTCGCCGAGAATGTCGGCGTTGTAGGAAACCGTGCCGGCGCGATCCTTCAGCGCTTCGCTGCCGAGCCGCGTGGCCAGCAATATCCCGTTGCGCGCGCGTTCGACATCGGCCGCATCAAGCGGCATCTTCTGGAAATCCGCGAAAGCGGCTTTCATCGCGCCTTCGAGCGCTTCGGGCGTCACGCCTGCCGCCGCGCCGGCCTCGAAGGTGAAGCGGCCGCCAAGCAATCCGCCGGTCCAGCTCGCGTTGGCATAGGTGGCGACGCCCTGTTCCGAGACGAGGCGATTGCGCAGGAAGCCGTATTCGCCATTGCCGAGCACTTCGGCAGCGATGCTGAGCGCGCCATTGTCTGGCGATTGCGCCGCCGGGCCGCTGAAGCCGACCACGACGACGGGGCTCGGCACACGGTCCTCGAGCACCAGCTTGAGTCGCGCCTGCGTCGGCTCGGGCACTGCTGGCCGAGCCACATCGGCGCCGCGCGGCACCCGGCCGAACGTGTTGGCAATCAGCGCCTTGGTGTCATCGACCTTGAGGTCGCCGACCAGCACCAGCACCGCATTGTTGGGCAAATAATAGGTGTTGAAGAAACCGCGCACGTCGTCCAGCGTCGCCGCGTCGAGGTCGGCGACCGAGCCGATGACCATGCGGCTGTAGGGATGCGGTTTCGGGAACAGCCCTGACCAGAAGGCCTCCCAGCCGGATGCGCCGGCCTTGTCCAGCACGTTCTGGCGCATCTCGTTCTTGACCACCGAGCGCTGCAGGTCGAGCTTGGCCTGCGTTACCGAACGGCCGAGATTGGCCATGCGGTCGGCTTCCAGCGACAGGATCATCGGCAGCGACGACGACAGCCCGTCGACATAGAAAACGGTGCCATCCTCGGTGGTCCAGGCATTGATTTCGTTGCCGAGCGCGGCATGGGCGCCGAACACGTTCGGCCAGGCCGGCGTGCCGGAAAACATCAGGTGCTCGAACAGATGCGCGAAACCCGAGCGGCCGGCGGGTTCATTCATCGAACCGACGCGGTAGCGCAGGTTCATCACCACCTTCGGCGCCCGATGGTCAGGCACCAGCACCACCTGCAGCCCGTTGTCGAGCGCATAGGTGACAACAGGCTCGGCCTGTGCGGGAGCTACCGCCCACGCACCGATCAAGATCGCAAGCATCACCGTGAACGCCAGGAAAACCCGCTTCATAATCACCCCCCCAATGCCGATGGCCGCGAACAAGCGCCGCCCATCTCGCCCAGTCCGACCGAAGGGACGCCCATCCCTGCCGGTYAGCGGAAACCTATCGGAATCGATCGGCCCTCGATATGCCAACTTAACAACAGCGTCTGGCTTTTTCGTGTCGGCGTTTCCATGACCCAAGGGTGGTGAAAGGGCTTGGGAGTCCGCCTCTGAGTCGCATGCGAGTCCATCGGATTCGATTTTGTCAAATCGCGTTTGATGTCAGATTCAACTGCGGGTAGATTAGACCCGAATCAGCCGGTCCTAGGGGGGCGCGGCAACCACCCAAAGTCTCTTGTTCCGGAGTTTTCCGGCACCAGACGCGGACGGCTTCGCGTTCCCTGAATGGATTCGGATCTGGTTGGCGCAGCCCTGCGCCAAGCGTGTGTCTTCGTCAAAGTAATGCGTATTCAGGTTCGGCGGCTGGCACCCAGCATCCGGACAGCAGAAACGATTCCGGCCAAAAGCAACAAGAATGAGCAGTCCCGCCGCGCTTCTTCAATCCGATACATTGGGCTCGCGCCTGACGTCGCGCGGTGATCTCACAAGCTTTTTCATGCAGCTGACCGCCGAGATCGGCGCCGACAGCTATATGCTGGTTGCCATTGTCCACGACCAGGACCGCAACGATGCTCGCATCGTTTCGTCCAACTGGATTTTCGACGCCATCGAGCTGATCGGCAAGCGGCTGATCGCCGGGCTTGCACAAGGCGCGCTCACCGTTGCGCCCGGCATCCGCCCGAGACCACTGGTGGCATCGCAAGCGCCCGAGACGAACGGGTTGATCACCGGCGAGGAGGCCCGCCTTCTCGATGTGCTCGGTCATGCCGAGGTCTATTCACTCAAGCTTAATGTCGGCCGCCAGCGCCTGTTCGCTCTGTTCTCGGCAGCGACTGCCGGCAGCATCGACCAGCCGGCGCTGATGAGGGCGCAACTGAAATGCTGCTATGCGCTCTCGCACATCCCGCAGCTGATTGCCGCCGCCGCCATGCAGGATCCGCTGTCGGACCGCGAGCGCGAATGCCTGTTCTGGGTCTCCGAAGGCAAGACCACCGACGAGGTCGCCGTCATCCTTGGCGTCTCCTCCAACACCGTCAACAGCTACATCACCCACGCCATCCAGAAATTCGCGGCCAGCAACCGCGCGATGGCCATCGCCACGGCGATCAGGAGCGGCATCATTTGAAACAGGCCGATATCAAGGAGGCTGCCGAAGCCCTTTTCAACGAGCAGCGCAACCCGTTCGGCGCCTTCTCGCTCGGCTCCGAGACCCATCACGCCGTCACCATTCCAGACGCCGTGCGCCGCTGCCGATGGATCGCTGTCGACATCAACGCCTCGGCCTTCGGCCTGTTCTTCGTCAGCCCGTCGGCCGAACGGGCACGGCTCGTGCCTTGCCTCGATTCCGACTATCCCGGCGTTGCGGTGGCGACCAAGTTCATTTCAGGTGCCAATGGCGAGGAAATCGTGCGCCACACCCGCAACTCGACGGAACCGCGCTGGTGGACCGACGACGGCATCGCCGCCATGGCGGAGACGTTCGGCAATCTCGCCTGGACCGAGCAGATGGCACCGCTGGCGCCTGGCACGAGCGGCATCGCCTTCCCCGTCCATGCCGAGCGTGGGCAATGCGGCCTTGTCGTCTTCCTGGGGTCCGAGATCGTCCTGCCGCAGGACGCGCTCTACGAGATCCATGCCCGCTGCTTTTCGCTGTTTGCCGCTGTCGCCCTCATGCGCCCAAGCGATACCGGCCGCATGCGCGCGATTTCCAAGCGCGAGCTCGAATGCCTGAAGCTGACCGCCAATGGCAACACCAGCGAGGAGATCGCGCGGCTGCTGAAGCTTTCGGTGCACACCGCCAACCAGTACCTGACCCAATCCACCCAGAAGCTCAACGCGGTCAACCGCAACCAGGCGGTGGCCAAGGCGTTGCGGCTGGGGCTTATCGAATAGGGCAAATTCGTGGGTCTTTCAGCCGCAGCTCGGAAGCGGCCGATGTTCAGCGAAAGGCCAGCGGCTCGACCCTGCGGATGCGCGCTTGTTCGATCACCGCCTCGAGCAGGGCCGTGTTGTGCTCAGGGTCTTCGCCCGGCTTCTCGAACGAGACATAGTTGACCACCACGGAAGCACCGTGCTCGCTCAGCGTCAGCTGGAAATAGACGGTGACACCCGGCGGCCTCAGCTCCAGATCGAGCACGATGCGCGGGCTGCCGCTCCAGTCGACATGCGCCTCGCCGCCATGGCCGAGCCGCAGCGTACCCGGCATGAAAAACAGCTCCACCGCCGAATCGACCAGATCCGACAGGCACGCGAAATGCTCCAGTCGGATGAAGGCGATGTAGTCGGCGACATCGATCAGCCGGAGTTCCCCCACCACTTGCTCGATGGCGCTGGCGACGATGATCTCGCGGGAGTTTGCGTGCGGTTGCCGGTTCATGAAATCTGTCTGCGCTCAGCCTTTTTCGAGTAGACGACCCGCACCAGTTCGGCGACGGCCTGATAGAATTGCGACGGGATCACATTATCGAC
>NZ_JBFUDZ010000044.1:0-47248 GCF_056404455.1 Mesorhizobium sp. P2_D1
GCGGTAATCGTGAGAACACCGTTCTGGATATTGAACGGCTTGACGGAACTCGTCGGGGCATAGTTGGCATCGATATACCATTGAAGCTCGCCGTTGCCGGTGAGCGAGCTGCCGTTGGCGCCTCCCCACCAGAAGTTCGTGTTCCAGGTGCCACTCGAGCCATTCCGCAGGTTCAGTGTGTTGAACTCGTCCGCGAAGGTGAGTTGCAGATGCGACCTGTCCAAGGCGAGATCGAACTGGCTCGCGGCGAACTGGTCGATCGTCTTGTTGGCGAAGACGAGAAACTCGTTGCCGGATAGATCAAGTCGGACATTCGCTCCCGACTGGACCATATTGGCGTGCACCTGGTCGAAGGAGGTGAAGCCGTAGCTCCCGACGCGCACCGTATCGTCGGCGCTGAAGTCCAGGATCAGGTCACTGCCGTTGCCGGGGGCGACGATGAAAATGTCCGCCCCGGAGCCGCCCTTGAGAACGTCGTCACCCTTCAAACCGTCGAGCGTCTGTTGGCCGGAGCCGCCGGTGATGATGTTGTTCAGCTCGTTTCCGAAGGCATAGTGCTTGTCGCCGGTGACCGTCAGGTTCTCGAAATGCGCCGGGAGCCTGTAGTTCATCCAGGTCGAGATGGTGTCGACACCCTCGTTGGCCAGCTCGACCGCCTTGTTCTTCGTGGAATACAGATAGTAGATATCATCGCCCTTGCCGCCATACATCGTGACGCTGACGTTGCCGTCGCCATAGAGCGAGTCGTTGTAGATGCTGCCGTAAAGCGCCGGGCCGGAATTCGTGGCCGAGTACCATTTTGTCGAGGATCCGCTGTAGGGGAGTGGAACGCCATAGGCGTTCAGGACGGTGGTCATTGTGGTCTTGCTCCTCGACTCGATGCCAGCCCCAGCATCTATGGAGGGCACGAGAAGCCAATGTCTTTTTTGGTCTTCGACTTAGGAGGGTTACCGAAAGCTTAACGCCAACTCACTGCTGTTCCGCAAACGCCCGATCACCATCTCAAACCCATAAAAATCCTGCCCGCCGGATCGAGTTGCCGCCGTACGTGGCTCACACCACGCGTCTCGGCACGGCGCCCTCGCCTGCTCTAGGTATTCAGGATGGAATTCCTGTATCCTTGGACGTCTTGAAGGCGATTTGCGATCACCTTGCCGACCGCCTCCGGGCTGTGCACTTGAGCCATGTAGGTCCGGGCGCGCTCGCCGACCGCGGTGACGGCCTCAATATTGTCCGCAAGTTGCGCCATCACCCGAGCGGCCTCATCTATGTCTGGATCGGCCCATTTTTGCCCCTCGATGAAATAGGGATATTGATCGGGCTCCACGCCGATCAATCGGTATGGAATGGGAAAACCAGTCTGCGCGCTGACAAAGTCCTTGCTTCCGGAAAAGTCCGTTGCAATGACCGCCTTGCCCATCGCCATGGCTTCGGCAATTCCCAATCCAAAACCCTCCGAGCGATGCAACGAAATGAAGACATCGCATGATTTCGTCAGGCAATAGGTTTCGGCTCGAGTCAGAATTTCGTCAATCAAGACAACCCGCTTGTCTGTTTGCGCCAGGCCCCGAATTGAATTCAGAATTGCTCGTTTGTGCGGGCTATTGCCCATTGTCTTGATGATCAAGGAAACCCGCCGATCGCGGTCCTGTCCGAACGCGCGAAGATAGGCTTGCAAGACGGCGTCCGGGTTCTTTCGGTCCGGGTAGGACGAAAAATCGAACGCAAACAGGAATGCCGTGGAATCTTTTGGAATCTGGAAGCGTTCCCGGTTCGCCTCGATGTTGGGCGGAACGGAAATAGCCACTGGAACGTGCACGACGGGACGGTCCGTACCGGCTATGAAAGCGTCGCGGACAAAGGCCGTCGGGGCCCAAATCTCGTCCACATGCTGCAAGCTGGTCAGCCATTGCGGATGGATCAGAGGCAGTTCCCAGAAAGGCCGGACGATATTGTATCTGTTGTGCAGAACACCGACGCCGACGCCCTGAATGGTTGACCCCAGCATGTCGGCGTTTACGCAGAAAACGTTCACCATTTTGGACGGCCGAGCAGCGATGCGGTGCGTCAGGGCTCTGTCCCTGTGCGACGAAAGAACCTGCTCGTCAAAATTCGTGACATCGTAATTGATGCCCGCGCTCTCAATCGATCGGGCGAGCGAACGCATGGCTTCACCGACGCCCGTCTCTGAAAAAGGGTAACCGATGAGGGATAGACCAGGCGCTAGCGTAGCCTGGGTTGTCGTATCGAAATTCGTGGGCCAGGCACGCCTGAACATCAGATCGAGAAATTGTTTTCGCCTGGCCGGCGGCACCATTCTGTAGAGCCAGCGAATGTGAGGTTGGGCTCTTACGAGAGTTCGATAAGCACGACGCGCGACACGCGTTGCAATCATCGAGGCTTGTTTGGCGGAAACGTCCGCCACCGCGTTTGGGCCGGTCTTCGCAGATCCAAGTTGGCTCATTCTTTCAGCGACCGTTTTCGTGAACCTGGGAGGGATTCCGGCCGACGTCGCGCCGCCGGACATATACCAGTCGGCATAGTTGATCTGGGATCGCCCCTCCTGGAGGGGGAAGTAAGATTGTAGATCGCGCCTCGTCGTCCACAGTGCGTGCGCAAGCTGCGTGACCACGCCACCGGGGTTGGGCCTGATGTCAGCTGGACGGTCGAGATTGTCGGGCATCAAGGTGAAGGGATCGCCCTCGAAAGGTTCGAGTTTCTCGCGATAGACAATTCGCGCCAGGCTCGGAATGTCGGTGCCGTCGGAAAACGTCCCGAAGCCATAAGGCACTGCAGAAAACCTGCTTGCCCCATAGGCCTCCAACTGGTCGTGATAATCGGCCAACAGGTTTTCCAACTCCTTGGTCGACGTTGGCTTCCACCGCTGCTGGTGCTTTGACAGGACACTCTGGTCGCCGGGAGTGATCCCGCTGAAATGAAAGAAGGCGAGTGGCGAGCCGTTGACCTCGTATCRTTCACTCGTCTTTTTGATCGTGCGGGTATCGAGGTTCCAGTACGCCACGTTGTAAGCTGGATCGCGCAAGATGTGCGTGCCCGAGCAATAGGCCGGCCACAGGTCCATGAACTTCTGGTCGACGAAAATCCCGTCGCTCAGGCGATTGGCGACACACTCGTTTCGCAGGCGCGTCTCCCACCATTCCAGCAAGGCTGACGTCTCGTCCGTCCTGGCCAGGGCCAGAAATCCCAGATTGTAAATCCCCGCTTGCATGAAGGTCAGGTCGTTTGGGCCTTCGGGATGGAGGTTGGGAGCCAGCGCATGCGGCGTCAGGACGGACGTCGCGCCCTCATCGAACGCCTGCAAGATCTCGTCGAAACGGCGATAGGCAAGGATGTCCGGATCCAGGTAAATGACGCGGTCAAAACCCTCGGCGAAAAGCCGCCGGAATACAGTCGGCTTGATCGCCGTGTTGAGCTCCATGACGTCGTAACGAAAACTGAAGGCGCGACGATCGGGCAGATCGAGATCGTCGAAGAAAACATGAGCGTCGAACTCGGGAAAGGCGTCCTTTTCCAAGTCTTGCCGGCGTGTGTCAGCGATGGCAAGTATGCAGGAGAAGTCTGGATGGTGGCGAGCAAACGAAGACGCAAGCGCCCGGGAATAGTGGAGATAATTCCAGGACGAAATCGTAAAAAACGCATTCCTCATGCTTAGCCCGAATCTTCCTTTGCCTTCGCGTCAAAACGTTGCCATAGCGCACGTCAAGGGCAATCCACAATCGCAAGGGACAGGCTGTGGCAAATAAGACTGCGCTGATAACGGGCATCACCGGGCAGGATGGCGCCTACCTGTCAAAGCTGCTCCTTGACAAGGGATACCGTGTGGTCGGCTCCATGCGCCGTACGTCCGGCATCGGCACATGGCGCCTGCAAGATCTGCAGGTTCTGGACGATATCGAATTCGCGTCGATGGAACTGACCGAAGATTCAAACGTGCGTGCGGTGCTGGAGAAGATCAAGCCCGACGAAATTTACAATCTCGCGGCTCAAAGCTTCGTGGGCGATTCCTTTACACAGCCCATCTACACGACCCAGGTCACCGGGATCGGTGCATTGAGATTGCTTGAAGGCGTCAGGACCGTTGTCCCCACGGCGAAATTCTATCAGGCTTCAACGTCCGAAATGTTCGGAAAAGTGCAAGAGGTTCCGCAGTCCGAAAAAACCGCTTTCTATCCGCGCAGTCCCTACGGCATCGCCAAACTGTTCGCACATTGGACTGTCGTGAACTACCGGGAAGCATACGGGCTGCATTGCTGCAGCGGCATCCTCTTCAATCACGAGTCGCCCTTAAGGGGCGTGGAGTTTCTCCCTCGGAAAGTGACGCTTGGCATGGCCAAATACGCATTGAGGGGCGAAGGGCCGCTGCGGGTCGGAAATCTGGAGGCGAAAAGAGATTGGGGCCACGCCAGGGACTACGTCGACGCGATGTGGAGGATGCTGCAAACGACGACCGTGATGGATTTCGTGGTGGCGACCGGAAGAACGCACACCGTTCGTGATTTTGTCGAAATGGCCGCGAGCGCCTGCGGCATCTCCCTGGACTGGCAAGGAACGGGGCACAACGAGATTGCCATCGACCGAGCCACCGGGAACGTCGTTGTATCCGTCGATCCGGCTTTCTACAGACCATCGGAAGTCGACCTTCTTGTCGGCGACCCTTCTCTTGCGAAAGAAGTGCTGGACTGGAGTCCCACGGTTGGACTGGAGGATCTGGTCGCCGAGATGGTGGAGGTCGATATGCATCGGGTCTCCTCGAACCACGTTTCCGGGTTTTAGGAGACAGGGGGACGCTCTAGTACCCCCATAGCCCAACCAGATCGCGACCGGTCAGGTCGCTGGCCATGGAAACTTCGGTCGCGAACAGCTTTTTCAGATCGCCTGCAACGTCGTCGGCGATTTCCGTTTCGAAGCCTTCCGCGCGATTGTCCCAGTACTTCTGGCTCACCCTGACGCCGAGGAATTGCTGCAATTGCTGCTCCCATGCTCCCTTCTCGCGGACCGGGTGCGGGCGGATCAGGTCCTCATAGATCAAGACCAGTATTTGGTTGCGCGGAAAGGATTGATAATAACGGCGCAGATGCCTGCCGTAGAAAGAATGTTCGATGTTCATGGATGCAGAATACCAGGAATTATCCTGCGCCCTATGACTGGCGAACCCAATCAAGCCATTCCTGATATACGAATTTATGTCCAGGCTTAGTTCCGGCCCCAGCGATGCGTCGATCTTTCCCTTCATGTGCCGGTACTGCGAGATCACACGGCTGACCGGCTCTCTCAGAGTCGCTATGATTTTTGCTTCCGGATTGTAAGACCTTATGCGCTCCGCCACCTGCGCGCTTGAGAGATAGACGGGCGAAATGTCGGCGAGATAGCGGTGGTYGACCGCCGCTTCAGCGAAGTGCGTATCGTATCGGGCCTCGGTGACGTCATCGTCGATACCGAAGCCGTTGATTTCCTTCTCCTCGGGGACAAAGACGTCTCGCGTGGCGCCGAGCATCCTCGCAAGGCTGCTGGTGGCAGTCCGTGGCGCGCCGATACCAATCAGATTTGCCCGCCCCGACGTGGGCGTCTTCAACGCTGGCAATGTTGCCTCCCGGCAACGCCGGCGACCAGGCTTGGCTTCAACATTCCTAATGTTCCTGTTGACGCGCCATGGCGATCATTGTCGAGCACCGCGCGCGCCACTATGAGCTTCGATGGAAAGTCTGATGGGGAAAATTATTGGTGACCGCGGCAATTACGGCCCACGTCCATAGCCAGGCAATTTCAACGCCGGCTTTCCGGCGCATTCGCGCTCGCGATGTCGCAATGGCGCTGCTGCTTGGGCTCCTCTCCCTGTTGGTCTACAACGCAAATATGCGGTCGATCACAGCGGCGGACAGCTATGCGGCGCGCTACCTGCCCTTTTCAATCTGGCAGAATCACAGCCTGACCTTGAATCCAATTCTAACCACGGTGGCTCAAGGACGAAAGCCTCCGGCAACGCCAGAGAAGGATGGCACTGCTCATTGGATCCTGAAGGTTGGGGGAGACCGATATGTATCAAAATTTCCCATTGTCGTTCCTGTCATCCTCTCCCCGTTCTATCTGCCGGCAGCCATTTATCTGAACCGCCATGGTGGCGATCCGCTGCTGTTCGACCAAGTCGCCCGGATCATGGAAAAGCTTTGCGCTTCTTCGCTGGCGGCGGCGTCCGTCGGTTTGCTCTATTTGCTCCTGCGGCGGCGAACCGATGAAGGGTTGGCCGCCATTCTGAGCCTGCTTTACGCATTTGGCACGACGACATGGGTGATCAGCAGCCAGGCCCTCTGGATGCATGGGCTCGCCCAGCTGTTGGTCGTGGCCACGATGCTTTTGCTCACGGGACCGGGCACGGCATTGCGGGTCGTTCTCGCAGGGCTGCTTTGTGGGCTTATCGCGGCCAACCGCCAGCCCGATGCCATATTGGCGGCAGGTCTGGGTATTTATGGCCTGTGGTGGGCTGGCCGGATGAGACCGTTTTTCGTCTTGTCGGGCATGGTCCCGGTCGCTTTGACCCTGGCCTATAATCTCATGATCGTCGGCAACATCGCGGGGGCTTATGCGCTGCATGTTCGGCCCGGTGATTTCAACCACGACATAGTGGGCGGCATCGCAGGCCTTCTTATCAGTCCGACCAGAGGGCTCTTCGTCTTCTCGCCGTTTCTGCTGTTCGTTCCCATTTTTTGTCGTCGCGTCGTGCTCGAGCGCTCAGGACGAGGGCTGACGATAGCCATTGGCTGCGCCATGATCGTGCAAGTGTCGTTCTACGCCATGATCGATTGGCGGCAGGGCATCTCTTGGGGCCCCCGGTGGCTCACCGACATGCTGCCCATGCTGATGTGGATGCTGCCACCTGTCGTGAAGGCCCTGTCCCGGAACGGGCGTGTGGCATTCGGACTTGCATCGCTCGTGGCGATCTCGATCCAGACGATCGGCGCCTTCTGGTATACCGGCATCGCCGACACGCCCATCGTCACCGCTCACGGACCGGGCAGAATGCAACCTGCCTGGGACGCCCACAACGCAGCGTTTGTCGCCGAACTCCGTCACCCGCATGTCCAGGCCGACCTGATCGTCGATCTGCATGGCAACATCGATGCGGTGAATGTCTTGCCTGCCGGTCAAGGCACCGGCGGCGCAGCAGGCAGGCAGCTTGAGGTCCTCGGATGGGCGCTCACCAACAACCACTCCCCCAGCGACGTCGCCGTGCTTATCGATGGCCAATGGGGCGCCGCAACGCAGGAATTCTTTGCCAGGACCGATGTCGAGAAGGCGATGGGCCAGGCGAGCCCGGCTGGCTGGCGCGTTACCATTCCAATCGACCAGGTAGGCCCGGGTGAGCATCTGTTGGCGGTGCTGGTGCGCGCCACGGAGGGCGGCGAGCCGCGTCTCATGAAGCAGACCTCCTTCGTCCTGGCGCCGGACAATGAGGCGCTTGAGCATGTGACGGATCTTCCAAGTGCGGCGCGGCGCGCCCGGCAAATGCTCGCAAGTCATCAGCACGCCGGCGGCTATTGGCTGACCTCCTATACGAGCGCGACGCGATTTGAGCAGCCGCGCCAGGAAATGAACACCTATCTCAACGCCGTCATGCTTGATGTCGCCGGCCCCGTGGCCGAAACCGCAGGCGCAAGCGACATGCTTGCAAGGACGCGCCAGTTCCTGGCCGCTCAGATCGAGCCGAGCGGCCTCGTTCGATATCACGGTCGACCAGATGCGCCGACGATCGGCACTCTTGGCTGCGCCATCACGCCCGATTCCGATGACACCGCCCTGGCTTGGCGGGTCGCGCCGAGCGAAAAGAGCGCACTGCTGCAACCCGCGCTTGCCACGATAACCCAGTTCAGACGGCCTGACGGGCTCTACAAGACCTGGCTTGCGCCACGGGACAAATACCAATGCCTCGATCCCGGACGCGACGCCAATCCGGCGGATGTCGGAATCCAGATGCACATATTCCTGTTTCTCGAACAGGTGGACAAACCGGCCGCGCGATCGCTGTGCGAAGCGCTCTCGAAAAAAGCGGGCGACGACGACATCTGGGTCTACTACGCCGGTGCGCCGCTCATGATAAATCTGCGGTTGGCGGACCTGGAGAAGGCCGGCTGCTTGCCGCAGTTCCCACAGGCGCAACTGCGGACCGACATTCCCGGACAAGAAATCTGGCTGCGCGCCGCCGACCAGCTTCGGCAAATGGACAGCCATGCCGGCTCATATGCTGCCTATCAACGCACGGCCGAACTGCTGACCGATATTGCTGCGGATGACTTTTCCTTGATGAGCGATACGCCTCCGCTCCTGTATCACAATGACCTTACAGCGACCGTGAAACGATTCTATTGGTCGCAAGATTTCGGATATGCGCTGTGGTTGCGGCTCTATTTCGAGAACGAACGTATGCTATCAAAGCTTCCTTGTGGTTCCGGCGGCCCGGAACAAAAATGTGGTGAGAAGTGACGCAAATCGCGAGCGACACAGTCGGTCAAACTCGCCCCCGGGCGACACAGCTGTCCCGTTGGCTTTCTTGCATCCGTTTCGATGAAGTCGCGGCGCTTCAGGCCACTCCGATCATCGGTGCGGTCCTTTCGATCGGAGCGCTGTCAGCGAGCCACGCGCTGACCGTAGCCATTTTGATAGCCGGCAACCTGTGCCTGATGGCTCATGTGTTTGTCCTCAACGACTGGTCGGGAATCGACGGAGATCTCAAAGACCCGGACCGAGCCAGCCGAACATTCGCGGCAAAAGGTCTGACACGCAGGGAAGTCGGCTATCTTGCCGGCTCATTGCTGGCGATCAGTCTGCTCCTGTTTGGGCTGATAAATACGAGGGCACTCGTTGTTGCAATAACGGTAGCTGGGCTAAGCGCCTTGTATTCCAGCCCGACCCTGCATCTGAAGGGTGCGCCGCTCTTCAGCTCGGCCCTGCATTTTATCGGCGGTTGCATGCATTTCCTGCTCGGCTATGCGGCTTTTGGCGCGATCAACGCACAGGGCCTCGTCGTGAGTTGTTTCGTTGGGCTGGTATTCACCGCCGGTCATTTCACGCATGAGGCGCGCGACTATGACGTCGACTTGCTCAACGGCATACGGACGAACGCCGTGGCGTTTGGCAAGACCAGGAGTTTTGTCGCAGGCCTCGTGCTTTTTATCTCGGCATATGCGCTCATGGTCGCGCTGGCCGTGCTCGGATTGGTTCCGTTCGCCCTCGTCTTTGCCGCCGCATTCATTCCGGTACATCTGTGGGCTTCGCGCCGCGCCATGCTGGCCGGCCTGACGTCCGAGAGCCTCTATCGACTGCAACGGTGTTACCGCGCGCTCTTCGCCACCATTGGCATCGTTATGATCGCGATGGTCGCTTTGTCCTAGCCGGCAGTGTCGGGTTCCACACAACAGGCGACTTTCCGGCCTCGAGGTTCCATGCTTTCCGTAATCGTACCGGTCTTCAACGAAGCAGTCACATTGCCGCACGTGTTGGCGATGGTGAGCACAGCACTTCCCGCCGTGACGAAGGAAATCATCATCGTGGATGACGGCTCCTCCGACGGCACCCGTGAGTGGCTCAAGGCCAATTTTCCGACCGGTTCTCGCTGCGCCACGTCCCTGACCGTCGACATCGACGGAGGTCTGGTCTTCACCGAGGAACCGGAGATTGCCCGGGTCACCGTGCGCGTGTTCCATCACAACAGAAACAGCGGAAAAGGTGCCGCGCTGCAGACCGGGCTGGCGGCCGTTGAGGGCGACGTCATCGTCATCCAGGACGCGGACCTTGAATACGATCCTGCGGATTGGACCGTTATGTATGACCTTATCGTCAGGCGAAAAGTTGCAGATGTCGTCTACGGCTCACGCTTCTATGGCCGGCCTCATCGCTCGCTCTATTTCCACCATTATCTGGCCAATCGCTTCATCTCCCTGGTGTTCAATCTTCTCTACAACCAGACGCTGACGGACATCGAGTGCTGCTACAAGATGTTCACGCGAGACGTCATGAGCCGGCTTCGTCTGACCTGCAACGACTTTGGTTGTGAAATTCAGCTCAGCGCCCAGATCGCGCTTGCCGGCCGCTGGCGGATCTACGAGATCGGCATCAGCTATTTCGGCCGCACCTACGAGGAAGGCAAGAAAATCGGATGGCGCGATGGGGTCAGGGCAATCTGGTATCTCGCCCGCTTCCGGCTCTTTTCCTGAACCACCGACGGCGGCGCACCAAAACATGCGCCGCAAACAGTGAGCTTTTTACCGTCCGCTTTCGACAGCGGAGTTGATTTTTTCCAGCTCTGCCGCAAGCGTCCTGGCATATTCCTGGGTCTCAGCCCGCGACTGTTCGAGGCTTCTCGCATATTCGGTCGCGGCTTTGTTCGCCTCCCGCAACTCGGCCACTGTGTCTTCCAAGGAGCTCGTGTAACGCGCCGCCTCCTCGGTCTGGGCCCGCGACTGTTCTAGGCTTCTGGCGTATTCGGTCGTGGCGTCATTCGCCTCCCGCAGCTGAGCCACCGTCTCTTCAAGGGATCTCGCGTAACGCGCCGCCTCCTCGGCATTTTTCGACCGCTCTTCCAGGGCGACCTGCAAGCTGTGCACATATCGGCCAACCTCGCCCTTCAGGGCATCGCCGCTGGCGGCCTCCTCGGCCTGGGCCCGGGACTGTTCAAGGCTTCTGGCGTATTCGGCCGCGGCCTGGTTCGCCTTCCGCAACTGGGCCAATGTGTCTTCCAGGGAGTTCGCGTAACGCGCTGCCTCCCTGGCATCTTTCGATCGCTCTTCCAGGGCGACCTGCAAGCTTTGTACATATCGACCGACCTCGCCCTTCACGGCATTGCTGTTGGCGGCGATGATCGCCTGGGCGGTGCTTCGCTCGAGTTCGATTTTTTCCAGATGCTCGATGCCAATCGTCACCAGGCTTGATGGAAATTCGCCTTCCTGCCGCCTGATCCAGTCGGCGCTTCCCACGGCCACAACGGCCAGCGACACGCCGTCGAAAGTCAGTCCCGTCTGCTTTGCCACGGCGCTGGCATGGCCAAGGCCATCCCGGTCCTGAAAAAGAATGACGTCGAAGTGCTTGGCGCGGAGGTGTCTCAACAACTGGATCGTTGAAGCCAGAAAGGGCGGCTGGTCCAGCGGGCCGTCTGCGTCGAGATGTTCGATGTCGAAGGAATGGTTTTCGGCAAAGGCCGCGAAGGCATTCTCGTCCGCCTCGGTAAATGCGCCGATGTCGACGATGGAAACGTCGATGCCGGCGGCTATGGCGGCGCCAACCGCGGCTCTCGCCGCGCCGTCACCCTGGACAGGCTTCCAAAACAGGTCGCCGACAAGGCATATTTTTCGCTTGCCCGCGCCCCGACGCATGACGCGTAGGCGGCCTGACGATCGCGGCGGCGCAGGCGGATGCTGAATGCCGGCATAGACATCGTCGAATGACTGCTTCACCGCGCCGAAAACGGCCGGATCAGGCACGCGGCCTTCGGCAGCGCCACGCAGTTCGGAAAAGATCGGCGCGATCCATGCAGACCACACGCCCTGACGGCAATCCAGATCCTCGGGTTCTTGATGGTGCCGCAGTTCCCGCGACAGAAAGCCATTGATCTCGGCAGCGGCATCCGGGATGGATCTTGGCCACGCGATCTTGAGTTCATCGCCGAGGCGGCGGGCCACCGACCTCCAGTCGTCCAGCAACGTCGAATAGTCGCAGAACGCCCTGTCGACGTCGCGCGTGTGTTCCTCGGCGGCCAGATTGTACCGCAACCACAGCAGGCCTCCCCGCTCCAGAGGCCAGGATTGCCAGTCACCTGCGAGGCTCTGTCGCTTCGCCAGCGAAAGCGCGACTTCCATGGGATTGCGCGAGATGACGACCGCGACGCACCGTATTTCCAGTTTGGCCAGCGCGGCGCGCCACAAGGGAAAAAGGAGCGAGATCCGCGGATCCTTCAGCACGAAGAGCGGATCGTCGCCATATTCATCGACGATCAGATCTTTCAACCTGTCGATGAAGGCTTGTGCCGCGGGCCGTTGCAGCCATTCGCTCGACGGTCCCTGGACATCGTTTACGGGCGATTCCGCCAGATCCAGGATCTGGTCGTTGAGGCGCACGGCGGCTTCCGGCTCCCAATGGCCGATCTCGTTGCCCAGACCCGCTGGGTTGAGGTTGCGCGGCAGGGAGGCACCGAGAAGGCTGAGCATGCGCGCCAGCGCGGACGTGCCGCTGCGGTGCATCCCGACGACAACTATGGCGGTTCTGCTGGTCATAAGAGTTCCAAGGATACTCGTCCGGCACCTAAAGGCGATCGAACCCTACGGAGGGACGGCGCCATGCGCTCCCGATTGCTGTCGGGGACATCAGTTGAACTGTTGGCAACGATGGACCCCGCATGCATAGTCGCCGCCTGGCGCACATAACCGGCATATGATGTTCGGGGCAAATTTTGTCTCCTGATAGAAGCAGGACTTGGATTGGAGATTAGAGAGATGCACTCCCGAGCACCAGTGACCTCCGGTGACCGAGACAGAGCCCGGTCGATCGTTTCAAACGTACCGCATTGGCACCACAAATTTGAAGTGTACCCCGGCGTGGTCACGCCGGGCTCTTACGATCCCCAGTTCCTGCTCGAAAAACTGCGATTGCCTAAAGATATGACCGGCCTGCAGGTGTTGGACATAGGCCCGTCGGACGGCTTTTTTTCGATGAACATGGCTCGCCGCGGAGCACAGGTAACGGTGGTCGATTATCGGGCCAAGAATGGCCATGGATTCGAAGCCATGGAGCAACTTACCGGTTTGGAATTCGACTACAGGCAGATGAACCTGTATGACATCCCCGGCTCCGATATTGGGGAGTTCGATATCGTCCTGTTTCTAGGCGTTCTTTATCATCTGCCCGACATGATGCGCGCGCTGAACATCGTTGCGCAGCTGTGCCGGAGCCGCCTGCTTGTTGAAACGCAGTTCGAACCTGAGTTGATGCCCGGCGTCGCGGTTGCGCAGTACTACGAAGCTGGGACACTTGCCGGCGACATCACCAATTTCTGGGTCCCCAACAGGGAATGCCTTTTTGCCATGTTGCGCGACGTCGGCTTTCAAATCGATCGTGACGAGAGCTGGGGCAAACGCCTTCTGGTGGACGCGTCATCAACCACCATGGCAAGGACGAAGATGGGCCTTGCCTACGGGCTCGTACCCACCTGAGGGATCGGCAGCCAACATCGATCAGTGCGGCCGCATTGACCTCCCACAGGCGACCCTGAAGTCATTTATCGTTTGTCGTCCGCTTCCAAATGTGTAGCAGCCACCTGCTACCAGCGACCAGAACTCTGGTGCTAAATGTTATCGATGGCGAACCTCACCGAGGCGGTGTAGGCTCACCTCAAAAGAAGAAGAAGTGAGCCGTACCCTCGGCCAAGCCCGAGCGAATCTGGGAGGATTCATGGTTGAGATCATCTCCAAGCGGGATGGCCCGCGGCGCGAGGACGTCCAGGTCAAAAGGCTGATCGAGCAGAACCGCTCGACCATCGTTCGCCTTGCCGACCAGATTAGCGGCGGCGGCTATTCAGCTTCCAGGCAGCCACGCCAGCAACCCAAGGCGGAAGGCCTGATCATCCATGTCGGCGGCAGCGCGGCAACCGCCTCCGAAGCGAGCCCGTCCATCCGTGTCACCATGAACGGCCGCGTGATCTCCAAGGATCAGAACACCGGCCGCCAGCTTCATCATATCGGCGACATCCGCAACCGGGACGGAGACCAGATCTTCGTCCTGGCAACGAAGCAGAACGGCTTTTTCTCGCCCGTCGACGAAACCATCGCCCAGGTCCTTGCCGAGCTCGATGGATCCCGGCTCACCGCTACCTACACCGAAGACCAGCTTGCCGCCGACATCGGTGCCAAACTCGGCATCGACTGACGACCGGCGTTCGGGCGTCCCCTGCACGTCCAATCCGCGACAGCATACAGAAATGGCATACCTCAAAGGTACTGTGATGGCTGAATGAGACACGCGAACGGCCCCGATCAGATGAAGACCGATGCACTTCCGGCGCGCGCTTCAATGGCCACCGGACAATTGATCCTGGACAACATCGACTATGACGAGCGCGCCACCATGCGCGCCTGGGAGAGTTTTCTTTCCGACGAGCCTACTTGCGCCCGCGATCCGGTCCACGTCCGCTCGCTGATCCACGATTCCTGGTACCGCAGCGCCACCGGCGGCATCAATGCGCAGGGCATCGAAGCGCCGCTGAACAGCGATCGGAACGAGATCGAGTATCTGACCCGCGCCAATGCCGAACTGCTCTCGGCGGCGAGGCGGTCATTCGCGTCGCTTGGCCAGTTGCTGGACGGAACGGGAGCGATGCTGGTGCTTGCCGACAGCGATGGCGTGCTGATCGACGCCATCGGCGACAAGAAGACACTGCATGACGGCATGGACATCCATCTGGCCGTCGGCGGCAAATGGAACGAGGATGCCGTTGGAACCAACGGCATTGGGACCGCGCTGTGGACCGGCGAACCGATTTTCGTTCACGCGGCCGAACATTTCTGTGCCGGCATCAAATCCTGGACCTGCGCCGGCGCGCCGATCCGCGATCCCCTGGACGGCAAGATCATCGGCGTTGTCGACCTGTCGGGCTATTCGCCGATCTTCCGGCCGCATAACACGGCGCTCGTCGCCGCCACCGCCAGGCAAATCGAAAAGGCTCTCGCCGAACAGCAGCAGGAGCAGCGCACACGCCTGCTCGAGGCGTTTATTTCCTCGGCACCCAGCTACCGCCGGAAAGACGGGTTGGTCATCGTCGATCATCGTGGCCGCGCGATCTTCTGCAACAACGTGCCCAACGGTGACGCGACGGAGATGATGGACGGCCCAATGGAGCCGGGCCGCGGACGTTGGCTCATGAACCTGCCGGCCTCCGGCTCGGAGACCGATCTTGCCAACGCGCTGCCGGCGCACCTGCGATCCTGCCATGTCACGCCGCTGAAGCTGGATGGCGACCTTCGTGGCGCGGCTCTGGTGTTTCCCTCCGTACCGGCCGTCTCCAGCATGACGGTGATGCGTCGGGAGGGGGACAAACACCTGCGGGCAGCCGCGGCGATGATCATCGGCGAAAGCGAAAAATTGCTGGCCGCCGTCGATGTCGCTTCCCGGGTGGCCGGATCGAACGGTGTCACGTCGCTGCTGATAGAAGGCGAAACCGGTGTCGGCAAAGAGCTGTTTGCGCGGCTTGTCCATGCCGGCAGCCGGCGCACCGAAAACGACCCGTTCATCGCCATGAACTGTGGCGCAATCACCAAGGAGCTGTTCGGCAGCGAATTGTTCGGTCACGTGGGCGGAGCCTTTACCGGAGCTTCGCGGGACGGCAAGCCGGGCATCTTCGAACTCGCCAATGGCGGTGTGCTCAGCCTTGACGAAATCGGCGAGTTGCCGCTCGAAATCCAGCCCTTCCTGTTGCGTGTCCTTGAGGAGCGCGTGGTTCACCGCATCGGCGACTCGAGGGGCCGGCCGGTGGACGTGCGACTGGTCGCCTCGACCAATCGCGATCTCAAGCAGGAAGTCGCGGCCGGACGCTTCCGCAGCGATCTCTATTACCGCATCGGCGCGGTCTCGATTCATGTGCCCGCCCTGCGTGAGCGCGGCGACGACGTGCTCTTGCTGGTCGAGCATTTCAATCGCCAGATCGCAAAACTGGCGGGCACTGATCCCCTGGAGTTTTCAAATGAAGCACTCGACGCGCTGCTGGCCTATCGCTGGCCGGGAAATGTGCGCGAATTGAAGAACATGGTCGAGCGCCTGCACATACTGGCGCGCGACGGCACGATCGGACTCCAGGACCTTCCCGAAGAAATCAGTGCGGGCAACCGCAACGCAATGGTCATGCACAGCGACCATCCCACGACCATGCTCGAAGCACCCGTGTGTACATTCGAGGATGGAGAACGCCAGGCGATCAAGAATGCGCTTGTCGCGGAGGGCGGCAATCTCAGCAAGGTCGCGCTGAGGCTCGGCATTTCACGGCCGACGCTTTATCGCAAACTCGGCCAATACGGCATCCGGCGCGGTTTCCTCTAAAGCGCGTCGCGGGTCACTTTTGGGCGACATGCACTAGATCCAATCATCGGCAAAAAACCCGCGGCATTCGCGCCGCGGGTCGGGGAAAGTTCGGCGACCGAAATCGCCTTCAGGGAACGATGACACCACGGCCGGTGAATCGGCGGTTCTTGAAATCGTCGAGCGCTGTGTTGATGCTGGCGAGATTGTATTCGGTGTAGTGCATTTTCACCTTGCCGTCGGCGTTGAGCTCCATCAGTTCGACAAGCTCGGTGAAATTGCCGACCAGGCTGCCGCCGATGTTGATCTCCTCGATGACGAGATGCGCGGTCGGTACGTTGATGTTGCCGCCATAGCCGACGACGAACAGTTGCCCGCCCTTGCGCACCATCTTCCAGCAGATGTTCTCGACACCGAGTTCACCGACGAAATCGATCACCACATGCGCGCCGCCGCCGGTGATCTGGCTGACTTCCTCGACAATGTTTGGGCCGCCATCGAGGACGAAGTCGGCGCCAAGGTCCTTGGCCAGCACCCGCGCTGCAGGTTCGCGATCGACGGCGATGATGCGGCAACCCGAAATCGCGTGCAGCGATTGCAGAGCGATATGGCCAAGCCCGCCTATGCCGAGGAGCACGCAGTAACTCCCCGGCCGCAGCAGTTTTGCGGCGCGCTTGGCGGCGCGGTAGGCGGTGATGCCGGCATCGGCCAGCGGCGCCACCTCAATCGGCGTGATGTTGGCATTCAGCTTGATCAGCGAGCGTTCGCTGGTGATGAAATATTCGGCGAAGCCACCATTCATGCCAAGGCCGGGGAACTGGCCGTTGTCGCAGTACATGTCCTCGCCATGGCGGCAGTTGAGGCAGATGCCGCATGAGCGGAAGGGGTGGCAGATCACCGCGTCGCCGCGCTTGACCGATCGGACGCCGCTGCCGACCTCCTCGACCCAGCCGGCATTTTCGTGACCCATGATATAGGGCAACAGCGTGCCTTCAGGGTCCATCGTTGGCTTCCACACCCCTTCGATGATATGCAAATCGGTGCGGCAAAGGCCCGCGGCGCCGACCCGCACGATCACCTCGTCGGGCGCGGTGATCGTCGGCGCCTTGACCTCCTCGATCTTGAGCCGAACATTCATCTTCGGGTCGTATTCGTAGAGTCTGGCAGCTTTCATCGTCGTGTCCTTTCAACGTCGAAATCGTTGCGTTGCAATGTTGCTTCAGGCGCGGCCGAGTTTTTCCGAGCCGCCGCCACGCGCCGGTCCGGCCGTCGGATCCTCATCCTCGGCGAGATCGCCAATCAGCGTTTCGGTGGTCAGGATCAGCGTCGCCACGGAAGCAGCGTTGGCGAGCGCGGTGTAGGTGACGCGGACCGGATCGATGATGCCTGCCTCGAACATGTTCTGATACGCGCCGGTCGAGGCGTTGTAGCCATAGCCGCCATTGATGCGGGTGACCTCGACCACCACCGCTTCGGGATCGGCGCCGGCATTGGCGGCGATGCGCCACAGCGGCCGCGACAGGACCGAGCGCACTAGGCGCACGCCCTCGGCGACATCGCCATCGACGCCGATCGCGACCTTGTCGAGCAACGGCGCGATCTGCGCGAGCGCCGAACCACCGCCGGCGACGACGCCCTCCTCGGACGCGGCGCGCACCGCATTCAAGGAATCCTCGATCAGCTGGATGGTCCGCTTCTGCTCGACCGGCGTGACACCGCCGGCGTAAAGGATCGCGGTGCCGCCGGAGAGCTTGGCCAGGCGTTCGCGCAGCTTGTCCTGGTCGATGTTGGGCTGGGAGGCTTCATACTGACGCTGCACCTGGGCGCGGCGCGAAGCAATTGCGCCGGGGTCGCCGCCGCCGCGAATGATCGAGGTGTAGGACGAACTGGTCTTCACCCGGTCGGCCGTCCCGAGATCCTCGGCGGTGACGTCCTCGAGCCGGCCGCCGAGATCGCGGGCGATCACCCTGCCGCCGGTGATGATGGCCAGATCCTCCATCATCGCCTTGCGCCAATGGCCATATTCCGGCGGATGGACGACGAGGTACCGTCCCGGTCCCTGCTTGCCGAGCAGCGTCACCACCACTTCCGGCGACATTTCCTCGGACACGACCAGCAGCGGCCGGCCATCCGCGTCGGCAATGCGGCGCACCGCATCGAGCTGCCCGGGCTCCTTGATCTTGAGGTCGGTCATCAGGATGTAGGGCCGTTCGAGCACCGCCTCCATCTTCTCCTGGTCGGTCACCATGTGATGCGAGAGGTAGCCGCGTTCGAAGGACATGCCCTCGACGACATCGAGCGTGGTCTCGGTGGTGACGCTGAAATCGGTGGTAATGACGCCTTCGGCGCCCACCCGCTGATGGGCTTCCGCCACCAGCGCGCCAAGCTTGGTGTTGGTCGCCGCGATATTGGCGACCGAGGCCAGGATGCCGTTGCCCTTGGCCGGTTTGGCGGAAGCCTTGAGCGCCGCCACCACCGCCGCCACGGCAAGGTCGATACCCCTGCACAGATCGACGGATTTCACCCCGCGCTCATTCGCCTCGACGCCGCCCTGGATCAGTGCATTGGCCAGAACGATGGCCGTCGTGGTGCCGTCGCCGGCGATCTCGTTGGTCTGCATCGACACCTCGCGGACGACCTGCGCGCCCATGTTTTCGAAACGGTCGTGCAGTTCGATCTCGGAGGCGATGCTGACACCGTCGCGGGTCACCATCGGCGTGCCGATCGGCCGGTCGATCATGGCGTTCATGCCTTTGGGGCCGAGCGTCGGCTCCACGGCGGCGGCGAGCCGGAAGACGCCACGGGCGAGAGCACGGCGGGCCTCGGAATTGTGAAGCATTATCTTGGGCATGATTCCTCCTTCCGCCTTACGGGCGGGTTGTTGGTTGGGGGCCTCGTGCGAGGGAGGCCGTTGCTGTCAGCTCTGCTTCAGGCGGTCGGTGCGGTCCTGGCCGGCACGCGATCCAGAATGAAATCGACCAGCGTCGGTTCGCCGTCGACCACATCCAGTTCCTTGTATCTCGTCTGCTTGAGCCCCCGGCACAGCGCGCCGTTGAACTCCATGTTGATGCGCACACCGCGCAGCTCGGCGAGATGAGCACCGAGTGCGCCAGGCGGTATGGGCTGCCCTTCCCAGGTCACGAAGACGGGATCGTCCGTCCGGCGATCGGGGAACCGCTCGAGCAGAGCCGCCCTGTATCTCGGCTTCTGCTTGGCCGCCTCGCCGGGCTCGAACCGCGCGACGTCGTATCCCGGCAGGTCCATGCCGAGGATTTCCCGATCGGTCAGACCGTGCTGCCGCAGGCCGCGCAAAACCGCCTCCTGGCGCCGCTTGAACGCCTTCATCCTGAAGGTCTCGCGCAAGCCGCCAAGATCCTGATCCTCGGCAAGCACGGCAAAGATGTCGCCGAATGTCTTGCCGGCTTCCATGCCGCGATTGACCTCCTCCGCGAACATGTGGTCGTGCAGCTTGACGCGATAGGAAGGCCCCCAGGAGAGCTGGTCGAGCGCCTTGCGAACGCCGTCCAGCATCAGGAACGCGAAGTTGGGCGAACACCAGTAGGTCGGCAGGCGGAAGTCGACCTCGGCACTGCCGTCGCCCATCACCTCTGCCCGCTCGACGAAGCCCATCTCGGTGATGGCTTCGTCGAGTTCCGGGTCGTTGACCTCATCAAGGCGCCGCCAGAGTTCCTTCTCGCGGCTGGCGGAAACGCTGGCGGTTGCCATGGCTCCTACTCCGCAGCGATGCTGAAGGGCGTGCTGGCCAGCGCCTTCTTCTTGGCTTCGATATCGATGTTGTAAAGACGCGCGGCGTTGAGGCCGAGGATCTTCTCCTTGATCTCGTCGGTCAGCTGCACGCCCCGTTCGGCGGCGATGTCCTGCGGGATCTGATAGGCCCAGAATTTGTCGACCAGCCAGCGCGGCGTCCAGATCGCGTAGTCGGAACCGAACAGGATTTTCTCCGGCCCGAGCCAGAACAAGAGCTCGGCAATGACTTCGCCGAAATAGCGCGGGCGCGCATGGATGAACGGCAACGCAACCGCCAAGCCGCCATAGACGTTGGTTTCCTGCGTCGCGATCCAGCAGAAATCGTCGAGGCGCGGCAGGCCGCAATGCTCGACAATCCAGTTGAGGTTCTGGAAATCCGTCGCCGCGTGGTCGACGTCATGGACGTCGAAGGCGTCCTTCGAGAGCGGGATGATCGTCGGGCCCTTGTGGACGTGGATGTTCCTGATGCCGAGCTTGTCGCAGAGTTCGAAGCATTTGTAGGCATCGGGATCGGTGAGCTTCCAGCCCTTGGAAGCGCCGTTCCATTCGGCCGTGTACATCTTCACGCCCTTGACGTTGTAGGTCTCCTTGAGGAAGTGGATGTATTCAAGCGCCTTCTCGCCGTCGCGCGGATCGAAGGCGCCGTTGACGATGAAACGCTCGGGATAGCGCTTGGCCACCTCGGCGTTGCGCTCGATCGTGTTGAAGCCGTTCTTGTAGAAGTCCTTGAGATAGGTCGACTGGACGATCGCCACATCGTCGGGACCGTCGATGAACAGGTCGCGATAGAGATCGTCGGCGCTGTACTTCTCGAACTTGCTCTTCTCCCACAGCTGGTCCTTCGGGCTCAAGCCCGTGTGATAGGCATAGAAGCACTCGATGAACTGCTTGCCGTGGATATTCTTCTGGTTCTCCGGGCTGCCGTCCCAGAAATGAGTGTGGCCGTCGACCACGAAAATGTCCTTGCCTTCCGGTGTCCTGTACATTGTTGCCTCCGCAGCAATCGCGTTGATCGGTTCGGCGCGCCGCACTCGCGCGGCGCGCCGGATTTTCGTGGCGGCTATTCGATGTATTCGAACATCTCGTCCATGTTGCCGAACAGGATCACGGTGTTGTCGTCGACGCGAACCATGCGGCCGTAGTGGGTGGAGGTGTTGACCTCGAAGGTCTCGGCCGAAATCTCGCGGCCGAGATATTCGCCGATCGCGTCCATCTTGAAGATCAGCTTGCCGTCGCCGTCGATGCGGATCAGCGCCGGCTGGTAGGTGATGGTCACCCCCGGCTTCTGGCCCATGAATTCGGCGATGGCGCGAGCCTCGACCGAGTCGTTCATGGTGACGCCGCACTGATGCGAAATCGTCTGCTCGAAGGTGATGTCCTTCATCGACTTGAAGATGTTGGAATGGGTTGCGTCGCGTGCTGCTAGTGACATGACAAGTTCTCCTGTTTCAGCGCTTGAGGCCGAGTTCGCCGAGGATCTGGCCAATCCGCTCCTCGGATTTGGCGCGGACATCCGCGAACGCAACCGGCTTGGAATGCGGCATCGACCAGATCGGCTGCAGGCCGGTGGCTGCCTTGTCGGCGAGCGCGCCGTGTTTCTTGACCCAGCCCTGGAAGAGTTTCTTGTTCGCCGCGCCATGCTTCTCGTCGTTGGCGAGCATGTGGATGAGGTCGATCGTGTTGGCGAGGTTGCGCTCGTAGTCGGCCTCGGCGGCCGAAATCACCGCCGGGGTGATGAAGTCGTGGTTGGCGGCGGCGATCTGCATCAGGAAGCCGGAGCGGAACACTTCGCCCACCAGCGGCTCGAAGACGATGTTGATGGCGAAATACTGTTCGAGATAGTCGGTCGCGCCCATGATGGTCTCGACCGCTTCGCGCGTGCCCTGCCAGTTCTTGTCCTCGAGCCAGGCCTTCTTGCCGAGTTCGTCGTCCCAGCCGGGAAGGTCCATGCCGATCTCGGCAAGGTAGAGCGTGATGTCCTGGGCAAGCCTGAGCTTGTAGGACGAGTTGGTCAGCGTCGCGTTGTTGATCATCTGGGTGTAGCCGTAGCGCTGCGCCTGCATCAGCGAGGTGCCGAGCCCGAATTCGGCGTGTTTCCAGGCGCCGAGCTGCGTCTGCAGGATCTTGACCCAGGCCTTGTCGAAGGTCTTCGGGGCGCCCGATTTGCGGGCATTGTTGATGACGCTCTGCACCATCGTCTCGATCTTCGACTGGCGCTGGTAGTGCGTGCGCTCCCATTCCTGGTCGGGGGCGCGGAAGGCATGCCAGTTGGAACTCTGCGCGGCGGTGTTCTGCTTGACATAGGCGCCCTTGCCGTCGGCGAAGGAGATGATCCAGTCCTGGATCAGGTAGCGCTCCGGATCAGGCTGAACGTCGACCGTCATGTCCTCGTAGTGGGTGGCGCGCTGGCCTTTCGGGTCGAAATACCGGTATTTCCGGCTATCTGAATCGGCGAAGATCGCCGCGCCGGCGGCTCCGGATCCGACTGAACTCGAGGTTGCAGGCATAGTCTCTCTCCCTTGTTGCAGTTGTGGTTGGCTTGGCACGGCCGCCCTCAATGGGCCGGCGTTGCGCCTGCCGATGTGGTGAACTTGTCGAAGAAGATCCGCTCCGTTTCGAACCCGTTCATGAACAGGACCGGCTGCAGCGCATCGATCATTGGCGGCGGGCCGCAGGCATGGACATCGCCCTGCCCGTCGACCGCCAGTTGCTTGAGCTTGGCGTCGACGCTTTGGTGCACGAAGCCGCGTTCGCCCTGCCATTCGGCGTCGTCGTTCGCGTGCGACAGCACGGGAATGAAGGTGACGTCGGAATGATTGCCGACCAGCTCGGCGATCCTGTCGAGATAGAACAGGTCGTTGCGGGTGCGGGCGCCGTAGAAGAAATAGACCGGACGCTTCTCGCCGCTCTTCAGGTGGTCGTTGAGGATCGACCAGATCGGCGACATGCCCGATCCGGCGCCGACCAGGATCAAGGGTCCTTGCCGTTCGTCGCGGCGGAAACAGGTTCCGTAGGGTCCGACGACGGTGACTTCGGCTCCGGCCCTGATGCCTCCGGAATCGAGTTCTCCCGAAAACTTTCCCTCAGGGTATTTTTTGATGATGAAGGAGAGTTTTTGGGTTTGGTCCGGCGTATTTGCCATGGAGAACGAGCGCGTAATCGTCTCCCCTTTTTGCGTGGTAACCGTGATGTCGACATATTGCCCCGCCCAAAACTTCATCGGGGAGCCGAGTTCGATTTCGATGCCGCGAATGTCGTGGGTCAGCTGCTCGATGCGAGCAATCCGGCCCTTGTACGTTTTCACGGCGATCGCTTTCGCCAGAATCTCCTCGTCGTAGTTGAGAAGCTCGACTTCCAGGTCGGAGTAGGCGATGCAACGGCACAACAGGACGTGCCCGCTCTCCTTCTCCATGTCGTTCAGTGCGAAGGTCGAGTATTTCAGCATGTCGACCTCGCCTTCGAGCAACACGCTTTTGCAGGCCGAGCATTGCCCTTCCTTGCAGCCGTGCGGCAGGGCGATGCCCTGGCGGAATGCGGCGTTGAGCACCGTCTCGCCATTCTCGACCTCGAATTCGACGTCGACTGGGCTGAGCCTGACCGTGTGGGTTTCCGACATACGGACCTCCAGTGAAAGGTAGGGGCGGGACGAACCCGCCCCCCCCTTTGGCCTGATCAGTTGCAGGGATTGATCGTGAAGCCGGCCCGGTATTCCGCCAGGTGCTTCTCACGGTCCGCGGGCGACATGGCACGCAGCGCGTTGAGCGGCGACCCGAGYGTGTTGCCGCGCACATCGTCGAGCGTCCACATCTCCTTGTCGTCGAAGCGCAGATGCGGCTGCGGAACCAGCGTCTTGCCGTCGGAGCGGACGAAGTTCAGGTCCTTGATGGCATCGGCCAGATCCCAGCCGTCATAGAGCGTCTCCCACTCGCGCTTGCCGCTGAAGCGGCCCATCGCGGGTGTCGGACGGCCCTGATACTCGTCGGCGAAGGCGACCGTGGCGGTCCAGCGATCGAGCTCGTGTGCGAAGGTGTAGAGTTCGCCGTTGATCTCGCCGACCACCATGTCCTCGCGGATCAGGCAGGGAACGAGGCAGGACCAGCAGCGGTGCGGATAGACGTAGCCGACGTCGCTGTTGAACAGCAGCACCTTCTCGCCCTTGTGGCTGAGCTTGGCGTACCATTTCCAGAAGTCGCCGAACTCGGCGTACCAGCCGGGATATTTGTGCTCGAACCACTCGAAGTCCTTGTCGGTCTGGGCTTCGATGCGCCAGAAATTGACCGGCCAGCCGACCGCGAAGAACTGCCCGACCTTGTGGACGTAGTTCTTCTTGGTGATGCGTTCCCAGGCGGCCTGGACGTCGTCGTGATGGACCTTGATGCCGTATTTCTCGAGCGGCAGCATGTAGGTGCGGTAGTAGTCCTCATAGATCCAGCGGTGCCACATTTCCGCGTAAGACTCCTTGTTCTTGTCGCGGTTGGTGGTGCCGTATTCGATGAAGGTGCCGATGGCGGCATCGACGATCGCGTGGTTCTGCCAGAAGGCGTAGCGCAGGTCGCGCTCGAGCAGCAGGTGGTTTTCCGGTTCCTTGAGCGCCGCCATCAGCAGCGAATGGCCGTTGCCGATATGCCGGCTCTCGTCCGATTGCACCGACAGGAAGACGGTCGGCAGCGCATAGTCACCGTTGCGGGCGGCTTCCGAAGGCATGGCAACGAACAGCGTGTTGGTGAAGGCGGTTTCGGCCACCACGGTCAGGTACATGCAGGCGGCGGTCATCGTGTCGCCGGTGATGAAGCCTTCGGCGAACTGGCGGCCGATGGTGGTGGCATAGCACTTTCCGAAGGCTTCCTCGGTGATGTCGAAGCCGGCCGGATCGATGTAGTTCTCCATGTACCATTTCTTCAGGTTCATCTGGATGGTCGAGTGACGGAACTCGTCGATCATCTGCATGGTGAAGCCGGTTCTGAGTTCCTCGCCGGGTGCGATACGGGCGACCATCGCCATCGAGCGGGCGGCGGAGATTTCCGGGAACGGAATGATGGCCAGGAAGAGCTTCATCCACTCGACCCAGCGCGGTTCGACGTTGCGGAACATGTCGCCGCGCAATGCCGCATCGAGCGCGCCATAGACGCGGTTGTCCTTCTCTTCCTGCATCGGGAAGTAGGACCGCAGGACCTGCTTCATCGGATCGCGCGGCGTCTTGTTGATCTTGTAGTCGGTCGGAAATGTCATCGCTTCCTGCACGTAGGAAGGATTCCAGCCGAGATCGGCAATCTTCTTGGTCGCCTCGCCGACGGAAATTCCGCGTTGCGAGGTAATCTTGTTGAGCGTCAGAGACGTCATGGTCATAAGCCTCCACCAGGTTTGGGCCGCGGGTCCCTTGACCCCGGCATGAAGCGGCACAAAGCACCGCCAGTGAGAGTGCGAACGGCACGACAAAGGGTTGCGCATTCAGGCGCGACTCATGGTCCGGCCATTCAAGTGGATCGCGGCAAAGGTTTTCGAGGCGTTTTGGCAGAGACCCGCGACGCCAACCGCATTTGCGATGGGCGTATCGAAACGCTGCTTCCTCCGTTCCTTCGTTCTTTTGGCACCACGACGAGCGCGATGGGCTTCTTGTGAAAATAATCAAAGCAAGCGTCGTGCCAGTTTGAAAACGAGGTCGGCGGCCAGCGCCTAAAACAAGATCGCCATCTTTTCGGCGTATGAGCGGACAGCAAACTGTAACGTTATTTTACAGATGTAACTTACGACTGTAATATTAATCATATATTCGCAACTGCAATATATCTAGTTAGCAGCTGCAACAAATACCAAAAAGCTCAGGTCACTATTTAATTCTTCGTCTTTCTCTACTATTTGATGCCAACGGCCCATGTGCGGGCCTGGCGCTGGAGAGAGACCATGCCGAACGATAAGGATAGGAGCGGGCCGCCTCGACCGATGTCCAGCCATGCCGACGGCGTCACCGGCGATCTTGTCAAGCTGATGCCCCGCGATCTGGTCTTTGTCATGCGCTTCATGGGCGAGAGCCAGCACCGCCTGCAGAGCCATTTCCAAGACTTCATCCGGGCCGAGCTTGCCGCCGGCGGCGTCACCACGGAGACGCATCCGATGATCCATCTGTTCATCGAAAACCATGCGATCCTGCTGCGCGACTTCGTGTTTTCCGGCGTTTCGCTGACACGCCAGTTCCGCGTCGACGAGATCGAGCGGCTGACCGGCGACACGACATCGATGATCCGCGTCGATATCTGGGACCAGCTCAAGAGTCACATCGAGACGGCCGAAAAACAGTTCCATTCGCAGGCCGGCACGTTGCCGAAATTGCTGTCGGCTTTCGAAAAGCCACCCGGGCCTTTGGGGAGCGAGAAATGACCGGCGGACCCGATACTGCCAGGCGTGACGCGCTGCTTGCCCGCCGGCTTGATCTCGTCGCCAGCGTCTCCGCCCTCACCGCCGAAGCGATGCGGCTCAACCAGAAACGCGCCGGCATCGAAATGGACGTACTGCGCCTGGAACTGGAAATCGGCAGAAGCGGCGCCAACGCGCAACTGGTGCAGGATTTGCATGAGGCAGAGCGAAGTGCTGCGGCGATCATGCAGGCATGCACGGCTTGCGAGGACCGCATCGTCGCGGCCGAAGGCGACATCGAGGACGTTGATCGCCGGCTTGCCGCAACAGCGAACGAGAACTGACGGGAGAGATGGCATGAACCAGCAGACGATGCAGAACCTGACCTTGTTCGACCTTCTGGCCCGCAGCTGGCAGCGGCCGTCGGCGATCGCCGATCTGCGTTTCAGCGCCGACGGTTCGGCTGTCGCCTTCACCTCCGTCGACGGAACCGTCGCCATTGCCGCGGTCGCGGATCACGAGCCGCCGGAGTCGCGGATCAGGGTGAGCAACGATCTCGGCCAGACGACGATCCGCCCCCGGGAAAAGCCATCAGTGCCATTGATCGCCACGGCGGCATTCAGCGATGGCGACGTCCCGCTCGCCGCCCATGCGGATTCCGGCTTTCTGGTCGGCGCGGCCAGCGGCGAAGCGTTGCCTTTGACCGCTGGCGGAGAGGTCGCGGAACCCCTCGTCAAGATCGACGGGCCGATCGTGGCCATGGATTACAGCGCCCGGGGGACGCTGACGGCCGTCAGCAATGGAAAGGATGTCTTCCTGTCGAGCGGCCAAGGCGATGCGGTGAAGCTGAAACATGCCACGACATCGTCCATCGACGCCCTTGCGTTCTCGCCTGGTGGGAGACACGTCGCCTGCGGCCTTGATGAGGGGCTGTCGATCTGGTCGGTCGAAGGCGACGCTGCCTTGATACGAGACATTTCTCTTTCATCGCGCCCGGTATCGATCCGCTGGAGCGGCGACGGGCGTTGGTTGGCCTGCGGGCTGGAGACCGGCGGCTTTGCGCTGATCAGCCTGGCCGATGGCCGAGCCGATATCGTCGCCGGATTTCCATCGCCCGTTCGGACGGTGTGCTGGAGCGCGCCGGCAAATGCGCTGTTTGCCTCGGGCGCGTTCCGGATCGCCGGCTGGTCGATGACCGCCCCACCATTTGGCGGCGAAACCTCGGGCGCATTGGAGACGGGTCGCGCCGGGCTGGTTCTGGTCGAAGCGGTGGCGGCGCACCCCGAGAAGAAGCTGATTGCCGCGGGTTACGCCAACGGCCGTATCATCGTCGCCCAGATCGGGTCACGCGACGAGCTTCTCGTCAGGCCCCTGGGCAGCGCTGTCACCGCTCTCGCCTGGTCCGGCGACGGGCGGCATCTGGCGATGGGCACCGTCGACGGCACCGCGGCGATCGTCACCTTTCCCGCGCAGATGTTCAAATAGCGGACGCAGTCCACATGAAACAGGAGAATGACATGCAGACCGAACTCACCGCCGAGGACGAGAGCAAGGACGAATTCTTCGAACGGCTGGCCAAACTGTCGGAGGAGATGGTCGCCAGGCATGGCAAGGATTTCAGCATGGGCGCGCTTGTGCTGGCCGCCCGCTGGATCGCCGAAAACCGGGTCGGCAAGCTGAAGACCAACTAGGCTGGCGGGACTGTCCGTTCCTCAGGTGACGAGGCGATCCCGTCGAGCGGAGTCGCCGCCGTTGCTACTCCATGGTTACACCGTGCCAGACGGCGAGACCATTCATGCTGCCTCTGCCGCTGTCTGATGCCAGGCGGTTCGCTCAAACGCAGTCAACGTACGTCGAGCATGGACCTTCGTGGCGCAAACCACGGCAAGTGCGATGAAGAAGAGGATGCCTGGATCGGCGCTGCCACCCGACAGTGAGCTGGCAATTATACCGGCGAGGGAAGCATTCCTGACACTCGTCACGACCGCTTCGGTTTCCGGGTCCACCCATTCCCGCATCCGTCCCAATCCGCTGACCAGGACGCCGAGCAGGATCGCCATCATCAGCGATCCGAACAGGCCAAGTTGGGAAAGAACTGCGATCGGCCAGCTCGATGCCCTGGAACTGCCGAAACCGACACCAAGGCCGCTGGTGTCCAGGAAGGACTGCAGGCTCTTGACGTTCCAATAGGTGCGCTCATGGCCTGAGGCAGAATCCGCTTTGTTGATGATGGTGCTGTTGATCAGCCTGACGAAAGGCTCCAAGGCTCCGGAATGGTAGAGGCTGATGCCCATGATGGCGACCACGCCAATCGCCATCAGAGCGGTTACCATTATGTCCTCGCGCTCAACCCGCCCCCTGAGGACTGAAACCAACATCGAGAAGGCGACCGGAAGGCACAGGAGAGTAAGACCGACGTAGGCGGTCGATGAAGTCGACAGAATGGTCAGGAAGAGCAGGATGCCCGCCAGCGACTGGGCAAGGCGTGACTTGGTCTTTCGCCAGTAGGTGTAGCAGAATGCCAGGCAGGCGAGGGAAACGCTGGCGAACGAAGAGGCCTCCGCAAAAGGTCCCGTGATCCGCACGAATCCTTGCTCGACCGCTTCCGTTATGAGTGCGTAATTGGCGGTTCTGATCGGGGCCAGCAAGTCTCCCAATCCTGCATTCTTGCCGATAAAATCGACCAGCCCCATGCCCGTGTGCAGACCGCACCACAAGAAGAAGCCGCGGCGGACTTGGTCGATCCTTTGGGAGTGGAGCAGCAGCACACAAAGCGCGATGGCGGTGAGCCCGCCAAGAATGAAGTAGCCCGTCTGTGAGGTGTTGGCCGAAACCGGGGCCAAGGACGCTTCTACGACAGCGCCTCGGGTTTTCGACTGCACGAAGACGGCGGTCTGTCCCGCGAAGAATCTTGGAAACAGCCATGCCCCGATGATTGCGTAAGCCATGAGGCTCGTGAGAACCCAGACCGGGCGGATGCTCCCGAATACACTTCCAAGATCGAACCAGATGCGACGCCTGACTGTCACGGCCATGACGAGCAGGGCCGCAAACATGGTGTAGATCAGTGGGGACGACCCTCCTAGAAAGGTAAGCGTCACGATGGCGGTCGCACCGAACGCCTGGGACGCGATCAGCCCGATGATCAGCATTCCCTTGGAATAGCGGGCAACGGCCAAAATCGCCGCGCACACCAGCAGCCCGACCAAAGAGACCTGCATTGTTGTTCGAGCCTCCCGCTTGGTTTGGCCCTGGACTGTCCGGACGCAGGAAGCTGTCCGACCGCCCATCTTTCGGCAGATGGATATCCCGGGCAAGAGAGCCAAAGGACGTAGCCTGAGACCCGTATCTGCGGGACGTGCGGGAACTCCCTGCGGTAGGTACCAAAGCGTCATCGTCCGTCCGGCGTACGCTTAAAGGTTGAATAGCTGAATGTCCCGGTCACGGCTGCTGCGTTGTAAAATGCACGGCGGCAGATCAGAGGATATGAAAAGACTGCCTTTTCGTTTCGAGCGAGGGGTGACCAGCAGGTCGGTGGGCTTCTTTGTTTCGCGATGGCAGTCCGGCCTACGCCTCCTGCAAACGGCTAACCCTCGGTCCGCGAACGCCTACTAAAGAACGCCTCGACCAAAGAAAATAGTAATCTTACAGTACGGTTGCAGGCTTGTTTTTGCTTTCAGTTGCAAAATCCTGTGTTAATGATGAAATTGTGGGAGCGCTGGGCAAAGGGCGGGTTGTTTGAGTTCCAGCACCAGGAGGAGAAGCGGTATGACCACTCAGGTTGTACAGAGCGTATTCGGTCCCAAGCAGGTCACGAAACTCAAGGAAGTTTACGAGCGGGCGCGGGTAGTGGAGGCAAATTATCCCGAGTCCCACATTGCCAGCAAAGCCGCCAAAAGGCTTATAGAGGCCTTCGAAACCGTGATCCACGTTGACGGGACGGTTCTGGATGTGAAGTGGCTCAGCGAGGCCAATCCCCAGGGAAACGCCTGAGACCAGGCCCCGTCTTGGGGTCTGTAAAGCTATATAGTGAAGGACTTCATTTCTCCCACGTCAGCCTGCCCGCAGGCAGATCCTGCTTGCCGTTCCAAATCAACCTCTTGGGACCTGGCTCGACGGCGGGTTCGCCGCGTGGAGCTGCGCCATGGGAATGGCCGGGCCGTCCCATCCAAGGTCTCGCAGCGCTCGGGACCCACTGTGTACGTTTCATACACAGACTTAAAAATTTTACCGAAAATTAACCTAAGTTAGAGACTGCTTATGGATAGCCCATAGACTGCCCAAGCTGCTGTACATGTCGGCAGCCAAGAACTGCTCAAGGCTCCAGGTTGGGGTAACGGCCTGAAGCTTTAAAATGGGTTGGGTATCAAACTTTCAATTCAAGAGATGAGGGGCTTTGTTGGGCGCCGCTAAGCGGCTTTCGTTGGGGAAAGGGTGGGTATAAGTATGGGTTCAACAGTAGGACTGCACAACTACACTTCGACAAATCAATCGGGAGTTCCGTCTAGCGGAATAGAAAATGTCCACGAGCAGGCAGGCAAGCAATACCTTCTCATGCTGGACGGACGGGCACTAGACCGCGAGTGTCTTGCATCGGCCCTCGAGGATCACGAACTCGGCATGGCGGTCGTCGCCATGGGTTCGATCGAAGAATGGCGCATGAAGAAGGGGGCAGCCCCTCCACTTGCAGCTATACTCTTCAACCTTGGCGGCCGGAAGGTCACCGATCATGGCATCGCCGACGAGATCAGACATATTTCGTCCGAATTCAAGTCGGTCCCCGTGGTCATCCTGGCAGACAYCGAAGACCTTGGACAGATACTGACGGCTCTCGAATGCGGCGCACGCGGCTACATTCCGACCTCGGTCGGGATCGACGTCTGTGTCGAGGCGATCAACCTTGCGGCAGCGGGAGGCATCTTCGTCCCGGCGAGCAGTGTCCTTTCCATGCGGCACCTTATAGGTACAGGTAGCCGCGACACGCAGCCTTTGACGGGCATGTTCACGCTCAGGCAGGCAGAGGTCGCCCAGGCGCTTCGGCGCGGCAAGGCGAACAAGATCATCGCCTACGAGCTGAACCTGCGCGAAAGCACCGTGAAGGTCCACATCCGAAACATCATGAAGAAGTTGAAGGCCAGCAACCGCACGGAAGTGGCCTACAAGGTCAATGATCTCTTCGCAGAGGGAGCTCTGGCCGAAGAGTGATTGCAAACTAATAAGACGACCCGCCTTGGGTGAACCCTGGCGGGTCGTATTTGTACCGCACTACAGATTCATTCGATGACGGCCGATGGATTTCCGTTGCCTTGAATGGCGTCGGGAGCCGTGTGATTGGCCGCGCTCCAACGTGGATCGTTGCCCCTAACTCCCGACAGTGTGCTGCAGGTGGACATTTGCGGAGTGCTCCGAAACGCCTGGATCCCTAGCGATGATCTCGTTCTGAGGCACCCTGAAAAGCTGTTCCATTTGCTCGGTACAGTCGGTGCCCGCCTGTGTATCCACCATAAGTGCTAACCGCTGACCTTATGGAGAACGCGAAATCCTGAGCCCAGCATGTAGACTTGCTGCCGGAATGGAGTGGTCGGCATGTCTGAGCAAAGCCTTCGTTTTCGCAAATCCGTGCGCCTGCAGGAACGCGGTCGTGAACTGATCCCGGGCGGTAGCCACACCTACGCAAAAGGCGAAGACCAGTATCCCGTCCTCGCGCCGGGCTTCATCGAGCGTGGTTTGGGATGCCATGTCTGGGACGTCGACGGGAACGAGTACATCGAATACGGCATGGGCAACCGTTCCGTCGGGCTGGGACACGCCTACCCGACCGTGGTCAGAGCCGTGGAGGCAGCCCTCCAAGGTGGATCCAATTTCACGCGGCCGGCCAGGATCGAGGTCGACTGCGCCGAGACGTTCCTGGAGCTCATCGGCGCGCAGATGGTGAAGTTCTGCAAGGACGGATCGGATGCGACTTCGGGAGCCGTTCGCCTTGCCCGCGCCTACACGGGTCGCGATCTCGTTGCCTGCTGCGCCGACCATCCCTTCTTTTCGACAGACGATTGGTTCATCGGGACCACACCGATGAATGCCGGAATTCCGGAGGCGGTCCGAAAGCTCACCGTCACTTTCCGGTACAACGATATCGCCAGCGTAAAGGATTTGTTCGACAGGCACCCCGGCAAGGTGGCCGCCCTGATCCTCGAGCCTTCCCGCGGCGACGATCCGGTGGACGGATTCCTGCATGAAGTCCAGCGTCTCTGCAGGGAAAAGGGCGCACTGCTCATTCTCGACGAGATGATCACCGGGTTCAGATGGCATGCGTCCGGGGCGCAGAAGCTCTATGGCATAGAGCCGGACTTGTCGACATTCGGCAAGGCGCTTGGCAATGGGTTTTCGGTCTCGGCCCTGGCGGGCAAACGCGAATACATGCGGCTCGGCGGCCTCGAGCATACGGACCGCCCAAGGGTGTTTCTGCTGTCGACCACGCATGGCGCCGAGACCCATGCGCTTGCGGCGGCGATCGCGACCATGCGGACTTACCAGAACGAGTCCGTGATCGAACACCTGCACCGTCAGGGGACGAAACTGAGGGCCGGGATCGCAGAGGCTGCCAGACGGCATGGGGTGGATGGCTGCTTCAAGGTTGTCGGCCGTCCCTGCTGCCTGGCCTATGCCACGCTCGACCCAAACGGCAAGCCGTCACAGGCATACCGCTCGCTGTTCCTGCAGGAGACGATCAGGCGTGGCGTGCTCATGCCGTCTCTCGTCGTCAGCTACACCCACGACGACGCGGTCGTCATGAAGACGATAGAGGCCGTCGACGGCGCCCTGGCGGTCTATGCGCAGGCCCTGGAATCGGGAACGAGCCGTTTCTTGGTAGGCCGCCCTACGCAGGTTGTCTTCCGCCGTTACAACAATGGTGACAGCCGAGCTGAAATGACGGCTCCAGAGAACCCGCCAGCCGCGAATAACGCGACCATGGGGCAATCTGAAGCCCGGCTCGCGGTAACATCCTGACGCCACGAAGGCGTTGCTTTCTCGTTCTCTTGGAGCAAGGACGGACCCTTATGCGGCAATCCCGCATTGTTTCCGCATGAGAGGATGGGACAGGATCTCACTTCCATTGCGGAAGCAGCAAGGTGCGGGCTGTCAAGGCCCTTCAGGCGAGGTCGGCACAGGACGGGCCGAAGCCATCGCTGGCTTGCACAGGCGCCTTGCCGCCGCGGAATCCGCCGATCAATCTACAGCAGGAACTGGCTCGGGGAAGGTGTATATCCCTACCCATTTAACGGCTTCCTCGATCGTATCGAAGTTCTTGTGCAGCCCGCTCAGCAGGCCGAAGCCTGTCTCGAGGAACCACTTGCCTTTCGTGCAGTAGGCTTCCTCGTCGATCTGGGTAAGGACGGCGACCAGTTGGTCGGATTTCCACACCAGAACCCCGGATTCTCCGCCCTCGACCGTTCCGATGCGAGCTTCGCTGAAAGAGAATCCCGGCGCAATGATTGCATTGCCCATTTTGATAAAAATCCCTTCAATTTCAAAATGGAAGGCAGAAAAAGACAGAAGGTAAGCCATAGGACCGATGGCCAGCTTCTGTTGTATTTTTAACCCAGTGGTAGCGATTTAAGTAACAGATCGTCCGGTCAGTTCAACCCCCTTTTCACCCGTTTCATTCGGTCATCCACCATTCTCTTCTCGGCGAAAATATGTGTGAAAAGCCGCTAAAAAATCTTGACCTTTCGAAGCGTGAACGCCTCGGCGAAATGCTCGGGTGCCCGACATTCCATCCCGCGCAACCTGGCAAGGCCGGCGAATGTTTCGCGGTCGAACCAGTCCTTGGAGCGCTGCGTCCCGAAGTGCTCGTGAAGGAGTTCGATCTTGCGTTCGAGCACGTCGGCCGTAAGCGGCACGTAGGCATTGGGTTGGCAAAGATCACCGTCCCATTTCGGAATCTCGTATTCGAGCACCAGGTGGTCGCGGAAGACGTTCCAGGTCAGTTGGTTGACCTCCCGGTGGTCCTGATGGGCGTCGAACCTGGCGTGGGTCAACACCACGTCGGGATGAACCCGCGATCTTAGATCCACCAGCCACTGCTTGATGGATCGACTATGGGTCGGAAAGTAGCTGTCTTCGAAATCGGCGACGTGGACCGTGGACGAGTGCGATCCCTGGAGAAAGGCCTCGGCCGAAGCCCTGGCTTCGGCAGACCGCTGGCCGCCGGCGCTCAGCACGCACCAATCGACATCCAGTTCGACCCCCGACGCGATCAGCCCGAGGATCGTACCTCCCGCACCGATCTCTATGTCGTCGGAATGGGCACCAAGGCAGAGGATCGAGAGTTTCTCCCCGCGACGTGCGAGGCCAAGTCCCCTCATGATGCAGCCATCACCATGCTGCGCCTGATTTTCTCTGCGGTGACCCTCCTATTCCAGGGCATGTCCCCCTTTTCGACCATGTCTTCGAGCGATTGCCAATCACGCAGTGTGTCCATCGAACGCCAGAACCCGTCGTGCTTGTACGCCATCAGCATGTTGTCATCGATCAATCGCTTGAAAGGTTCGATAACGAGTTCCTCGCCGTCACGCATGTAGTCGAAGATTTCGGGACGGAATACGAAGTAGCCGCCATTGATCCAGATCTCGGACGTCTCCGTCGTGCGGAACTCGCGTACGCGACCGTCTTCAGCGATGTCGGCCAAATGGTATGTCAGCGGCGCGCGCACGGCGAGGAAGCAGGCGATCTTGCCGCTGGCCTCGAACTTCGCGATCACATCGTCGAGGTCTACATTGGTCAGGCCATCGGAGTAGTTGGCCAGAAACATCTTCTCGTTCTTGACGTGATCCTTCGCAGCCCAGAGGCGTTCTCCGATGTTGCGCCAGATGCCCGTATCGAGCAGGGTGATGCTCCAGTCCTTGACCGTGTCGCCCAGCAGCTTCACGTCCTGGCCACCGTGCGTAACCACGCAATCGGAAAAGGTCTGTGGCCGGGTGTTCAGGAAAAAATCCTTGATGACGTTGGCCTTGTAGCCCAGGCACAGCACGAATTCGTCATGCCCGTAATCGCTGTACCACTGCATGACGTGGCGCAGGATCGGCTGGTGGCCGAGCGGAATCATCGGCTTTGGTATGCTTTCGGAATAGTCGCGGATCCGGGTCCCGCGGCCGCCGCAGAAAAGGACGACTTTCATCTCCGTAACTCCGATAGATCGATCACTGTCACAAAAGGAATTGGCACGACGAATTTCGCGCCCCAGGCGGCGACGTGGTGCATCTGCTGAATGATCTCGTCCTTCAGGTTCCAGGGAAGGATCAGGATGTAGTCTGGCTTGGCCTCGTCGATCGCGTCGATGGGCTTGATCGGGATGTGCATGCCCGGCGTGAAGCGGCCGTGCTTGTAAGGATTGCGGTCCACCGTGAAGTCGAGGAAATCGGTGCCTATGGCGCAGTAGTTGAGCAGCGTGTTGCCCTTGCCAGGCGCGCCGTAACCGCAAATCGTCTTGCCCTCGTTTTTGACCGAAACCAGGAACGCCAGGAGATCGCGCTTCGCGCGCTGCGCCTTGTAGCCGAAAGAGGCGTAGGTCGTCATTTCCGTAAGCCCGTGCCTTTTTTCGCGCTCGAGGAGTTCGGCGACACTGTCATCCGTGGCCCGGCTGCTGCCCTCGTTGGCGAGATAAACACGCAACGAGCCGCCATGGGTGGGCAGTTCCTCGACGTCGATCAACCGCAGCCCGTGGCGGGCCGCCATCAGGTCGATCGTCAGCAGTGAGAAATATGAAAAATGCTCGTGGTAGATGGTGTCGAACTGGTTCTCCATCATCAGCCGCTCGATGTGCGGGAACTCGAGAGTGACCACGCCCTCCGGTTTGAGCAGGATCTTTATTCCCGCGACGAAGTCGTTGAGGTCGGGCACCTGCGCCAGGACGTTGTTGCCGATGATCAGATCGGCGCGGAGTCCTTCGGCCACCATCTGAAGTGCCAGCCGCACCCCGAAGAAGTCGACCCGGGTGGGCACGCCCTTCTCGACCGCAGCGCGCGCAACGTTGGCCGCCGGCTCGATGCCAAGCACGGGAACGCCGAGCGGCAGGAAGTGCTGCAGCAGGTAGCCGTCATTGCTTGCGAGTTCTACCGCGAAGCTGTCGGCGCCAAGCCCAAGTCGCTTCGTGATCGCTTCGCAATAAGCTTTCGAGTGGGCCACCCAACTTGTCGAGAAGGACGAGAAGTAGGCATATTCGTTGAAAATGGTCTCGGGGCTCACATACTCCTTGAGCTGCACCAGGTAGCAGCGCTCACAGACCAGGACATTGAGCGGATAGTAGAGTTCCATCTGGTCAAGCTGGTCGGCCTGCAGGAAGCTCTCGCAAGGTGGCGACATGCCCAGGTCGACCAGGCTGTGGCGCAGGCGCGATCCGCACAGCCTGCAGCTGACATTGCGGCGTGCCGTGTTCTGGTCGCGAGCAATTTCGACAGCCTGAATATTCATTCCGTACCCCTCTGTCGCCCTGGTTTGAAAAAACGGAGACGCGGTGGCCTGACGATGAACCTGTGCCCGCCGCGCTCCGCAGGGAGTGCATCTTTTCAACGCAGGTTAGGACGGGGCGCCCCCCGAGTTCGATTTGCCAATCCGTTGGGTGCCTTAATCCTTATAGGGAAACGGCGGGGGCAATGACGGCGCAAGGACCTCCGAACGGGGTAATGCGGTCGGCCCGGCATACCGCGATCGGAGAAGCCACCTAAGGCTTAGGTAGCTCTTCCAGCCCAGGCAGTCGGTGCCGACAATCCGACCGCGGTGCTAGCCCGGCTAACTGGGCCCGGCTACTGGGGATTTGGGCAGACATGCGGTTTACCGAAACGGAGCTGAAGGGTGTCTGGCTGATCGAGCCGACACCGGTGGTTGACGATCGCGGTTCCTTCACCCGTACATTCTGTGAAAAGGAGATGGCCGATTGCGGGCTGGCGACGCGCTTTGTCCAGCACAGCCGCGCGCATTCGGTCAAAAAGGGAACACTCCGGGGCCTGCATTTCCAGGACGACCCGTACGCCGAGGTGAAACTCGTCTCCTGTGTCCGCGGCGCGATTTTCGATGTTGTGGTGGACCTGCGCCCGAACTCGCCGACACGCTACAACTGGCTGGGCTTCGAGCTGACGCCCCAGAACATGAGGCAGGTCTACATACCAGCCGGGTTCGCCCACGGGCTGCAGACCCTTACGGACGATGCCGAGGTCTCGTATCTCATATCGCAATTCTATACGCCCCATGCGTCGACGGGCGTGCGCTACAACGACCCTGTCTTTTCGATAGCCTGGCCTTTGATGCCGACGGCGATGTCGGAAAGGGATAAGGCGTGGCCGTTGCTCAAGCAAAGAACGGCCGCTGGAGCCTTATGAAGCCGCTGCCAGCAGACCGTGATCCGACAGCATTCTGGCGGCGGCGGCCAGTTCCCTGAACGGCAGACCCGAGCGCTCCGCCATCGCGAGAAGCGAATGCTGGCCGTCGGCGAGATTGAGCACCCAAAGCAGGGACATCGAGGTTGCTCCCGAAGACGTCTGCCCGCCCAGGGCGGCGTAGAGGCCGCGCCTGCCGAGTTGTGGTTCGGCCTTGGGGCAGAGGTTCAACGGCGTCCAATCCCCTTCGACGATGTCGATCACGTCCGTCAGGATACGGAAGGAATCCTCCAGGCACTCCGGCTTGATGAAGTCGAGATTGTCCGCCGACGTGTGGTATTCGGGGAAGGTGCCGTGGACACTGCGCTGGAACATGCCGACCGGAAGATTGAAGCCCGGCGAACAATATTGCCTCTCGTCATAGCCGTAGGGGGAGAAATCCATCAACTTTGCTCCGGCTTCACGCCCCAGCACGTGAGCCATGGCGCGATCAATGACGGCATCGCCACGACGGCTGCGTTTGTATGCAGGACGTCCCGCGTCCCCCACGCATGACAGCACCAGACCGTGGTCGATGAGATGTGTCCGGCCCTCGTTGCGAGACAGCCACGTGATCGACCCGATCGTGCCCGGAGCGAACAGGAAGCGGTAGCTGTATCGTGTTTTTCTTGCCTTCATGTTTTTCGCAAGGGTTGCCAGCAGGGCCAGGCCCGAACAGTTGTCGTTGGCCAATGAGGGATGGCAGATGTGTGCCGAAAGAAGGAATTCCCGCTTGGTCTGCCCGCGATGCAGGTATTCGCCGTAAGTGAGGCTGCCGTCCTTGAGCTCGGCATCGATCTCCACCCGGTAGAGACCGTCGGGCATTTTGGTGACACGGTCGTAGGCGACGCAGAAGCCCCATGTCGGGGCGTAGTAGCTGGTGCGGTAGGGGATCACTCCCGGCTGGTCGGGCAGCGTGTGAATATGCGACATCAACTCGTCGAGCGGCAGGATCCCTTTGAAGGGTACGCTGTAATTGACGACGTGCAGGTTGGAGTCGGCAAAATCCACGACCGTTTGCCCGTCCGGGCCAATGATGCTGGCCGAGCGGACGTTCCATTCCTTTGGAACAGTCCAGTCGAACACCTGCGTGCCGGTGGGCACCTCATGCCGGTCCAGGCCGACGTGCCCCGACAGGATATCCAGCGTCTGCCGCACACCGTCCCCGGTGATGCTCCTGCAAATCGGAAAGAGACGTTCGGCTAAGTCATAGATTTCCTGGCCGAGGTCGATGGAAGACGGCGGCGGGCCGAGTCCCTCCGGGGTTATGTGTTCCATTCCAGTTAACCCGCCGCGGCCTCCAGCATTCGCGAAGGTTCGGTGACCCGCATCCGGTCATCCAGAAGCCGGTTGGCCAGAAGATACCGGATGTGGCCGATACGTTGGAAGCGCGGTCCTTCGAATTCCTCGAGAGTGACATTGGACTTGCCGTAGGCCTTGTAAAGCTGCTCGGCGCCCTTGCGCGCATCCCACTGCGGCTTGAAGGCAGGAAGGGAGCGCGCGATCTTGCCGAAGTCGACGCGGTAGGACCGCTTATCGGGTCCAGCATCCGACGCGAATTCAAGCCGGCAGCCCGGCACGACTTTGGCGACAATCTCGGCTATGTCGCGGATCCTGTAATTGTGGTCCGTCTGTCCCACATTGAAGGCCTCGTTATGGACGACCTCGCGCGGCGCTTCCAGTCCGGCGATGAACGCCCTGGAAATGTCCTCGATGTGGACGATCGGCCGCCACGGTGTCCCGTCCGACTTCAGGAGGATCACACCTTTGGTGACGGCCCAGGCGACCAGATTGTTCAGCACGATGTCGAAGCGGAGCCGGGGTGACAAGCCGTAGGCGGTGGCCGGCCGGAAATAGGTCGGAGAGAAGCTGCTGTCGGCCAATTCCGAGATATCCCGCTCCGAAAGCACCTTGGACCAGCCGTAGGGCGTGACCGGGTTTAGCTCGCCCGTTTCATCGACCATCCCCTCGCCCGCCTGGCCGTAATTGCTGCACGACGAGGCGAAGAGGAAGCGCGACACGCCGGCCTCCTTGGCCGCCTTCGCGAAACGAACGCTGCCCTTGTGGTTGATCTCATAGGTGATATCCGGATCGAGGTCGGACAGCGGGTCGTTGGAAAGAGCCGCCAGGTGGATGACGGCATCGAAACCCTCGAGGTCGCGCGCTTGCACGTCCCTGACGTCCTTTTGGATGGAGGGAACGGAAGCCTGCTCTCCGCCCGAAGCAAAGGTGCAGCGCCGGTAGAGATCGCTGTCGTAACCCGTCACCGAATGCCCCGCGCGGAGCAGCATAGGCACCATCACCGAGCCGATATAGCCTTGATGGCCCGTTACCATGACTTTCATCGCACACCTTTCCCCAACGGATATGATCGCGCAGAGGCTACTTGGGCTGAAAACAGTGAGGGAGAACGCCAATAGGCGATCAGGATGGCCCGTTGGACGAAGCCTCGCCGCCCGCTACCTCTTTCGGGTGGTGCGCGGCTAATCCTTTCGGCGATCGGCGTGAGCCGGATCCACACCCCAGTTGGCGAACGCCGCTGCCTCGCCTTGCTGTCTTGGGCGCACACCTGGCCTTCGCTGACTGCGCGCAGCTTGTGCATGGCGTTGGCCTTGCTCCATAGGACCCTAAGGCGTGAGTTCCAGAATCCAGTCCGGGTAGCCGCGGCTGTTGAGCTCTGGCGGCTTGAAAGTTGTGCGCTCCGCCTTGAAAGGGGAACCTTCGACATCCGTCAATTCCCCGCTGGTGGGATCGCGCCAGCGGGCGTGGACGATAGTCTCCGAAAGCTGCGCGAGGTCGACGGTGACGGCCTCGTTGCTGGGCATGTAGACGACGGCGTAGGAGCCGTCCTTGGCCATCGCGGCGACCGCCCTCCCCATGTCCTTGCCCATGCCATCGACAAGAAATCTGTTCTTGCTGTCTGGTTCCAGCAGCCACCATTTTATCGACGAGATGAAGGCTATAAGCACCTCCATGCTCTTTGCGCCGGGACTGTCGAGGGCCTCCTTCCACTCCATGGTCTGCTGATGGAGGCCGGGCCCGTCGAAATGCCAGATCGGGTTGTTGCCATAGAGATGCCCGAATGCGCCCGAGAGGATCGCCTGGTAAGCCTGGACGCGGATCCGGTACTCGTCGGCATCGTATTCGAATTCGTAGGCAGTCTCGATCAGGAAGAAAGGCATACCCCTGGCGAGATCGTACTCCCTGATCGCTGTCGTATAGACCGGGCCATAGGTAAAGACGTTGTTCACCTYCAGCCAGGTTTCCGGGCCCCAGAAATCGAGCGGCGCCGTATCGGAATGGCCGTGGAAAGTGCTGAGAGCATCGGGGTCCTCGTCCATGATGCCTTTGGCGAGAGCCCTGACCAGATCTTTGTCCGCAGGATTGTAATCGCCGCCGTTGACCCACATGATGTTGTCGAAGCGTCGGTAGCGACGTCCAACAAAATGGCCATAGGCCGCAAGCTCCCCTGCCCCTGCAGCCGCCATTTCCTGATACCAACCGTCACCGCCACCGCCATATCCGAGATATGCCGGAGCGAGCAGCACCAGGAAACCAAGATCGCAAGCCCTCTGCAGGATGCGATCGGCATGGGCGAAATATGCCTCGTTGGGAACAACGAAATCTTGGTTGTCGGCGAATGGTCTGTCGCCATACGCGTCTGCAGGCGCGTTGCGGGAAAATCGGTGCTCGATGAGGTTGACCAGAACGGTGTTGAACCCGCGAGCCTTGCGGTCCTCAAGGTACAGGTAAGCGTCCTCGTCCGTCAGGTCGCCGATCAGCGACCAGGGCGAGTCTCCGTGCATGAAGAACGGATGACCTTCCCTGTCGACCGGGTAGTTTTTTCCGGATTCGATCCGCAGAGGGAACTTTGTCCCGCCAGAACGCTCACAGGCCAAGCTTCCGGTCGCCATAGCCGCCAAAAGGGCGCCGGCCATCAGAACAGATTGGAGGCGCACTGCCTTGACGCTCCTCTTGCTCACCCGGGGGGCGGCGCTGCGGACACGTCGCGGGTGGCAGCGTGTTGGGATCTGAATTCCGATGAATCGATGATGCCGAAGGCCAGGTCCTCTCGCGTCATGGTCCCCGCGCGCAGCTGCCGGGAATAGGTTTCTATCCCGTAATCGTCAGCGGGACGGTTGAGAAACAGCATGTAAAGGAAACCGATGTAGGCGCGGTCCGTAAGGCCGATCGTAGCATAGCTAGTCTGGAACTCGTCCGAGCGCATGAGTTCCACGGCCATTCCACCGATCGTCCTGTCCCCGCTTTCAAGAGCAGCCGACCACTGATCCAGGCTTTGGGTGTCGCCCTCACGCCCAAGCACGAGGCAGTAGGCGAGGCTAGCCTGCCTCACATATACGGACTTGTTCGCTGCCGTCGCCTCTGGGTCGCACTCCCGATGCGGCTTGGGCAGCGGCTGCGGGCCGCGGGTGAAGTCACGCACCGTCTTGTAGGCGGGCTTCGGTTCGCCGACCCTCCATTTGCCCTCGGATGCAGCGGTGAGCCTCACCAGCCCCATATTGGCTTCGAAGCCGGGGGCCCAGTAGGTCTCATCGAACAGTTCGTAGATTTGCGCGGCCTCGACCTTGTACTTCTCGTTGAGCTCGCGAAGCCGCGTCATTGTCTGCTTGATACCATCGGCCTGCTGCCGCTCGCCGCGCTGACTTCCATTGGCACTGTTGAATTCGGTGACCCAGATCGGCTTGCCGTATGCCGAGATTTCGCGGAAAGCCCATTCCGGGTCCTCGCCATACATGTGCCAGACCGAGATGTCCCAGGCGATCCCGTCCTGCTTCATCCGCGCGAACGCGCCGGTGTGACCCCATCCGGCGGTGCCAATCGCCTTCCTGATGCCCGGATCGACCTCTGTCATGCCGTCGGACAGACCTTTGAGGACGGCGCTCACCTTAACCCAGCGCGGGCCGTAGTAATCGAGCGCTCCGGTTCCTCCTGCAGGTCCCCATTCACATGGATATTGCGAGCCGTCGTCGCGTTTCTCGCAGGGCTTGATGATGGCGTAGTTCTCCATCTCGTTGCCAAGTTCCCAAACGCGGATATCGCTCTTGAACCTGGTGCCAAGGGCGATCGCCAGTTTCCGGGTCTTCCCGTAGAGCTCTTCGGGGCTATCCTTGTCCAGGTCGATGCCCGCGGGGGTGATCAAAGGCAGGATCTCGATCCCTCTGGTCTTTCCGGCGTCGACAAGGGCGGCAAGCGTATCTGCGTTGTCTTCGCTGGTTATGTTGACCCTGTATGATTTCAGGCCGAGATTCTTGACGAAGTCGAGCTGCAACTCAACCGGGATGCCCGGATAGGCGGTTATCGGATGGCCGTTGACGCCCCAGAGGACATCTGCGGAAGCAGGCGCAACGGTCACCAGCAGGCAGGCCGCAGCGGTTGCGAAACGAAAGGACATGGCAACAGCCTCCGCTGCCCGATTTCAAATTCAGCCCGGATTGTCGGGCATGTGATCGGGGGTAGCAATTTGCTCATACGGGTGAACAGGGTACTTGCACTACCCCTTTCGGAGACTGCTCCTTAGGCCCGCGTCGTCAATGGACGGCCGCCGGTTGGATTACCTTGGCAGACTGCCAGCCTCCAGCGGCGGCGGCCTCCGCTGAAGGATTGTGACCTTCCGTAGCAGCTCCAGAATTGGCTTTTCCACGAAGAGATGCGTCAGAACACCGACAATAAGGCACAAGCATATGATCATGGGAGCGAAGGAAACCTGTGATACTCCCCCAACGAATGTCGCCTTGATTAGCCAACCATACCCCAGCATCACAAAGATGTGGGTCAGGTAGATGGCATAAGATGCATCCCCAAGCAGGATCACTCCCCGGCCGGCCTTCGATCGCGGTCGCTTGGTCTTGAGGAAGGCCCCCACTATCAAAGTTGCTGGAAGGCCCCATGCGATGACTCGCAATATGGCTGTATCGCCGGGATGACTAACGAAGACTGGAGAAACAATTATCAAGAAAAACCCGAGCGCGCCGAGTGCCGGCGGATATTCCCATTTACTTCTTGAGATAAACAATAGCGCTATGGCAATACCAAAGCAAAACTCAAGCACGATAGGGCTAGAGATAAATTCAGAAAAACTTGAATCCTGAATCCAACGCCCCAACACAATTCCGCAGATCATAAGCAAAACTGTCAAGATGGATGTCTGAACGAGCTTGCCGAAAATGAGACATATCGCGAAGGCGACATAAAAATACATCTCATATGAAAGCGTCCATGCGACAAATATCAATTTGTCCCCTGGAAGCAAAAATATAGAATTAAAAATTGAAAACTCGCCTATGTTTTTGTGCTTCAAAAACCCAACCAGCGATATTGCCAGTATCCCAGCGCTGCAGATCCAATACAGCGGAAATATTCTTCTTGCCCGTTTGATCATGAAACGCCCAGGTGTATCCGCAGCTCGACCAGGTGGAAAGCTCACATACACCATGATGAAACCGCTGATTACGAAGAAAAGATCTACGCCTGCCGCACCGAAAGTCGCCATCCAAACCGGGCTGAACCGCCCAGCTTCCGATCCATCGGACATGTCGAGGGTGTGGCGAATGACGACGCCCGAGGCTGCGATCGCACGCAGTATCTGCAGTCCATACAGTTCGCGATCCTGCTGGTCCATCCCATCCGGTCCTGTGAGAAAGAGGGGCAAAGAGGGGTCACTGACCCTACGTCTAACCGGCCTTAATACAAGGCATCCCTCCGACGTGGCCCTCCTACGTCCGACGAATGATCCCTGCTTGCTCGTTGGGCAAATATTCCGCCAACCGACCGCTCCGACGACTTCAGCCGCCGGCGGGCCGGCTCAGGCGCGGACGGAGCACCTGGGTTTGCGCTACCGCTTTAGGCGGCTGTATTCCTCGCCTATTGGACGCCATGACTTTCAACTGGGTTTGTCCGACTATCCCTCGGACGCAGGCGGCGGGTCGCCTCGGTCGGGAAGGTACACGCATGCTTTCGGTGAAACGCGCACTCCTGATGAGCGTGGGCGAACGCTACGTGCTGCTCGTGACGAATTTTGCCACAGCAGCTTTGATTTCCCGGATACTGACGCCCAAGGAGATCGGGGTGTCGGTGATCGCCATGGCCATCATGGCGATGGCCCTGTCCCTGAGGGAGTTCTCCAGTGCGAGCTTCCTCATCCAGCGCGAGGAACTCAGCCGTGAAGATATCCGCGGCGCCTCCACGGTGATGTTCATCCTCACCGGGGTCATCGCCGTCGTGCTCGTCGTCGTTTCCCCTCTTCTGGCCTCGTTCTACAGCGAGCCGAACCTCATCCCCTACTTCAGGGTTGTCGCGGCCTGTCTCTTTCTCGACACCTCTCTAACGCTGATAACCGCTCTGCTGCGGAGGGAAATGTCCTTCGGCAAGGTTGCGGCCATCGACATAGTGGCAGCGGTCACGAATTCCGCAGCCACGATCATTCTGGCACTGGCGGGCTTCAGCTACATGAGTTTCGTCTGGGCGTGGTTGATCGGCAGYGGTCTTGCCGCAGGCCTCGCCTTCGCCCTATGGCCCCATTTCTGGATGTTCAAGCCGTCCCTCGCCAACTGGCGAGGAATGGTTTTGTTCGGCGGATACAACGGCGCCATAGCCATTCTTTTCCGCATCTTTGACGCGCTGCCCCTACTCCTGCTCGGCCGCTTCATATCGCCGAATGCTGCAGCCTTGTTCAGCAGGACGCTCTGGATCGGCCAGATCCCCGACAAGCTGGTTATCGGAGGCGCCATGGCGGTCGTGCTGCCCGCCTTCTCGGCCGAGGTCAGGCAAGGCAGGGATTTGAAACGTCCCTATCTATCCGCCCTTTCCCTCATCACCGCGCTCCACTGGCCGGCGCTCCTCGTGCTGTCGGTTTTGGCGTACCCGACCGTGAACATCGTGCTCGGCCACCAGTGGACCGAGGTCGCGCCGCTCGTGCAAATCGTGGCAATCGCGTTGCTGTTCTCCTTCAGTTTCGAACTCAACTACCCCGTAATGGTTGCGATGGGGGCGATCCGCGACTTGTACATCCGCGCGCTGATCGCCTTCCCAATTTCGGGCATTCTCCTCTCCGCAGCCATTGTCTTCGGCGGATTGCAGGCAGCCGCCTGGTGCATGCTAGTGACTGTTCCCTTCCAGGCATATATTGCCCTGAGCTTCGTCCGGCGCAGCCTGGGACTTGGACGCATGGAGATCGCCGCAGCGCTAGGCAAAAGTGCTGTCGTTGCCTTCGCGAGCGCTGTGCCTCCCCTCGCAGCCGTGGGGATTTCCAGTTCCGGCTTCGAGCTCTCCAATATGGAAGCCATTGCTGCGGGACTGTTGGCGTTCGGGGGATGGTCGGCTGGATTGATCATCACCCGGCATCCCCTGCTCGATGAGATCATCAAGATTTTCCCGGGACTCCGGCGGGCACGGGTGTCGGTAGGTTGATACCGAAACTTATCCGAGATCCCGCGCCACCAACTCGCGGCAAGTCGACGCGAGGACGGCTCAGACGGAGGGCCCCGGAAGCTGTCCAATGAGCCTCGAAATTCTGATCCGATAGGCTCTCCTGCGCAATCTGTTGACCTTGTAGGTTAACCCCAGATACGCAGGAGGAATATTCAGACCGAGTTCCCCGCAGTTGCAAGATATGCGGCCGAGTACAGACCGCTCCTGGCTGTCGATGCGATGTGCCACCGCCGGCAGGAACTTCTCCGGCCCCGTATAGTGGCGGATCAACGCCCGATCCCAATAGCTGGTCTGGAATGCCGACTTCTGCACGTTGAATTCCACGGGAAGCGTCTCCCATGCACCTTGGGCCGCTATGTTGAAGGCGCATTGGTCGATATGGGTGCATGAGCCGTCCCAATAGGGACAGAAGTACGCGTGCGACTTTAGAGCGGACGAGAACCGTTCGGGAATTCCCGACCCAATCCATCGAGACACATCGATGGCCATAAAGCCGGAATTGAAGTAACGCCGTTCGAGGCCATGCTTGTCGCAGTTCTCAAAGAATGCGCGGTTGTCGAGACCTGTGCAGATGGAAAGGTCAGGCACGGCCGCGAGAGGTCGCGTCGTCGGGGCGGCAGCTGCCAGATCAAGAGGCCGCACGGCCAGCGTATCATTGTCGAGGTAACAGACGACATCGTGATCGCCCGAGACGGCGGCGATCGCTGCGGTTTTTTCATAGGCAGTCGATGTTATGTGGCCATGACCGGGTAAACCCCGGTCGACCGTCGGAAGGCTGTGGGTCGCCAGCCGATGACCCTTCGCCTGGAGGATCCTGAGCACCGTCGGCGGGGGGGCCGAGCTGAACCCCGATTGGACGATGTGGATGTCTATCCCCCGTGCATGATTTAATCCCAACGCCACCGCGCTGGCATAAGTCAGGTCATCACGCTTGCCGTCGGTCAGGTAAACGACCCCGATGCGCTTTTCGGTCATGCGTTATCCTCTAGCGGACGGCATCCGATCCGAGGCTGAACCAGCGTGATGGCAGCCACATGGCCGGTCACATCGTTTCTCAATGCCGGCTCCAGGCCTCCGCCAGGCGCGTGCGGATGTGGCCTAGCGGATTGGGCATATGGGCCAGGTAGTCGACAGGCGGAATGTAGGCCAAGCTTGGCGAGAGCTGAGCCGCAAATTTAAGCAGATCAAGACCAGCTGCTCGC